>JAIFLN010000139.1 GCA_020049045.1 Spirochaetota bacterium | reverse complement strand
CCGTAGTCACTGGCCAGGGTTCCAGAAAACTTCATGATTCCCACAGGCAGCGACTTTACGGTGATATCGGTGGTCAGAATATTGATCAGCATGAATTCATTCCATACGCCTGCGACGTTCAGAATGGAAAGGGTGATGGCCACCGGTTTTGTCATGGGGAAGATGATCTTCCAGAAGACCTCCAGGAAGGTCGCACCTTCCAGCCGCGCGGATTCTACCAACGAGTCGGGAACTCCTTTGATGAACTCGGTGCCCAGGTACACCCCCATGGGTAGGCCGATGCCGATGTAGGGAATGAGAACCCCCAGATGCGTGTTATACAGGTTCAGGGTGTTCATCATGATAAACAGCGGAATCATAATGGATTGCAGTGTCAGCAGAATTCCCACAATGAACGAGCCGTACAGCACTGTTTTGAACCGGTTCTGCAGCTTGGCAAAGGCGAAGGCGGCCATCATGGCCAGCACAACAATAGCGACGGTCGATCCGATGGTGTAAAACAGGCTGTTGAGGAACAACTTGTCGAAGTTGCCGATCTGCCACGCCCCCACGTAGTTGGCCAGGGTGGCGATGTTGGGCAGACCCATGGCGTTGGTCTGAAACTCGATGGTGGTCTTGAAGGAGTTCATGAACAACCACAGAAGCGGGTAAATGGTCATCAGTCCGAACAGAATCAAAGTGAGGTAAAGGACAGTTTTTCCAATTATGAGTCCAAAGGTCTTCATGGTCACTCCTCCTTTCCGCCGAACTTGCGCTCGACCCATTGGGTGATGGCGATCAGGGCGAAGCTCAGCACCACCATAAAGGTCGAAATGGCATTGGCCAGGCCGTAGTCCGGGGCTCCCCGGAAGGCGTTGTCGTACATGTACAGCGCCAGCACCGAGGTACGGTGGGCAGGCCCGCCGCTGGTCATGGCGAAAATCAGGTCGAAGGACTTCAGCGATCCTGAAATCGCCAGAATGGCGCTGGTGACAATCACCCCTGAAAGGGCGGGTAGAATGATACGCCGCAGAACTTGAAACTCGTTGGCACCGTCGATGCGGGCCGCTTCGATGATCGAGGCGTCGATACGCTGCAGATTGGCCAGAAAGATGATGAGGTAGGTGCCGGTGTACATCCACAACAGAACGAACAGAACCGGAAACATCGCCAGGTTGGGGTCGTTCATCAGGTTGTTTTCCCAACCGGGGATAAACTGCCGCATCATGGCGGTAATCGGGCCGGCGATGGGCGAAAAAATGGTCTGCCAGAGAATTCCGACGACAATGGTCGAAATGATGACGGGAATGTAGAGGATGGTCTGCCAGAAGCCTGTGAAGACCACCAGTTTTCGGTACAAAACGTAGGCGAGAATAAACCCGAGGGGGATCTGTCCCAGCACGGAAATAGCGACAATGGCAAAGTTGTTCTGCAGCGCCATCCAGAAGTACTCGTCACCGAACATCCGGGTGTAGTGCTTGAACCACACCAGGTCCATCTTGGTATCAGCGCTGAACAGCTGGCCGCTGGTGTAGTTGGTCAGACTCAGCCAGATGGTGACCAGAGTCGGAAAGGCCATTACGAACAGATAGATGAGAACGGCCGGCAGGGCCAAGACCCAAAATGCCGTACGTTCCTCTCCCTTTTTGGTCAATATTGTCGCCACGGGGACCTCCTCGGGAATTCTGTGGAAAAAAAAGGCCGACCCGAAGGCCGGCCTTTTGGAAGATTACATCGAAGCCTTCCAATCGTCGAAGGCTTTTTGAACCTTGGCAGCCAGGGCTTCGGGGGTGGTCTTGCCCAACCCGATTTCCTGCAGGCCGATGTTCAGAGGTGTGAAGACTTTGGGGTCCAGCACACCGTCAAGCACGTAGGAACCCTTGGTGGTGGCGTAGAACGCACCGCGGCTCACCGAGAGGGGTTCCAGCTTGTCGCTGGTCACATCGGTGCGTGACGGGAACGAAGCACCCGATTCCAGGCGGATGAGCTGAACTTCTGCGCTCTGCAGGGCCTTGATCACTTCGATGGCAGCCTTTTCCTTAGCCGAACCAGCTTCTACGGTAGAGCTGATACCAAAGCCTGTGCCAACCACGATCGAGGTGCCAGGAGCGTCGGACTTTTCACCGGGCATGGTCGGGAACACAGTGAACAGAATGTTCTTCTGATCTTCGGGGCTGATCAAAGCGGTCTTGGTCGCGGGGTCGGTCAGGAACGCTCCGGCTCTCCAGTCTCCGTCAATGTAATAGGCGGCTTTTCCGGCAGCGAACAGGCCGGGGACTTCACCGTAGCCTGTCTGAAGAGAGGTCTTCGAAAGCACGCCGTCGGCGTAGAGGGTCTGAATGAACTTCAGGGAATCCACGAAGGGCTGGTCGGTGAACTTGGCGTTGCCGGCAACCACAGCGTCGATAAATTCGTTGCCGGCGATGCGGCCCACAACGGTCGAGAAGAGGCAGGACTGCATGACCCAGTCATCTTTGTTGGCCATCAGGACCACTTCGAGACCGGCAGCCTTCAGCTTGGGGGCCTGGGCCTTCAGTTCTTCATAGGTGGTGGCGGGGGTCAGTCCCAACTTGTCCAAAACGGGCTTGTTGACGTAAAACACGTGCGTGGCGGTGACACCGTTGGGCAGTTCGGCCAGGTAGCCGGCGGCTTGCGCCTTGGGGTCGATGGCTCCGGGGGCAAAAGCCTTCAGGTATTCTTCGCCCAGAAGAGGGGTCAGGTCCTTCACCAGCTTCTTGCTGTGCAGGGTACCGGAGCGGCCAGAGGGCCACATGTACAGAATGTCGGGCATTTTTCCCGAAGCGGCGTACGCCTCGGTCTTCTGATGGAAGGGCTCATTGAACAGCTCTTCAATCTTGAGGTCGGCAATACCCTTGGTCTTTTCCTTCACAAGGTCCCAGGACTTGACTTCGTTGGCGTAACCGGGGGCACTGGCATCGACATAATAGAGAACAGAAAGCTCAACTTTGCCGCCGCTGGCGCTACCAGCCTGGCAAGAGGCCAGAGTGAAAGCCGCCACAAGGGCCAAGGACAGACCAAGAATGGTCAGGGAGTGCTTCTTCATGAACACATCCTCCTAAGGTTTGTTGATCCCCCACAATGGGAATCTAGATTGAGACTATACCCACCATAGAGACCTGTCAATAGGTTGTTTGAATAAATCAACTAATTGACGAAGAGATGCTTTACAAGAAACCGATGTTGTTTTAGGATAGTTGGTAACATCAATCAACCATCATGGAATCCGGGAGGCCGCATGGATGTCCGTCAGACAATGAACCGCTTGACCCTGCGCCAGAAAATCGCTCAGACCTTTCTTCAGTATTATCAGGGTTACGAAGACCTCCCTGAACGTCTCGTTGCCCTCAATCAAAAGGGAGAGCTGGGAAATCTGCTGTTCTTTTCCGGTGCCAACGTCCGCGATCTGGAGCAGCTCCATACCATGACCGTCCAAATTCAGTCGCATGCTCCCCAAAGCCCGCACGGGCTTCCCTATCTGATTTCCATTGATCAGGAAGGGGGGCAGTTGACGGCCATCCACCGGGGAACCACAATGTTTCCCGGCAACATGGCGCTGGGGCTTGCCAACGATGCCGCACTCGCTCAAGCCCAAGGGCATCATGTGGGTAAAGAACTGCGCTACGCCGGCATCAATTTGTGCTATGCCCCTGTTTTGGATGTCGCCTACGACCGCCGTTTTGGTGTTCCCATTGTTGACAACCGTATGTACTCAAGCCTCCCTGAAGTGGTTGCCGAAATGGGCAAGGGGTTTATCCGAGGCCTGCGAGCAGAAGGCATTTCGGCCTGCGGCAAGCATTTTCCGGGCATGCGGCTGACCCAGGAAGACACCCACTTTCAGTGCGACAGCCATCCCGGCGACCTGAAGCGGCTGGTCGAGGTCGAACTGCTGCCGTTTCGACAAGCGATAGAAGACGGCTTGGACGTGTTGATGACCCACCATGGCGTATTCCCCGCCGTCGATGGGGATTACCCTGCCTCCGTCTCAAAGAAATGGATGGACTACTTGCGCTTCGAACTTGGCTTTCAGGGTTTGGTGGTCACCGATGATCTGATTATGGGAGCCATCCGCAGCCAATACGGCGACGCGGAGTCGGTGATCCTGGCGTTGAATGCCGGTGCCGACCTGTTGATGCATACCGCGCTATCGGACACCTATGTCGACATCATTGAAAAAGCGGTTGCCGAGGGTCGGGTTTCTGTCGCCCGCATCGACGAAGCCTGCCATCGTGTGCTGACCCACAAGGCAAAGTATTGTACCGAAATCCCTTCTGTTCCCGCTTTTGCCAAGAAGGACGGCGATGCGGTTGCCCGTAAGATCGCCCAGAAAGCGCTTTGGTGTACCAAGGGTGATCCGGGGCTTTTTCCGCTGAAACTCGTCCCCGATCGTCAGGTGGGCATCATTTTCGCCAATCCTGCCCGGTTGGTGATGAGCGATGCCATCAACCTCTATGATCCCCTCTCGTTGAAGCAGACCCTGCATCGCCTCACGGGGCACCCGTTGGTGAAGGAAGCCTTTCTTCCCTGGCGGCCCACCCATATGGAGCAGGTTTCGGCCGGCGATATCGCCTTTATCACGGATTTCTGTCTGTTCACCACCGTAAACGCCTATGCCTTTGAAGAGCAGATCGAGACCTTGAAGTATACCCGCCAGATTTGTCCCGACAAAATCATTGTAGGAATTGCCACACGCAGCCCCGATGACGCCCCTCTGCTGGCACCGTACTGTGATGCGGTCATTGTCACGGGTGGCCTTTCACAGGTAACACTCGATGCCTTGGTGGAGGGACTCTTTATTACCGGCTTCCCAGCTCCAGAATCAGCTCCACCTCGCCCAGAGAGAGTTTGGTAGCGCGGCTGATTTCTTCCTTCGCCCAACCTTGACGGGCCAGCTTGAGTACGGTCTGTCTGAGTTCCGCATCGGCAGTCCGCCCGCCCTTAGGGGCCGGTGTGGCTGCTGCCTTGGTAATGGTGGCCAGGGTCTGAACCTGTTCTTCGGCCGCTTCCTTGGTTTCGGTCAGTCTGGTTTCCACACCGGCTATCCATTCTCTGGCCTTTTCCATGCGGCCGATCCGACCTTCGACATCTTGCAGAATATGGTCCAGCTGGGTCAGCCGTTCCACAGCGCGGTCGGCCTCGTCCTTGCCCTGCGAAAGAACCTTCAACCGCTTGCGGGCGTCTTCCACCTCGGGATTGACCGCCTTGAGTTCGGCGTCCAGACCGCGTACGGCCTTCTCGATCTTTTCCAGAAGGGCGAAATTGCGGTCCACACCGTCGGTAGTCGAGTCCAGCACTTCCCGCCGTTTCTCCAGACGCTCGTACCGGACTTCAATGTCCTTGGAGTAGTCTTCGAGTTTTCGGATACGCAGCTGGATATCCTGCAGCAGATCGTGGCTGGACGTGACCTGCTCGAGCCGCACTTCCATCGCCTGGCTGAGGCTGAGAATGCGCTGGAAGTCCGAGTCCATCAGATCGATACGCTTCTTTTCTGCAGTGAAACGGGCTGCCTTGTCGCTGGTTTCGTCGCCCAGCTTCTTGATCCTGGCAACGGCAGTTTCAATCTCAAAGAGGTCCTTGCGTTGCACCTCGATCCGGGCCAGGTCCCCCTTGAGGTCTTCGATCGATTCCTGAAGATCCTGTTTAAGACTGTCGGCCCGCTCGAACACCTTGGTCTGGTTGATAAAGTTCTTCTGCCGCTTCTCAATCTCTTCCAGGCTGCTGTTGAGCAGGCTGGCCTGGTCCTCGATCTTGCCAAACAGCTTTTTCTGCATGGCTTCGGCTTTTTCTTTTGTGTCGGTTACCGAGGCGCGGTAGTCGCGCACCTTGTTCTCGATATCGTTGACGAGTTCCCGGTTCTTCTTCTGGAAGTCCTGGCTCATCGCCTCGTACTCGCGGTCGAAAGCCTCGGTGGCAGCCTGGCTGCGCGACCTGAGCGACGACTCGAGCTCCTCCACGGCAACCTTGATCTGGGTCATGTCGTTGCGCAGGTTGATCCTGTCTTCGGCCGAGCGGGTAATGAGCTCTTCCTTCTGGAGACTGAACTCGTCCGACAAAGCACCGATCCGCTCTGACAAAGCCGCCTTGAAGGCCCGGTACTGCTCTCCCAGGTCGGCTTCCAGCTCCTTGAACCGCTGAGCAAACTTGGTTTGCCACTGTCCGAAATCAGCTTGAGCGCCTTCGATCCCCACCTGGTATTCGCCCTTGAACTGGGCCAAGTCGTCATTGAGGGTTCGGATTCGGGCTTCCAGGTCGCGCTCCAGGCGGGTCAGGGACTCACCGGCTGTCAATTCGGCCCGGGCCCTATCCTGCTCGAACCGGCTTTCCAAGGCTTTTTCCAAATCGCCCAGTTCCTCTACCAACCGGGTACGGGTCTGCTCCACTTCGTCCCGATAAGTGCGTACCGAAGCGCCTGTGGCTTCTTGTGCCTCGTGGATCTGCCGCTCCAGGCGGTCCAGCTGTTGGAAAGATGCGTTCTGCAGTTCCTGAATTCTGACTTTGAGCCCTTCGGTTACGGTTCGTTCCGCTTCGCCCCGGTCACGGTCTGCCGCCAGCTTGAGGTCTTCCAGTTGGGTCTTCAAGCCGCTTTGCCAATCTTCCAGTGACTGACTGATCGAGGCATTTCGCTTTTGCAGATCTTCAAAGAACTCTTCTTCAAAGCCCTGCAGCTTTTCACTGACGTTGTCGTAAGCGCGGGACTTGAGCTCTTCCAGATCTTTATCGAGCCGAACCATGGACGCCTGGCTGGCCTCGATTTTGCGCTCGAGCAGTGCCTGCTCTTCTTGACGGCGCTGGTTCATTGCTTCATCAAAGGCGGCAAAATCGCGCTGGATGCGGTCTGCCACCCGTTCCATTGCTTGTCGAAGATTCTGGTCGAGGGTGAGAAGATCCTTCTCGGCCTCTTCCATTTTGCCGTAACGATAGGCAAATCCCGTTTCATAATCCTTGAGACGAGCGTCGAGCGACTCCAGGGTTCGCTGTTCGGTTTCCTGGGTTTCTTTTCGGGCGGTGGTGATAAACTGGCGAATTTCTTCTACCAATCCCTGCGCCGTCTGACGGTCGGCTTCCAGAGACTTCTGCAATTCGCTTCGCAGGGTTTCGGCTTCGGACACGGCCTGCTGACGAACAGAGGTGACCTTGAGCTCCAGATCTGATTTGAGCTGGGCTGTCATGCCCAGAAGCTGAGCCTGCTCATTTTGAAAGTCCTGCCGCAACTGCGCTGCCGCGTCTTTCAAGGTCTCTTGAAGCACCTTCATCTCGTCCTGGGTTCTGGCCTGAACCACCTGGGTTTCTTGGCGCACGGTAGCCAGCAGCTCGTTGAGCGTCGTTGATCCGTTAGCCACTTTCTGATCCACTTCGGCCATCTCGCCCTGAAGAGCGTTGATGGCTGCTCGAACGCCTGCTTCACGGGCGGTGAAATCATTCAGAAGCCGGATTTCTGATTCTTTGGCCTGGGTCTCGATTCTTTCCTCGAGCTTGACGAATACCAACGACGACAGATCATCGGCCTGCCTGGCCGTTTCACGGAACGCTGCTTCGGCTTCCTGCAGAATCACCTGGGCTTTGGCATCGAGGGTCGCTGCGGTTTCAAAGGACGTTGCGAGCTGCTTTTCTTCTGAATCCTGAACAAACCGCTGGATTCGGCCTTCGGCCTCTTCGATGGAGGTCTGCAATCCTCCCACCTGGTTTTGCGCCACGCGGAGCTGCTGGACGTAGGTCAGGGTTTCCCGCTCAAACACTTCCAGAGCATTCTTTCTGATTGTCTCAAGATCTTTCTGGTTGATGTCCGTGAATTCCTGCCGGATCTGGACAAACGCCTCTTCCAGAGCTGACATCTGGTCACCCGCCGACTTGATCCTCTGTGAAACCCGGTCGACGAAGGTAGTTTCTTCTTTGAGGCGGTTGATGTTGGTGTCGACTCTGTCCGTCTGGGCTTCAAGTTCGCCCATGGACTGGGCGTATCTGTCCAGCCTCGACTGCATGCTCTCGATTTCGGGGATGCGTGTCAGCAGGTTTGACTCTACGCCTTGAATCCGCCGGAGAATTTCTGCGGCTGTCTTGTCATGAACTTTCAGAATCGTCTCGAAATCTTTGACCGTGGCAGTGCGTTCTTCAACAAAGGTATTCAGGTCGTGGCGTACCGTTTCAGCGTACTTGCGGATTTTCTCCAAGGACCGGTTGTTTTTATCGAGCTGGCGGAAGATCAGCAGCATGACCGCCATGACACCGAGTATAATGAGGTCGCTGAAGTCGAAACTCAGCATGGAACCCTCCCAGGTAGTCCATTGTACTCCGGATCATCTAGCTGGCGAAAGACAAAATCTCTCAACTGCGGGTAGCGCACAAACGAAAAAACAGCGCGGCTGTTCACCGGTGGCGAGCCCGTCAGGTGGGCACAGGGCATACCAGCCGAAAAAGCACCCAAAACGTCATAAGTGTACGAGTTTCCTACGTACAGGATTTCTGACGGGAGCATTCCGAGACGGTTGGCAAGAACCTGAAAGGCCTGGGGGTGGGGCTTGAGGTAACCGGTTTCCTCCGATGAGAACGCGCAGTCCCAGGGGCCTTCCAACCCCAGATCTTCCAAACGGTGACGGATGGGAAAATCTGACAAAACACCAACTTTCAGTCCCGCCTTGCGAAATTCACCGATGCATTCGTTCAAACCTTCAAAGGGACGGAGTTTACGGAAGGTTTTATACCAGTGAGTATACACTCTTCCTTCGATCAGCGCGTAGGCCCGTTCGGGGCTGATGTGTAGGTAAGAAGCCACCAAACGGGCTTGAACACGATGAAAATCGTCGCTGAGATCGGGTTTGTCGCGCAGCTCGATCCGGGCCCGTTCCAAGGTCTTGAGCAGACGAAGATTGGTGAGGGCCAAGCCGAGGGAATGGAGGTACATCGATGCGTTGGGATAGAGGGTTCCATCCACGTCGAAGGCAACAGCTCTCAGGGGCACGCGACCATCCTTTGGGAATCCCTTTTTGGCCCAAACCTTCCCACAGTTTACAAAAAAAAGCAATCCTAATATACTCGCCGTTCATGAAGCAGTTCGACGCTGAAATTCTGGAAAACCGTGAATTGGCCGAGGATTACTACCAGATGTTCCTCTCCTGGCCCGAAGATGTGCGGGTGCCTTTTCCAGGTCAGGTGGTTTCCCTCAATGTCGACCGCGGCATCACCCCTTATTTGAGACGTCCGTTTGCTTTGGCTTCTTTTCAGCGGGAGTCCAGAATTGCCTCGATCATCTACCATGTCAGAGGGCCTGCCACCGAACGGATGGCTCTGAAAAAGCCCGGTGATGTGATTGATACCCTTGGTCCCCGCGGGTTTTATTTTCAGCTGGGTCTGGAACGCAACCCTCTGATGGTGGGTGGCGGCATCGGTACTGGTCCCATGGTTTTTGCCGCCAACTGGCTGGCTGCCAAGGGCTTTACTCCCCGCCTTGTTTTGGGCTACCGATCCGAATCGCTGGTTCCCAAACTCGATCTTTCTCCCTTGGTCCGGCAGACGGTCTGTACCGACGACGGTACGTTCGGTTTTCATGGCACCACGGTTGATTTTCTCAATTCCCTCACCAGCGAAGACCGTGTTGACGCGTTTGTTTGGGCCTGTGGTCCCAACGCCATGCTCAAGGCCGTCCACTTTTGGGCGCAACCTCTGGGTATTCCCTGCAAAGTCAGCCTGGAAGAAGTCATGGCCTGCGGAGTCGGGGCCTGCGTCGGCTGCACGGTTGCCACCACCGATGAGCGAAAAATGGTCCGTGTCT
Organism: Spirochaetota bacterium; assembly: GCA_020049045.1. Lineage (GTDB taxonomy): Bacteria > Spirochaetota > Spirochaetia > JABEVK01 > JABEVK01 > JAIFLN01. The sequence goes on along the minus strand of JAIFLN010000139.1, from coordinate 2,760 downwards.
GCACCGAAGGTCCCGTTTTTTCCTCGGAGGTGATTGCATGGACCTAAGCCTTTCACTCCGAAAATTGATTCTGTCCAACCCTGTGGGTGTCGCTTCAGGGACGTTCGGCTACGCCAAGGAGTACGAGAATCTGGTGGATTTCAGCCGGATCGGTGCCGTTTACACCAAGGCAATCACTCCGGAACCCCGTATCGGAAATCCCTCTCCCCGCCTGGTGGAGACTCCGGCAGGCATGCTGAATTCCATTGGTCTGGCTAACGTCGGCGTTCAGGCGTTTTTGACCGACAAACTGCCTTTTCTCCGCAAAATTCCCTCGTCGGTGATTGTCAATGTCGCCGGGGCTGTCGATTCTGACTACGAGCAGGTAGTGGAAATTCTCGACAGTGTCGACGGCGTCGACGGTTTTGAAATCAATGTCAGCTGCCCCAATGTGAAGCATGGAGGATTGGCTTTGGGCACCGACCCCAAGCTGGTGGCAGCGATTACCCGCAGCCTTCGGGCACGGACAAGCAAGCCCCTGATTCTCAAACTTTCGCCCAACGTCACCGATATCGGCAGCATGGCCGAAGCGGCTGAAGCTGAAGGTGCCGATGCGGTCAGCTGCATCAATACCCTCATCGGCATGGTCATCGATCTGAAAACAAAAAAACCGGTTCTGCCCTTCGGTACCGGCGGTCTTTCCGGTCCCGCCATTTTGCCGGTGGCCGTGGCTGCCGTCTACAAGGTCAGCCGCCGGGTCAAAATTCCTGTTATCGGCATCGGCGGCATCACCAGGTGGCAGGACGCCGTCCAGCATCTGCTGGCCGGAGCTTCGGCTGTACAGGTGGGATGCGGCACCTTTGCCAACCCGAAACTTGCCCAAGAAGTCTACGATGGTCTTCTGGCCTGGGCCTGGGAAGAGGGAATCCAGAGCATAGCTGACTTTCATGCCCTTGACTCTTGAAGGGAAACGGCCACGGGCCTTGGTCACCGGGGCGGCCAAACGGCTTGGGGCGGCTTTTGCCCTCGATTTAGCCCGCCGGGGTTGGGATCTGTGGCTTCACTACCATACTTCCGAAGAAGATGCCCGCGCCCTGGCCGCGAAAATTGGGGATTTGGGCCGCCGCGCCAGGCTGGTTCAGGCTGATCTCTCCTTGTCTGGCGGGGTCGAGGCGCTTGCTGAACGTCTCGAGGAGTCTCCGCCGCTCTTAATTGTCCACTCGGCTTCGGTTTGGAATCAGGATACTCTTGTTGACGCTGCCGCTGAAACCTGGGAATCCAGCCACCGTCTTCATGTCTGGACTGCCGTGGTGCTGGCCCGTGCTCTGGCCCGCTGGTCGGCCGAGGGCAGGGGGGAGGGCCATCTGGTGACGCTGCTAGACAGCCGCCTCCGGGACCAAGATCCCCAGCATTTCAGCTATGCCTTCGCCAAACGCGAGCTGGCCCAGCTCACCCGTTACCTGGCCGCCGAACTGGCGCCGGGAGTCCGGGTCAACGGCCTGGCACCCGGGTTGATCCTGAAGGCCGGTCTAGCCTCCACTCCCTTGGCACGCAACGGCAGGCCGGCGGACCTGGTCCGTGCGCTGAGGTACCTCACAGACAACCGGTTTGTCACCGGCCAGATTCTGGCCGTCGACGGCGGCAGACACCCGAAGGGAGACCTCTTTGGCTCCCTCTGACCGTTGCTTTGACTGCATCCGACTTTCCCATTGGTCCGTCCAGGCCGCTATCGGCGCCTATGATCACGAGAAGCTCGGGTCGCAGGAGCTGATTCTCGACCTGCGCCTCTGGGGGGATTTCCGCCAGGCCGCCGCCTCCGACCGCCTGGAAGACGCCCTGGACTACGCCGTGTTGAGAACCCGTCTAGAGTCCTGGTTGGCGGATCGGCGCTGGCAGCTTCTGGAGGCCTTTGGCGAGGACTTCTGCCGGCAGGCCCTGGATCATCCCTTGGTTCAAAAGGTCGAACTCACCGTCGACAAGCCCGCCGCCCAGGCCCCGGCTCTCGTTAGCTACACCTTGACCAGGGAAAAATGACTCATTGGGTCAAAAAGATCCTTACAAATTCACTCTTCTATAAAAAGTGTCGTTATGACTCAATAGTGTCAAAATAGCTCTACCTAATCCATTCCTCCCCTTGACTATCTAACACATTTTTGGCACGCTTTCTGCTATACCTCTTGTATGAATCACAGGAGGTTCACCATGAACGCATACACTTTTTTGAAAGAACTGGACAGTCTGTCCGATGGCCTGTTGAATCCCGCTTCCACCCCCAGGGTCGACGTCGTCGAAACCAAGGAGCACTATGAGCTGATCGCGGAACTCCCGGGCTTCAGCAAGGACGAAGTGACCGTACAGGTCAAAGACGGTGTTCTTGCGCTGACCGCCATCCAAGGCGAAGCCAAGCCTGCCCCCGAAGCCGAAGAAACCCGCTGGTTGCTCCGCGAACGCCGGCAGGTAGCCTTTGAACGCTCTTTCCGGTTGCCCCGCGATGTGGACGGCGAGTCCATTGAAGCCGCTTTCCGCAATGGACTGCTGGTTCTCACCCTTCCCAAGAAGGAAGAGTCCAAGCCCCGCGTCGTGACCATCAAGGCTGCCTAACCAAGGCTAAGCATTCCCGGGAGGGGGGGCTCTATGCTAACCTCCTCCCATGAATGTCGAACGTGTCGAACAGCTGGTACGCGAACTATTGGTGGAACTGGGTGAGGATCCTGACCGCGAAGGTCTGCAGAGGACTCCCCAGCGGGTGGCCAAAAGCTGGGAATTTCTCACCCGCGGGTA
>JAIFLN010000043.1 GCA_020049045.1 Spirochaetota bacterium | reverse complement strand
TGTTCCGCAATTTGGGCTACACGCTGCTGTCGTTGGCCTCGGTGGCCATCTTCCTCTCCACCCTGGCGCTGACGTTCCCTTCCTTGGTAGGTCAGTCGGAATTCTGGATCTGGTTTGGGTTCAGCTTTGTGGCCTTTGCCGCCGTCAACGGTTTGTACACGGCTCTCCCCACGATTTTCTACAACCCCAAGGCTATGTGGGGCATCCGGGTGGGGACCATCCCGCTGGAGGACTTCTTCTACAACCTCAGCTACCTAGGCCTGACCCTTTGTTTCTACCTGCTGTTTGAGGGTTGGTTCGCCCCGCCCTTGGCCCCATGAAAAAAGCAGCGGTGGTCGGTGCCGGTCTGGGAGGCCTTTCGGCGGCAATCCGGCTGGCCCTGGCGGGGTTCCAGGTCGAGGTTTTCGAACAGGGAACCAACCCCGGAGGCAAGGCCGGCCAGCGGCGGCTGGGCCCATTCCGCTTTGACACCGGCCCCAGCCTGCTGACCATGGCCTGGGTGTGGGACGAGTTGTTTGCAGCCGCTGGTAAACGCCGCGAAGACTACTTGAAAATCACTTCCCTGAACCCCGTCACCGAGTATTTTTGGCAGCACGACCGCTTGAGCGCGCCTTCGACACCCGAGGCTTTGGCTCGGGCCTTCGCCGACAAAGGGTGGGCTGCGGAAAAGACCACCGGGGAGTGGTTCCGGCACATCCGCGGGTTGTGGGAGCTGGCCGGACCGCTTTTTTTGACCAAGTCGCTCCACGATGCGGCCACCTGGCGTTCCCCTGCCACCTGGCTCACCCTGCTTCAGGCAGGCCGCTTGGACTCCGGGCGAACCCTTCAGCAAGCTCTCGAGGCCACCTTCGACGATGCCCGCATCCGCCAGTTTTTTGGCCGCTACGCCACCTACAACGGCTCGGACCCCAAACGCATTCCTGCCACCTTCGCCATGATTCCTTGGGTGGAGTTCGGCTTGGGAGCCTGGGCCGTCGACGAGGGAATCCACGCCATCCCACGGGCCCTCCAGAAACTGGCGGTAGAATTAGGTGTGACCTTCCGCTTCTCGACACCTGTCAAAGCGATTGTCCACGACCATGGCCGGGTTCGCGGTGTGACGGTGCAAAAGGAGCTGCTTCCGTTTGACCTGGTGGTGAGCAATGCCGAGGTGCAACGAACCTACAAGCTGCTCGAAGCAGGCGGCAAACTGGGGCAACGGCCGCTGAAATGGAAGGCAAAGTACGAGAAGGGAGAGCCCAGCAGTTCCGGGGTGGTGTTTTTGTGGGGTATGGATGCTGCGTTTGCCGAGCTGGGGCATCACAATATCTTTTTCAGCCCCGATTACGCCGCCGAGTTCCAGGCCATGTTCGACGAAGGCCGGCTGGCCGACGACCCGACGGTGTACGTCAACATTACATCCAAGCACACCCCCGGCGACGCGCCGCCCGGCCAGGAAAACTGGTTTGTGCTCATCAATGCCCCCCACGATGCCGGTCCCACGCGAAAAATCGGGGCTGAGGCCCTGGCCACCCTGCGTGAAGCGGTACTCCACCGCGTCGAAACCAACCTGGGGCGGGAGATTCGTTCCCATATTGTGCAGGAGCAGGTTCTTTCCATGGGAGAAAGCCTCTATGGACTGGCCAGCCACAAGGCTCTGGCCGCCTTTGACCGTCACCCCAACCGCGCTCCCGGACTAAAGGGCCTGTGCCTTTGCGGTGGCAGCGTGCATCCCGGCGGGGGCATGCCGCTGGCGGTGTTGTCGGGCAAAATTGCCGCCGAGCTTGCCACAAGAGACCTGCTCTAGTAGAACAGTGGGATGGAACTTCGAGAAGATCTGCGCGACATGAAGCCCTACGCCCCGGGAAAAAAGAAATCTGGAGCGCTCAAGCTGTCCTCCAACGAAAACCCGCTGGGACCCAGCCCCTTGGCCCTTGAGGCCCTGGTTGCCGCTGCGGCAACAGTACACACCTACCCAGACGGGGCAGCGACCGCTCTGCGCGAAGCTCTTTCGGTTCAGCTGGGAGTTCCCGAGGACCAGATTCTGCTGGGCAACGGCTCCGACGAGGTGCTCACCCTGATAGCCGGAGCCTACCTGCGGCCGGGCGACAACAGCATCACCGCCAACGTCACTTTTTCGGAATACACCTTTGCCGTGCGGCTGTTCGGGGGAGTTCCCCGGTACGTTCCGCTGAAAGACGGGGCCTTTGACCTCGAAGCCCTGGCCAATGCCATCGATGACCGAACGAGGATGGTCTTTGTCTGCAGCCCTAACAACCCCACAGGAGGGTACGTCACCCACAAGAATCTCGAGAGCTTTTTACGGCGTGTGCCGGCCTCGGTTCTTGTGGTGCTCGACGAAGCCTACGCCCAATACGCCGAGGCAGCCGACTTTCATCAGTCGATGCAGCTGCTCGGCCGCTACCCCAACCTGCTGGTGATGCGCACCTTTTCGAAAATCTACGGCTTGGCCGCTCTGCGGGTCGGGTATGCGGTGGCCAGTCCTGAAATCATCCGCCACCTGGCCGTGGTCAAACAGCCCTTCAATGTGGGAACCCTGGGACAAGTTGCCGCCAAAGCCGCCCTCGGCGATACCGCTTTCTACGAGCGCTCACGCCAGGTCAACCGCGAGGGCCTGGTCTTCTGGCAGCAGGCCTTCACCCGTCTGGGACTGTTTTTCTACCCCACCCAGGCCAATTTCATTGCCGTGCACGTGCGCCGCGACAGCCAGGCCGTGTTTGCCGCCATGGCCGACGCCGGTGTCACCATCCGTCCCCTGACCAGCTTCGGCCTGAGCGACTGGATCCGCATCACCATCGGTACCCGCGAGCAAAACGAACTTTGTCTCAAAGCCCTTGAAGGAGCGCTTGACACTGTGCCCTTCATTCGTTAAGGTATTCAACACAAACGACGCAGGGTGGAGCAGTTGGCAGCTCGTCGGGCTCATAACCCGAAGGTCATAGGTTCGAGTCCTATCCCTGCTAAAGAATAAAAAAAGGTCACCTTCGGGTGGCTTTTTTTTTGGTGGTTTTCGATTCTGCGAAAACCACGGCAGGCGCGAAGCGAATGCGCAGGAGAGAGGACTCGAATGGGAGCCGCGCCGAGGGCGGACCGTCCAGTGGACGGTCCGCAACTGTACTCAGGCGAGCGACGGCACGCCGGTGACCGAAAGGTCAGGGTACAGGGATGTTCGAGGTCCGAGGAAGAGGGCGCACGGATGCGCCCGGAAGCGGCGAACCCTGGGCCGCTGACTTCGCAGGATGCGAAGTCACGAAGCCCGAGTCCTATCCCTGCTAGAAAGTGCATACCCACCGACCATATCCACCCGATTTCGTGCTATATTACTAGCATTCCGACCACGCACCACGAGGTTACCATGGCCCTGAAGAAGTCCGAGCTCTACTCCTCCCTCTGGAAATCCTGCGATGAGTTGCGGGGAGGCATGGACGCCAGCCAGTACAAGGACTATGTCCTCGTCCTCTTGTTCGTGAAGTACGTCTCTGACCGGTTCGGGTCGGACCCCAACAGCCTGATCGAAGTGCCAGTCGGGGGCCGGTTCGCCGATATGGTGGCTGCCAAGAACGATAAAGAGATTGGCGACAAGATCAATAAGATCATCGGGCGCCTGGCCGACGCCAACGAAAATCTCAAGGGCGCCATCAACGTCGCCGACTTCAACGACGAAGACAAATTGGGCAAAGGAAAGGACATGGTCGACCGGCTGACCAAGCTGGTGGCCATTTTCGAGGGTCTGAACTTCGGCCAGAACCGGGCCGAGGGCGACGACCTGCTCGGTGACGCCTACGAATACCTGATGCGCCACTTCGCCACCGAGAGCGGTAAGAGCAAGGGGCAGTTTTATACCCCTGCCGAGGTGTCGCGCATCATGGCCCAGGTGATTGACCTGGGGAGCGCCGGGTCGAGCGACCAGACCATCTACGACCCCACTTGCGGGTCGGGCTCGCTGCTCCTTAAGGCGCACGATGAGGCCAAGGGCAAGACCGGCCTCGACCTGGCCCTGTACGGTCAGGAGAACGACCAGGCGACCTCTGCGCTGGCCCGGATGAACATGGTCCTCCACGACTGCCCTACTGCTGAAATCTGGAAGGACAACACCCTGAGCCTTCCCCATTGGAAGGACGAGGAAGACCCAAGCCGGCTGATGACCTTCGACTTCCTGGTAGCCAATCCGCCGTTTTCGAACAAGAACTGGACCAGCGGCCTGAGCCCCGCCGAAGACCTCTTCGACCGGTTCGAACTCGGCATTCCTCCCGAGAAGAACGGCGACTACGCCTTCCTCCTCCACATGATTAAGAGTCTGAAGAGCACCGGCAAGGCTGCCGTGATTTTGCCCCACGGGGTACTGTTCCGCGGCGGGGCCGAGGGTTCCATCCGTAAGCGGATCGTCGACCTGGGGTACCTCAAGGGGATCATCGGCCTGCCAGCGAACCTCTTCTACGGCACGGGCATTCCGGCGTGCATCTTGGTGATCGACAAGGCCGGGGCGGCAGGACGGAAGGGGATCTTCCTCATCGACGCCAGCAAGGGAGTTTTGAAGGACGGGAACAAGAACCGCCTGCGGGCCCAGGACATGCACAAGATCATCGACACCTTCACCCGCCAGCTCGAGACCCAGAGGTACTCCCGCCTGGTCCCCGTGGCCGAGATCGCGGCCAATGACTACAACCTGAACCTGCCCCGGTACATCGACACCGCTGAACCCGAAGACCTGCAGGACATCGAAGGCCATCTCAAGGGCGGCATTCCCCAGCGGGACATCGATGCCCTGGGCGCCTACTGGAAGGTTTTCCCCAACCTGCGCGCGACGCTTTACGCCGCCGACCGGCCAGGGTACAGCCGAGTGAAGGTCGAACCGGCCCAGGTGAAGTCGACCATCTACGGCCACCCCGAGTTCACGGCCTTTCAGAACCAGATGGCCATCTTGTTCCAGACCTGGAAAGCCTCGCAGGAACCGCGACTTCGGGCCATCCAGGTCGGCGACCGGCCCAAGAGCCTGATCGGCGAGTTGTCCGAGGCTCTTCTGGCTGCTTTCGAGAAGGCGCCCCTCCTCGATGCCTACGATGTGTACCAGCACCTGATGGACTATTGGGCCGAGGTTCAACAGGACGACGCCTGGATGGTCGCCAGCGAAGGCTGGTCTCCGGTGGTGGACCGGCAACCCAACACCGAACTGATCCCCACCGAATTGGTGGTGGCCCGCTACTCCGGTGCCCAGAAAAAGGCCCTGGAGGCCTTGGAAGCCGAACGGGATGGCTTGACCCGGCAGGTGGAAGAGACCGAGGAAGAACTAGGTGGCGAGGAAGGTCTTTTGGCCGAAGCCAAGAACGACAAGGACAAGATCACGCCCAAGAGTGTCAAAGACCGCCTGAAGGACATCGTCAGGGACAAGTCCGCCGCCGAAGAACGGAAGGCTCTCGAAGCCCACCTGGCGTTGATGGACGCAGAGTCGACCGCCGCTAAGAAGGTCAAGGAAGCCCAGAAGGCCCTCGACGCCCTGGTGTTGGCCCGGTATGTCAGCCTGACTGCCGACGAGGTGAAGACCCTCGTGGTCAACGACAAGTGGTTGGCCTCCCTCGAAAACAGGATTCAGGGCGAGGTAGATCGGGTCAGTCAGGCCCTGGCCATTCGCATCCGTGACCTGGCCGAACGCTACGCCTCACCTCTGCCGACCCTCGAGGCCGAGGTGTCCACCCTGCAGGCCAAGGTGGACGAGCACCTGAAGAAGATGGGGTTTGCATGGACGTGAAGCCGGGGTACAAGAAGTCGGAAGTTGGTGTGATTCCCGTGGAGTGGGAAGTATATCCATTGAGCGAACTCACACGGCTCCAGGTAGGTTTTCCATTCAAGTCTGCATGGTTCCAAAAAAGTGAAGGCATCCCATTGATGCGCGGAGAAAACGTTGGCTATGGAAAGGCGGACTGGAGTGACACCCGATGGCTTTCCGTTAGCCAAGTTGATGAGTTTACTCAGTATTTGCTTCGACCTGGGGATGTGATTATTGGAATGGATAGAACCTTTGCCAAGTCTGGAGCAAAAATAACTCTAGTACGGGAGTCAGATTCGCCATCTTTGCTAGTTCAACGTGTGGGCCGGTTTGTACAAACTAAACTTGACTCTGGGTACCTATGGGTTCTTTTGTCGAGTCAGGACATGCAGTCTCGGATTAAGGCCCAACAAAAGGGAATGGATATTCCGCACCTGTCGGCGACAGAGATTCTGACTCCTGTAGCTGCAGCCCCCCCCCTCCCCGAACAACGAGCCATCGCCGCTGCCCTGTCTGACGTCGATGCACTGGTCGCCAAACTCGACCAGCTGATCGCCAAGAAGCGCGACCTGAAGCAGGCCGCCATGCAGCAGTTGCTGACGGGGAAGACACGGTTGCCGGGGTTCAGCGGTGAGTGGGAGGTGAAGAGGCTGGGGGATATCCTAAATTTCCAGGTTGGTTTTCCTTTTGAGTCTGAGTTCTTCAACACTAACCAGCAGGGGGTTCGGCTGGTGAAGAATGGAGATCTGAAAGGCGACTCACTGGTGACTTCGTACAACGGCCCCTATACTGAAGATTACTTAGTCAAGAATGGCGATCTATTGGTAGGCATGGATGGGGACTTCCTCCCGTGCACATGGAATCGCGGGCCGGCACTACTGAATCAGCGGGTTGCGAGAGTCACCTCAACTGACTCAGCGGATAGTAAGTTTCTGAACTACTCCCTAATTGAAGTGCTTTCTGAGATCGAACTTCGGACTTCGAGTACAACCGTAAAGCACCTTTCTCATGGTGACCTCGCCAAGGTACAGATGCCCGTCCCAACTGTCCCCGAACAATCCGCCATCGCCCAGGTCCTCTCCGACATGGACGCCGAGATCACGGCCCTCGAAGCACGCCGCGACAAGACCAAGGCCCTCAAGCAGGGCATGATGCAGGAACTGCTCACCGGGAGGATTCGGCTGGTATGATCCCCATGCGCATCTTCATCAGCAGCGTGCAAAAGGAATTCGCCTCAGAGCGAGCGGCGTTGCGGGACTACTTGGCCAGCGACGCACTGCTGCGCCGGTTCTTCGAGGTCTTTGTGTTTGAAGATGTCCCGGCCGCTGACCAGCGCGCCGATGCGCTCTATCTGGCCGAAGTCGACAAGGCGGATGTCTACTTGGGATTGTTCGGCGAGGACTACGGGTTTCAAGACGCCGAAGGCGTTTCGCCCACCGAGCGTGAGTTCGACCGGGCCACGGAACAGAACAAGACGCGGCTGATCTACGTCAAAGGTGCGGACGACGCCACTAAGCACGCCAAGATGCAAGCCTTGATCCGACGTGCGGGTGCCGACCTCATCCGGCGGCGGTTTGGCAGCACTTCGGAATTGATCGCCTCGGTGTACGCGTCTCTGGTTCAGTTGCTGGTCGACCGCGACCTGATTCGCCAAGGTCCGTTTGACGCGACTCCCAGCTTGCAGGCGACCGTCGCAGACCTGGACCATGAGCGCATCCTGCGCTTCGTGCGCACGGCCCGCGCTGCGCGCAGTTTCCCGCTCCCGGATGGGGTGCCCGACCTGGATCTTCTGGCGCATCTGAACCTGCTCGACAAAGGACGCCCAGTCAACGCAGCGGTTCTCCTGTTTGCCCACAAGCCACAGCGGTTTTTCATCACCTCGCAAATCAAGTGCGCCCACTTTCACGGAACCGAGGTCGCCAAGCCGATTCCGTCGTACCAGGTGTACAAGGGCACGCTGTTCGAACTGGTCGACCAAGCCGTCGACTTCGTCATGTCCAAACTCAATTTGAGTGTGGGGACGCGCGCCGAAAGCGTGCAGGCACCCGTCCAATACGAGATTCCCCAAGAAGTGGTCGTCGAAGCCATCGTGAACGCGGTGGCGCACCGTGACTACACCAGCAACGCCAGCGTGCAGGTGATGCTATTCGCCGATCGGCTTGAGGTCTGGAACCCCGGGCAGCTTCCGCCTTCGCTGACACTGGCCAAATTGCGGTTGCCCCACGCCTCGGTGCCTGCCAACCCGTTGATCGCCGAGCCACTGTACTTGGCCCGTTACATCGAACGCATGGGTACGGGAACTGGCGACATGATTCGTCGCTGTCGCGAGGCCGGTCTCCGCGAGCCGGAGTTCTCGCTCACCGACAGTTTTGTGACAACCTTGTGGCGGCCCGCCGGACGAGTCACCGGACAAGTCACCGGACAAGTCACCGGACAAGTCACCGGACAAGTCACCGGTGAAGTCGCACGACTCCTTCTGGTGGCTGTTGAGCCGATGAAGAGTGCAGAACTCCAGGACGCGCTGAGGCTCCGACACCGCGAGAACTTCCGCAACCTCTACCTTCTGCCTGCCCTCGAAGCGGGACTGTTCGAAATGACCATTCCTGACAAGCCGCAGAGCAGCAAGCAGCAATACCGCCTGACCACGAAGGGACTTGCCGTAAGGAATGCCCTCCCCAAGGAGTTGCCATGACCGTCGGTCAAATCGAGAAGCTGACCCAAGACCGGGTCGTGGCTCTGTTCCAACAACGTCTGGGCTACGAGTACTTGGGCAACTGGAAGGACCGGGAAGGTAACTCCAACCTCGAGGTGACCACCCTCACCGAATGGCTGAAGAGCCGAAAGGTTACCCCCAATTTGATCAGCAAGGCGATGCACCAACTCCGGTTGGTTTCGGAAGACCCGAGCAAGAGCCTCTACGACCGCAATCGAGCGGTCTACGAACTGCTTCGCTACGGGGTCAAAGTCAAACCAGGCGCAGGTGAGACCACAGAGACGGTCTGGCTCATCGATTGGAAGCGCCCGGCCAACAACCACTTCGCCGTCGCCGAAGAGGTGGCCATTCAGGCCGCCGACGTCAAGGCCCACAACAAGCGGCCCGACATCGTCCTTTACGTCAATGGAATCGCCCTGGGAGTGCTGGAACTCAAGCGGTCCACCGTCTCGGCTTCTGAAGGCATCCGGCAGAACCTCGACAACCAGACGAAGGAGTTCATCCAGCCCTTCTTTTCCACCATACAGTGGGTGCTGGCGGGCAATGATACGGAAGGGCTTCGGTATGGCACCACAGGAACCCCGGCGAAGTACTTTCTTCAGTGGGTCGAGGGGGACGGACCATACGCCGCCGAAGCCAACCTTTTGGACCGGCACCTGCTTCAAACCTGTGAGAAGGCCCGGTTCCTCGAAGTCATCCACGACTTCATCGTTTTCGACGCCGGGGTCAAAAAGCTTTGCCGTCAAAACCAGTACTTTGGGGTCAAGGCCACCCAAGACTTCATCCGACGGCGCGAGGGCGGGATCATCTGGCACACCCAGGGGAGCGGCAAGTCGCTCACCATGGTCTGGCTGGCCAAATGGATTCTTGCCAACCGCACCGGCAGTCGGGTGCTCATCGTTACCGACCGCCTGGAACTCGACGAACAGATCGAAAAGGTCTTCAAGGGCGTCAACGAAGGCATCTATCGAACCACCAGCGGAGCCGACCTCATCGAACAGCTGAATCGGCCCGACCAGTCCCTGATGTGTTCCTTAGTCCACAAGTTCGGGACCGAGGATTTTATCAAGGACCTGAAGAACCTTCCCCCCCGGGTTTCAGGCCAAGGGAGATCTCTACGTCTTCGTGGACGAATGTCACCGCACCCAATCAGGGGAACTCAACAAGGCCATGCGGACCATCCTACCCACGGCCCTGTTCATAGGATTCACCGGCACGCCCCTCCTCAAGGACGATAAAGCCAAGAGCATCGAGATCTTCGGCCGGTACATCCACACCTACAAGTTCGACCAGGCCGTCCGCGAAGGCGTCGTCCTTGACCTGCGCTATGAAGCCCGGGACATCGACCAGTCCCTTACCTCGACCACCAAGATCGATGAATGGTTCGAGACCAAGACCAAGGGCCTCAACAACCTGGCCAAGGCCCAGTTGAAGCAGAAATGGGGGACGATGCAGCAGGTCCTCTCGAGCCAGTCGCGTCTGAAGAAGATCGTCGACGACATCGTGTTCGACATGAACCTCAAGCCCCGGCTCATGGACTTCCACGGTAACGCCATCCTGGTGGCCGGGAGCATCTACGAGGCCTGTCAGTACTACGACCTGTTCGACAGCACCGAACTCAAGGGCAAATGTGCTGTGGTCACGAGCTACAGCCCCAACATCGCCGACATCAAGGGCGAGACAACGGGAGAAGGCGAAACCGACGCCCTTGGCAAGTACAAGATCTACAAGCGGATGCTGGCCGATTGGTTCAATGAAGACCCCGAAACGGCCATCAACAAGGCCGAGCTCTTCGAGAAAGAGGTGAAGAAGAAGTTCATCGACGAACCCGGCCAAATGCGGTTGCTCATTGTCGTCGACAAGCTGCTCACCGGCTTCGACGCTCCGTCGGCCACCTACCTCTACATCGACAAGCAGATGCGCGACCATGGACTCTTCCAGGCCATCTGCCGGGTCAACCGCCTCGATGGCGATACCAAGGATTATGGGTACATTGTTGACTACAAGGACCTCTTCAAGAGCCTCGAAGGCGCTGTCCAGGACTACACCAGTGGTGCCCTCGACGCCTACGAACAGGAGGACGTCGAAGGGCTCCTCAAGGATCGCCTCAAAGAAGCCCGAAAGGACCTGGAAGACGCCCGGGAGAAGGTCAAAGCCCTCTGCGAACCCGTCGCCAAACCTTATGACACCCTGGCGTACCAGAAGGTCTTCCTCGGGGTTGAGAACGAGGCCCGGCGCCTCAAGCTCTACCAGTTCGTCTCGGCACTGATCCGGACATACGGCAACTTGGCCAACGAACTTGCCGAGGCGGGCTATACCGCATCCGAGATCGCTACCCTCCAAACCGAGGTCGATCACTACAGCAAGGTTCGGGACGAGATCAAAATCGCCGCCGGCGATAACATCGACCTCAAGGCCTACGAGCCGGCCATGCGGCATCTGATCGACACCTACATCCGTGCCGAAGAGAGCGAGAAGATCTCCGCGTTCAACGACCTGAGCCTCATCCAGCTCATTGTCGAACGCGGTACCGAGGTCATCGACTCCCTCCCGAAGGGGATAGGCGACAATGAAGAAGCATCAGCCGAGGCCATCGAGAACAACGTCCGCAAGCTGATCATCAACGAGTCGCCCATCGACCCGGCCTACTACGACAAGATCTCAGCCCTCCTCGATGCCCTGATTGAACAACGCCGAAAGAAATCCATCGACTACAAAGACTATCTGGACCAGATTGTCCAACTGACACGCCAAGCAGCCCAACCGGGTGGGACCTCAGGCGGTTACCCTCCGTCCCTCATCAGCGCCGCCCAACGGGCGCTGTTCAACAACCTGGGACGTAACGAGTCCCTGGCCCTCGCTATCCACGAGGCGGTCCTGGCCAGCCGCCAGAACGGGTTCCGTGGCAATGTCATGAAACTGAAAAAGATCCGCATCGCCATCCAGAGTGTCCTGGCGAATTTTGCGGCAAACAGCGGGTTCATCCCCGACGTCTTCAAGGAGCCTGGTGAGGACGAGTACAAGCTCACGACGACGGTATCTCGGGTCCTTGACCTGGTGACCAACCAAGATGAGTATTGAGGCCATCATCATGACCGTCGCCGAGATCGAAGTTGAAGTCGTCCGCAAGGACATCAAGAACCTCCACCTGGGTGTCTATCCCCCTCTGGGCCGCGTCCGGGTGGCCGTTCCTCTGGTCATCAGCGACGAAGCCGTTCGCCTTGCCGTCATCGGCAAACTCCCCTGGATCAAACGCCAACGCCAGAGCTTTGCCAATCAACAGCGACAGTCCCCCCGCGAGATGGTGAACGGCGAGAGCGTCTGGTTTCTTGGTCAGCGGTACAGGCTCAAGGTCATGGAGCGAGATGCCGCCCCAGCGGTCCGAACGAAGGGTCTCCACATCCTAGAACTCTCTGTTCGCCCAGGCACAACCGAGGAACGTCGCAGAGACATCCTCGATGCTTGGTACCGTAAGCGGCTGCGGGAGGTCGTCTCAGGCATGATCGAAGTTTGGGAACCACGGCTCGGTGTCTCAGCCTCGGAATGGGGTATCAAGAGCATGCGAACCAAGTGGGGGAGCTGCAACAACCAAGCCCGTCGCCTCTGGATCAACCTCGAGATGGCCAAGAAACCCCTTGAGTGCATCGAGTACATCGTCGTCCACGAGCTCATCCACCTGATCGAACGGCTCCACAGTGAGAGGTTTCACCAGATCCTCCAGCAGCATT
>JAIFLN010000121.1 GCA_020049045.1 Spirochaetota bacterium | reverse complement strand
AAGCGATGAAATCCTTGGGGGAAATCCAGGGACTTCAGTCGACCATACGGCTTGATGACAGCGGCGATGTGGTGCGAAAGCTGTTCCTTCTTTCGGCCCGAGACGGCCGTTTCATCCGGGTTCTGCCTTGAAGGGTCGCACAACTTCGTTGCCGACCTTCCGGGCAACCCTGCTGCACTTGGTGTTTCTTCCCAGTCTGCTGCTTTTGATCGGTCTGTTCTGGGCCGCTGGGATTGTTTTTGAAAAAACAGGCGAGCTGAGCATACGGCTGAACGCACGAATCGCCGAAGGGTTAGCCTCACAGGTCGGTGATGAGCTTAATAACCGGGTTCACTCTTTGGACAGGTTGTCAGCTGTTCTCGAAGTAACCAATTCGGAGGACCGGCCAGCGGCTTTCCAGCGGCTTACCTCCTTGGCAGGTGCGTTCGAGGGTGTTTACCTGCTCGACCCTGGACTGATAGTCCGTGCCCAATGGCCCGACGATCAGGACCAAATTGGAAATGATTTTTCGGGACAGGAGGTTCTTCGTACATTGGGCATGGGGAGTGAAACCACTTGGAGCAATTCCTTTGCCTCTCCTCGTACGGGTCGTTCGACGGTCTCAATTGCCCGAACTTTTCAAGGAGGTGTCTTGTTGGGGAACCTCAATCTGGATCCATTGGAAGGACAGGTCCTTCAGTTGGCAGAGGGGAGCGGGAATTCTGTTGCTCTGGTGGATTCCAAGGGAACCTTTTTGGCGCATCCCGATCCGGAAATTTCTCATCAGAGGCAACCCAATCTGAATTACCTCCTCCAACGGGGCCTACATGGCTCAGGTGCCTTTACGTACTCGGAACAGAGCAAGCAGGGGGTTCTTCTTGTATCGGTACAGCCTCTGCCTGTTACGGGATGGGCCGTGCTGGTGTCGCAACCACTGGTGGAAATCTATCAGCCTCTGACTCCGGTGCTTTATCTGCTTATTCCTTTGGTGCTTCTGTTTATTCTGGGAGCCGTCCTGATGGTTGTATTAATGGACAGGCATCTATTGGGTGCTCTTGCCACCTTGAGGCAACAAACGGAGGGGCTCAGCCGCGGAGAGTTCGACTCGATCGGGAAACGGACCCGGTATCAGGACCTGAATAACATTCTAGACTCCTTTGAGACCATGCGTCAGAACGTCTGGCAGCGGGAGGAGGATCTGCGCCTTGGTGAGAGGCGGTTTAGGCGAATGTTTGAAGATGCTGCTATCGGTATTGTTTATTCGTCGTTTTCAGGGGATTTGTTTGACTTGAATCAAACCATGGCGATGCTTCTAGGGTACTCCAGCCCTGTTGAAGCCAAAGCCGAATTGAAGGGCACCACGGCTTCCCTCTACGTCCGACCCGAGGAGCGAGGTGCCATTCTGAAGATGCTTCAGGGTACCTCGGAGGCCAAGATCAAGCTGACTACGGAGTTTTATCATCGTTCGGGGAAGGCCCTCACGATGAATCTCCATCTGGCCCGTATTTATGATACCCAACGTGGCGAATTCATCCTTGAGACTTTTGCTGAAGATGTCACCGATCTGAAAATAGCTGAAAAAGCAATTCGGGACTTGAACCGTGAACTGGAAGCCAAAGTATTGGAACGGACCAAGCACCTGGAAAAAGCCCTCGAAGACCTGGGGACGGCCCAAACCCATCTGGTGCATTCTGAGAAAATGGCTGCCTTGGGCCAGTTGATTGCCGGTATCGCCCACGAACTGAATACCCCCCTGGGTGCTATTCATGCTTCGAATGATACCATTGCCATACTTTTGCAACGGGTGCTGACCGATCTCCCGCCCCTGGTGGCTGCTCTTCCCAGTGATCTGAGTGCTTTGCAGCGCAAATTCTACGAAGCAGCAGCCAGAAACCTCGATGTCGTTCCCTCGATTACCCTACGGTTGCGCCGTCGCGAAGCCTTGGTTCTGTTGGACCAAAAAGGACTTAAGGTGGACGACGAAACCATCGACTCCCTGGTGGAACTGGGGCTGACCCGGGATCTCGACGAATGGCTGCCCCTTCTCAGTTCCCCTGAGGGTCCGGCCGCAGTCCAAGTGACGTATGAAATGGTTTGTCTGGAAAAATCCTGTGCTGTCATTGCCTCAGCTTCAGAAAAGGCCGCCAAGGTCATTCAAGCACTGCGTGTTTTCAGCCATCAGGCCCAGGAAAACGCCTTTGAGAAAGTCAAAGTGGCTCAGGGAGTGGAAACTGTTCTGACCCTTTTCCAAGGCCGTTTCAAAGGTGGTGTCGCCGTTGATACTAAACTGGATGAACAGGCGCAAGTCTGGGGACTGCCCGACAAGCTGAACCAAATTTGGACCAACCTGATTTCCAACTCCCTCCAGTCTATGGACGACCGGGGCAATTTGGAGGTAGAGGTTCAGGTCAGCTCGGGTACCGTTCGGATCTCTGTGGCTGACAACGGCCCTGGAATTGCTCCCGAAATTCAGTCGCGCATTTTTGAACCGTTTTTCACGACCAAGAAGCGAGGAGAAGGGAGCGGGTTGGGTTTGGATATCAGCCGAAAGATCGTGGAAGATCATCATGGCCGAATGAGCTTCGAAAGCCGTCCTGGCAGAACGGTCTTCTACGTCGAACTTCCGTCGGCACCCTGAGGATCCGGGGTTCTGGTCAGGTCTTCCATGGCGTTGACGCGCTCGCGGATCTCGAACAGATCGTCCTTGCCGACGCGGAAGGCTTCGACAACCGTCGGGTCGAAATGCGTGCCGGAAGCGTCTAAGATCAACTGGAAGGCGTTCTCGAAGGGGAGGGCTTTTTTATAGATCCTTCGGCTCAGCAGGGCATCAAACACATCGGCGACGGCAACAATTCTGGCTTCCAGAGGAATGGCCTCACGGGCAAGACCTAAAAGATAGCCGCTGCCGTCCCACCGTTCATGATGATGGTAGGCGATGTTTTTGGCCATCACGTCGATTCCCTCGACGTTGAGGATCTGGAAACCGTACCAGACGTGTTGTTTCATGATCTCAAATTCTTCGGGGGTATAGCGGCCTGGTTTGTTTAAAAGCTGGCAGGCCACACCGACTTTGCCGATGTCATGGAGCTTGGAATAGGTCCGGATGCGTTGGACAAAGGTCGCTTCGAGCTTTAAAGCTTCAGCCAGGTAGGCCGAATAATCTGAAACCCGCTGAATATGGAAGCTTGTGTCCTCATCGTAGCTGAGGTTGGCGGCTTCGAGGGCGTGGATCATGCTGAAGGTCAGCTTTTCGATTTTCATCGTCTGTTCACTAATCAGCCGGCTCTGCTGGAATGAGCGCAGCGCCTCCCGAATGGTGAAAATGAATTCTTCCTTTTTCCAGGGCTTGGTGATATAGCGGTAAAGGTCAGCGTTGTTGACAGCCTGCTTCACCCCTTCCAGGTCAGAAAACCCCGTAAGCAGGATGGTGAAAGTCTCGGGAGACAGTCCCTTGACCTGGGAGAGGACTTCATGGCCCTTCATTCCCGGCATGTTCTGGTCAGAAATCAAGATGGCCAGCCGGCGTCCGTCCTGCCGGATTTCCGTGAAGATATCGAGCGCTTCTTCACCGCTCTCGGCGGTTTCGATGGTGCACTGTCCGGAAAGGGCATTCCTGAGTTCAATACGGAGGCTTTGCAGAATGATGGGTTCGTCGTCAACACACAGAACGACAGGAATGTCCATTTCTTCACTCTAACCGGGCGGAGTCGCTAAGTCAATCTTAGGTTCGTTCCGCCCGGCTTGAAATCAGGCCATGATCCTGGCGACGTCGGCCTCGACGGTGGTGGTTCCCATGATGCCGAAGTTCTTCACAAGCACGTCGGTGACGTTGGGTGAAAGGAAGGCCGGCAGTGTCGGCCCGAGGCGGATATTCTTGAAGCCCAGGGCCAGCAGCGCCAGTAGAACGGCAACGGCCTTTTGTTCGTACCAGGCAATGTCAAAGGCGATAGGAAGATCGTTGACGTCGGCCGCTCCAAAGATTTCTTTCAGTTTCAAGGCGATCACGGCCAAGGAGTAGCTGTCGTTGCACTGACCGGCGTCGAGAACGCGGGGAATTCCCCCGATATCGCCGAGGTTCAGCTTGTTGTACCGGTATTTGGCGCAGCCGGCGGTGAGAATCACCGAGGTGGGGGGCAGACTTTGGGCTACATCGGTGAAGTAACTGCGTTCTTTGTGCCGGCCGTCGCAACCCGCCATCACGACAAACTTTTTGATGGCACCGCTCTTGATGGCCGCAACTACTTTGTCAGCAAGGGCGAACACCTGGTGGTGGGCAAAGCCGCCCACAATGCTTCCCGTTTCCAGCTCCTTGGGAGGCTGGCTCTTCTTGGCCACGGCAATGAGCTCCGCATAGTCTTTTTTACCGCCGTTTGTGCGGTCTGCAATATGGGGACACCCGGGGTAGCCTGCCATTCCTGTGGTGTACATTTTAGCTTTGTAACTGTCGCGCGGCGGGACAATGCAGTTGGTGGTCATCAGGATAGGACCATGGAAGGCTTCGAATTCTTCGGCCTGGTGCCACCAGCTGGAACCATAGTTGCCATGAAAGTGGGTGAATTTCTTAAAGGCCGGGTAGTAGTTGGCGGGCAGCATTTCACTGTGGGTGTAAATGTCGATACCCTGACCTTCGCTTTGGATCAACAGTTCTTCGAAATCCTTGAGGTCGTGACCCGAGACCAAAATGCCGGGGCGAGTCCCAACGCCGATATCCACCTTGGTGATTTCGGGATGGCCGTAGGCACCGGTATTGGCAGCATCAAGAAGCGCCATGGTGGTCACCGCCACGTTTCCTGCCTTGAGGATCAAGGCGACCAACTGGTCGGCCGTCAGCTCGTCGTTGGTGGCAGCCAAGGCTTCCATAAAGAACGAGTAAACCGTCTTGTCCTCCTTACCCAGCATTGCAGCGTGTTCGGCATAGGCGGCCACACCCTTCAGCCCATAAATAAGCAGTTCGCGGAGCGATCGCACATCGGGGTTCTCAGTGGAAAGAACACCTACCGGACCGATGGTGGTCTTGAGGTTATAGAGGGCCGCCAAACGGGCAGTCCTGTCTTGGGCTTCGGCGATCAGCGCTTGGAAGCGGGCGTCGTCGAAGTTGGCGTTGGTGATGGTGGCAAACAAGCCTTTGGCCACGAACAGACCCTCGGCAGCCAGGTCGGCACCCTTGAACTCGGCCTGGCGTGCTGCGGCAGCGAGATCTTTGAGGACGGCGACCAGGCGGTCTTGGAGATCCGAGGTCTCGGGAGCTTTGCCACAGACCCCGCGGATGGTGCAGCCTGTGCCCTTTGCCGCTTCTTGACATTGATAACAGAACATTCTTACAGCCTCCTTGTCAGCTAGTAAAAGCATTATATGTTAGTAAGCGTTAACTAACAAGAGGGTGGACAAGGAAATTCTGGTTCCGGACCCGCTTGTATGCTACGATCATTTCATGACGCTGACTGCCCGACAGAAAGAGATACTCGACGCTTCCTTGGAGGTCATCGACCGGGAAGGCCTTAAACGGTTCACCATGAAGAATGTTGCCCTGCAAATTGGGGTCACCGATGCTGCTTTGTACAAACACTTCACCGATAAGGGTGCCATTCTTGGAGCTCTTGCTGCGATGTTCAAGGAAAGCACCCTGGATTTATTGGCGGCGATCAGGGCCAATTCGTCCCTTGATCCGTTGGCCAAGCTCGAAATGTTTGTGAAAGGTCGCGCCAAACAGTTTCAGGAAAACCGGGCCCTCACGGTGACACTGTTCAGCGACGAACTGTTTCGAGGTGAGGCCGACATTGCTTCATTGAATCAAGACACGATGGACAGTCACGGTGTTCTGCTCACCCAAATCATTCAAGAGGGACAGACCTCCGGGTTTTTCCGGCAGGACCTTCCAGCGGCGCACATGGTGATGTTGATGACCGGACCCATGCGGCTGATGGTGACTGCCTGGAAGGCGGCTCCTGCGGGTAGTCCTTCTCTGGTGGAGAGAGTCAATCAGTATTGGGTGACATTTTCCAAGATTGTGCGGGCTTAAGGGAACTGACCCTTGACGAAATAAATCGAGGGTGTTAGTAAGTGTTAACTAACAAGGAGAATTCCCAATGGTTCGAACCGTCATTCAAATCGATGAAGACCTATGCAATGGCTGCGGCAACTGCGTTTCGGGGTGCCATGAAGGAGCCTTGCAGCTGATCGACGGCAAAGCCAGATTGGTCGGCGACAACCTCTGCGACGGCTTAGGCGCTTGCATCGGTGAGTGTCCCGTCGGGGCCATCGAGTTTGTGGAGCGCGAAGCCACGGCCTACAGCGAACGCGAGGTGCTCGACCGGATTATGCCCATGGGCGAAAACACTGTGGTGGCTCACCTGCAGCACCTGAAAAATCACGGGATGAAAAACGAAGTGCACGAAGGGTTTGCCATTTTAACCGAGAAGGGCTGGGATGCAGCGGCGATTCGTGCCAAAGTGCTGGGTGCCGGAGTTCCAATAGCTCCTCTGGCACCTCTTGCATCTCTTGCACCCACCGCCAAACCGGTGTCTGAACTGCGCCAGTGGCCTGTTCAGCTGCGCTTGGTTCCACCCTCAGCCCCTTACCTCCAGGGCTGCGACCTTCTGGTGGCCGCCGACTGCGTTCCCTTCGCCCATGCTTCTTTCCACCAGGATTTTCTGGCTGGCCGGGTCTTGTTGGTCGGTTGCCCGAAACTCGACGACAATGCCTACTACGCTGAAAAACTCACCCAGATTTTTACCCTCAACACCATACGCAGCGTCACCGTCGTGCGTATGGAGGTGCCCTGCTGCGGCGGTATCACCCAGTCGGTGAAAACCGCCATTAGCGCCAGCGGCAAGGTCGTACCCTACGCCGAGGCGGTGATCAGCATCGAAGGGAAGCTGCTTCCGCCTCGATAACTATTCCTTGTCCAGCCAGAACTCTACCCGGCGGTTTTTCCAACGGTTGTCCAGGTCGCTGAATGGCACCAGGGGGCTGGCTGCTCCGATACCGCTGGTACGGATGCGTGCGGAGGCAATGCCCAGCTTCGACAGGTAATCCTTCACTGCATCAGCCCGGGCCTGAGACAGGGGCAGCAGTTCTGTTTCCTGCTCTTTCTTGCCCTTTGCCGCGTCATCCCAGAAAATCATAACGGCGTGACCTTCGATACCGATTTTGTAGCGCTGGTATTTGGTGAAGATTTCCGCCAGGCGCTTGAGCACGGCAATATTCTTGGCTGCCTTGTCGGCGGCAATACCGTTGACGAAATCAGGACTGTTGGGGGCAAAGGTAATGGAAGGAATGATGATGCGCAGGCGTTCCCCTTCTTTGATCACCAGAACATCAACGGCCAGGCTTTTCTTGAGGGTAGACGCATTGCCCAGGTTGTCTTTCACCGTGAAGATCACGGTATAGTCCGACGCAGACTGGACCAGTTCGCCAGTTCCCGATCGCCCATCCCACTTCAACTGGGCCGAGGGTGTTCCCTTACCGCTGAACAAGATAAAGCGGTGAGCCTCAGGGTCGAGGATTTCCAGCGACCAGTCGGCTACGGTACTCACACTCTTGACGCCGAGACTGATCAGCAGCTCATCGGCCGAACCATCGTTATCGGGGCTGAAGGGTTGGGGAGTGAGGTCTACGGCAAGTTGAGGAGGTCCGGCCTGCACTAGGAAGGACGAGCTGCGGGTTTCGGGGCGGTTTCCTTTTTCATAGGTGACGCTCAATTTTGCGGAATACTTGCCATCTTCCGTCCGGTTTCCAAGATCGTTCTTGCCGTCCCAAACAAACTGAGACGGAACTGGTCCGCGTCCTTCATAGGTTCGGCGGAGCCCCAGACCATCGTGATTGACTTCGAGTTTCCACGCTTTAATGCCTTCATTGAGTCCCACACGGGCATTGAGCGTCAGATTGTCGGCCACACCGTCACCGTTGGGCGAGAAGCCATCCGAACTCACAGTAAGGAACAATGGGGTGGGCCGGGTGTCGACCACGAGATTTTCTATGGAACGAAGGATGGAGTTATCAGCGGCATCCGTGGTCTGCACTTCATAGCGGTAGGTTCCATCGGACACCCGGTTGCCAGCGTCGTCAGTTCCATCCCAGACGATGTCGGTGACCTGTCCTTTCCAGCTGTAGGTTTTGACTGTTTCACCGGCACGGCTGATGCTGCCAGACCATTCAGCTTCCGAACTGGAAGTTTGCCGAAGGTTGACAACGGCCCGGGTGCTGTCAGGGGTAGGTGAGAACAGGGTGGCATCGGCCACAACGGTAACCATTGGAAGCGAGTTTTTCAGGACGACGGCATTGGAGCGGGCGGCGGGAGCCGAACCGTTGCCGTAGGCCGTCTTGATCAGGGCAGTGTAGGTGCCATCGGGGGCAACCTGGCCGGCATCGTCATTGCCGTCCCAGTCAGTAGGCCCAGGAACCGAGGTTGACCCTGTCCAGCTGCGTACCGGTTTGCCGGACGCATCTTGAACCGTCAATGACCAGCTGTTCAATCCCTTGCTTTCTTTGAGCTGCGGAGTAAAGCGCACCTTGTTGTTGGGGCCTTTGGAAATGGGGGTGAACGCACTGCGGTCGGAGGCCATCAGAACTTCGCGCTTGGCAGTATCAATCGAGACATTCAGCGGTGCGCTGGATCCGGTGTTTCCTGCGCGGTCCACAGCGGTGACCACATACGAGTAGGTTCCGTCGGGTAGGATTTTTCCGTCAGTACCCCGACCGTCCCAAAGATAGGTGGCATCAGCTTTTCCCGGCCAGCGGACCGTTCGGATCAGGACGCCGCCATTGTCGGTGAGTTTTCCTGTCCAAAGGTCTTCTTCGGAGGTTTTCTGTTCAAAGACCAAGACTCCGCGTCCGTCTTCGGCTCCGGGGCTGAACACGAGGTATGGGGATGTGACCGTGGCCTGTGGAGGGCTGTTCTTGATGGTGAACAACGGTGAAACCACATCGGGGACATTTCCGTTGGAATAGGTAAGGGTGAGTTTGGCGCGGTATTCCCCTTCCGAGAGGATGTTGCCAGCCTCATCCTTCCCGTTGAAGGGAAGGTCATTGGGAACAATGCCGTTGCCGCTCAAAGTCCGGTAGGTGGTTCCCTTTTTGTCTTGAACTTCCAGCTTCCACGCCGACAAGCCCGTTGTCACGCCGGCCTTGGGCTGAAAACTAACGGTTTTGACGCCGTTCCCTCCGGGGCTGAACGCAGTACGGTTGACTTTGAGGTCAAGCGGTGTGGGAATCGAGTTGACAATCAGGTTTGCGATTCTGGCGGTGACTTTGTTGCCGGCGGCATCGGTGGAGGTCAGGGCGTACCCATAAACACCGTCGGGAACGACCTTGCCGTCGGACCCTCGTCCGTCCCATTCAAACGATTCCGGAGATCCGTTTTTCCAGGTTTTGGTGAGTAGAACCTGGTCGCGGCTGTCGAGGAAGGAACCTGACCACAATTCTTCGGACGAACCCCGTTGGATAAGAGACAATTTGTCCCGGGGGCCAACAGGGTTGAACTCCAGGACAGGGGCGCTGACCGCCGCCTGTGGCGGGGTATTCTTGACCACAACAGTTCCAGCCGACCAGTCCCTTTTGTTTCCATTGTCGTCCCACGCTGTGACTAACAAGGAGTAGGTTCCATCGGCTGCGACGGCACCGGCCTCGGTGTTGCCGTTCCATTCCAGAGCCTTGGGAATGGCAATTCCGTGCTTGACATACACAAGCCGGTTCCAGATCTGGTCCCAACCTTCGGCTTGAGGCAATGTGATGCGGCTTTGGAGAGTCCGAACGGTGGCCTTGTTTTTGTCGACGATCTGCAGGGTGTAAGCCGTGATAAACCGTTCATCGGTCATTGTGACCGGTAAAACCAGCGTGTCTTGGGAACCATCGCTGTTGGGGCTGATAAAGGTGACTTGATTGTCGGTGTTGATTTTCGGAGGCGTTGTATCCTTGGCTCCCAACGGAATGTTCGCTCCCGCTCCCAAGGCCCAGACGCCGCCGGTGAGAGGCAGGGCTGCCGTTGTGACCCTGACTTCATTGCGGTTCCAGCCTTTTTCCTTGAGGCCTAAAACGTCATTCTCAGGTTGCAGATCGGTATAGAAATGGAAGCCGACACCAAAGCTGAAGGGCATGGCGGCAGTACCGGCCAGAGTGTCCCTCAGGTCAAAGCGGAGAGCGAAGTTTACGGTAACGAGGTCTGTAAAAACCATCGAGGTACCGAGGTTGAAGTTGATGTCTTGAAAAGAAGGGAAGGAGAGATCGGGGCGAAGGGTGATGCGGACCTGTTCGGCCTGTAACGCGTCAAATTCAGCCCCGATGGATGGGGTAAAGATGGGAGGGACCGCGAAGCCGCTTTTAGTGACATAAGCCGTACCCATATCGCGCATGGCTCCGCCCCATCGGAAGTCCTTCATCCAACCCAGGTCTCCTAGAAAGTGGAGAAACCCCGCTGTACCGGCCAGTCCCCAACCGCCGGAACCAAAGGCTGTGTTCACATTGGCACCGATATACAGGTCCTCAAAGAGGTCTTTGGCAAGGGCAAGGGTGAGTTGGCCTTGGTGTCCCAATTGAAAGTTGGCGAAGTCGGCACCCCAATAGCTGACGCCGCCGCTGATAACGCCCCAGCGTTCGGGAACGGTCAACCCTAGGTTAAAAGCATTGCCGTACCCCGTTCCAATTAGTCCGAAGTAGGCTGAATCGAGGGTTACCCGCTGTTTTCCTGCCGCCGCTGCCGGGTTCAGTCTGTCTGCAAACGGTGATTCCTGGCTTGCCGTGCCCCCCCCTCCACCGGCTAACACTGGAGAGGACAAGGGCGAAATGATCATTTGAGCCGACACAGGAAACGACGAAACAAGCAAAAACACGAGGGCTGCGACAAATTTAGGGGACTTCATGCGTCTAATATACAGCAAAAAAAGGACAGAAGAAGAGTTATAACTCGGTTTGAGCGCTGATTTCGACCACTTGGTTGACTGGAAGCCGGAAGAAACTGGTGGCGGCCAGGGCATTGTGCGACATGAATCCGAACAACTTTTTTCGCCACAGACTCATGGATTTGTTGCGATGGGAGATCACCAGCGACTCGCGGCCGAGGAAATACGTGGTCTGATGCGGGTTGAAATTCAGCCCGGGAATTTCCAGCGCGGTGAGGGTTTTAGGAACATCAGGCAGTTCGCTGAACCCGAAATTGAGAATGACCGTCCAGATCCCCTGACCCCAGTCTTTGACCTGGGCCCTTTGGTCTTCAGAGACTCGGGGCTGCTCCAGGGTCTGAACCGAGACAATCATGGTCAACTCGTGGAGCACCCGGTTATGCTTCAGGTTGTGAAGCAGGGCCGTGGGCACACCGTGAGGGTTACCGGCCAGGAAAACCGCTGTGCGCTTGATTCGGTGAGGGGGATTAGGCCCGAGACCCTTGGTAAAATCCTCAAGCGATAGAATCGATGCTTCGACAGCCTTGCGCAAAACAGCCCTGCCATCCTGCCAAGTCTTCATCAAAATGAAAATGAGGATGGCGCTGACAACAACAATCCACCCGCCTTGAAAGACTTTTCCGGCATTGGCAGTAAAGAAGGTCACGTCGATGGCCAAAAAGATAAGGCCCAGCGGAATCAGAACGGCCCAGGGGGCTTTCCATCGTTTCCGCCCCAGGTACAACATCAACAGGCTGGTAATCAGCATGTCAGCAGAAACCGCAATACCGTAGGCATTGGTCAAGTTGCCCGAATGGCGGAAGCCCAACACCAAGGCCACGGTACCGAACATCAGAACCCAGTTGATGAAGGGTACATAAACCTGGCCGATGGTGTGGTCGCTGGTATGGTGTACCTGCATACGGGGCCAGAAACCCAGTTGAATGCTCTGCCGGGCCAGACTGAAAGCCCCGGTGATAACGGCCTGGCTGGCAATGATTGATGCCATGGTCGCCAGAATAACCAGCGGATATTGAAACCAATCGGGTGCAATTTGAAAAAACAGATTGTCGGTTCTTCCGGCTGAGGTGATGAGATACGCCCCCTGACCAAGATAGTTTAGGACCAGGGCGGGGTAGACAAGAAAAAACCAGGCTTTACGGATGGCTGCTTTTCCAAAGTGACCCATATCGGCGTAGAGGACTTCGGCTCCTGTCATGGCCAAGAACACCGAGCCCAAAATCACCAGGGCGACGGCCCAGTTCTGCATCACGAAACTCACCGCATTCCAGGGGTTGAGCGCTTGAAGAATGAGGGGAGTCTGGATAATCGACAAGGTGCCAAGGACCGCCAGGACGATAAACCAGACCATAAGGATGGGTC
>JAIFLN010000076.1 GCA_020049045.1 Spirochaetota bacterium | reverse complement strand
AGCGTCGATGGAGAGGGGACCCATCATGGCAGCGTTGTTGTAGTCGTAGCCAGGCTCTCCCAGACCAATGGTGAAAGGACCGGACACGATTTCGGCCGATACACTGTAGTCGGTTTCAAGGGTGGCGGTGCCATTGTCGTTCTGGACATCGAGCTTAATATCGGTGACGGTGATTTTACCGTAGGTTTCTTCACCAGCCTTGGTGACGGAACCGGCGGCAGCGAGGGGAACAACCAGCACGAAATCGCTGGAATTGGCGAAACCATTGGAACCGGTTTCGACATCATAGGCCCACGATACTTCGGCGCTAGCCGTGATCGTGTTGGCGAGCTTAGCTGCATCTTGGGCAAACGCAAAAGTGCCGAGAGCCAAGAGAGCCATCAAAGAAAGAGCGACTTTCTTCATTCAGAACTCCTTAAGTGAACAAACATGATGCTGTTAACATCCTATTTTATTCCCCTCCACGAGGGGACGGCGCCCTTACGGGTTCCTGGAAGTATTTGAACATGGTAATGGCACTTTGACAAGGGGATTTTAGGAAATAATTGAACGGAGAGCAGAAAAAACACGGAGAATCGTGAAAGGCAACAAACTAAGTGATTCTTTTGCATAGATTTACAAAGACCAAGAAGAAGCTGAGAGCCTCAAGAAGTTGCTATGCCATTGGCCTACCATTTTAGGGTACGGGGCAGACAATACAAGACTTGGATAGACTCCTATTCCCTTTCCACAGGCCAATCCCGTTGAAATTCCGCCCCTTCCAGGCCTTCGAGTTGTGTTAAAAAACGATTCAAAGCCAAGCGGGACCCTGAATCCAGAAAATCGCATTCTTTTTTAAGGGTTTTTCCGAAAAGCAGGGCCAGGCGGCCTGGAACCACCCCGTCAGAAGTACGCCAGCCAGTCAGGTAGTGCTCAAGGGCAAACTCGGGTGCACTCACCCATTCCCCCTGCCTCTGCCCGTTCAGCCAGGGAAAAAGGCGTGGATTGCGGGTCCGCCAGGGCCGCAAATGCCCCTGGGCATTACGCCTGGGCAGGGTTCCTTCCGCCCCTGGGCCCAGGCCGGCCCAGGGGTCCAGCCGTCCATACCCCTGGTTGTGGACAGACCGGTGTCCAGGGCGGGCAAAGTTGCTGATTTCGTACCACTCATACCCGGCATCGATCAGGGTCTGGCGGGCCCGCAGCCACAATTGATCGGCAACCGGTTCGGTGAGCTGCGTCAGCTCGGTACCGTCTTCCAAGGTTAGGCTGTACAGGCTGATATGGCCAGGCTCATAGTCCAAAAGTGCTTTGAGGTCGTCGCGAAGATCGATCCAGCGCTGCGGAGTGCCGCCTGGAGGCCCGGGTAGTCCTGTCAAGAGATCGGCGTTCCACCTCCCCTTCCACAGGTCGCGGATCAACGTCAGAGCCTGATGGTTCGTGGGGCCGTCGCACTGTCGCCCCAGCAGAGCCAACCGCTGCGTGTCGAAGGTCTGCACCCCCAGGCTGAGTCGGTTCAACCCCGCAGCCGCCCAGGCCTTGACGGCTTCTGCGGTCACATTTTCGGGGTTGGCCTCAAGGGTAGCCTCGGGCAGGTTGGCGGTTTGGAAACCCAGGGCCCGCTCGAGCCGGTGTAAAAACGATGCCAAAAGTCTGGGGGGAACCACACTGGGCGTTCCTCCTCCTATATATAAGGTGCAAACCTGCCAGGAAAGACCGTCGGCCTCTCCGCTGGCACGCAGAGCTTCCGCTTCGGCCACGACGGCATTAAGGGTACGCGTCATCAAGGCGGGGGACCAATCGGTCTCGAAGGAATAGCTGCAATAGTGGCAACGGTAGGCACAAAAGGGCAGGTGCAGGTAAAGCCCGAGGGGGATGGAACGCAGCGAGGGCATTACAACCCTTCCGGAGGTTCCAGGGGCAGGTCGAACAGGAACTCAGCGCCCTGCCCAGGAGCCGAGCTGGTTTTGAGGGTGCCGCCGAGTTTCTGTGTCACAAGGTTGAACACGATGTTCATACCCAGACCGGTGCCGCCCACATCGCGGCGGGTGGTGAAAAAGGGTTCGTAAATGCGCCGCAGTATTGTTTCGTCCATACCTTTACCGTTGTCGCGGTATTGAAGGATCAAGCGGTCGCCCTCGATACGGAAGGCAAGGTGAATCTTTCCCTCCGTGCGTCCCTCAAAGCCGTGATAGCAGGAATTCATATACAGATTGGTGACGACCTGGCTGAAGGTGCCCGGGTACGAGCGGATTTCCAGCTCGGGATCGCCCTCCAATAGGACCTCGACTTTGATGCGCTTGTCGGGGGAATGGAGCGAGACGAACAGTTCTTCCAGATAACGGCGCAGCCCGAAGCGGCGCATGAGGTCGGTGCTCTGGTCGACAGAAATCATTTTGAAGCTCTTGATCAGGTTGGAGGCGCGTTCCAGATTGCTCAAAAGAATGGAGGACGATTGGCGGGCCTGGTCGAGGTAGGTCTCGAGGTCGGATTTTCGCATGGCCTGGGTGGAATACAGGTGCGAAAGGGTGTCGGTCTTTTCTTTCAGAAACGAGGCCGCAGTGACACCGACACCGACCGGGGTGTTGATTTCATGGGCAACACCGGCGACCAACCCGCCCAACGAAGCCATCTTTTCGCTTTCGATCAGTTGGTCCTGAGTCATGCGGAGATTGTCGATGGTGACCTTGAGCGCCTCGTTGGACTGACTGAGTTCCTGGGTGCGGGCGCTGACCAGAAATTCGAGGGTATGGTTGAGCTCTTCCAACTGGTCCTGGGTGTCGCGAAGCTCGGTAATGTCGAGAAAGGCGACAATGGCGGCCATAAACCGGCCGCGGGAATCGTATATGGGGCCGCTGTTGATCAGCACAAAGCGTTCCAAGCCGTCGGGGCGTCGCAAAATCATTTTGTCATTGGAAGAGGACTGGTGGAAGAAGGCTTTGTAGAGGGGGTTCTGTTCGATGGGAGGCGGGGTTCCATCGGGGTTGAGAACTTCCCAGATCAGGCCGTCGTAGCTGACAGTCTTGCCCGTCATGTCGAGGTCAGGGTCGATGCCCAGAAGAAGCTTGGCGCCGACATTGCAGATAACAATGTTGGTGGTGTTGGCGTCGAGGATGATGATGCCCACCGGCGACTGGTTGATGGTGGCTTCGAGAAAGGCCTTGCTCTCCTGCATTTTGACTTCGGTACGGCGACGGCTGGAGGTGTCGGTGACTATGCCGCCGATCAGCCCGGCCCGGCCTGGAATACGCAGGGGAAACTTGTGAATTTCAAAGGTCCGCGCTTCTTCCAAACTGGAACGTTCCTGGTGAAACACTTGAGGGCCCTCGTCCAGAACCTGGCGGTCTTCCCGGAACATCAGCTGAGCCATGGTTGGGCCATAGGCGTCTGTCAAGGAATTTCCCACAGCGATTTCCGGGTTCCATTGCCCGAACTGGTGGTTGAGGTAGAGGAACCGGCCTTCTTGATCACGGACAAAGGCTCCGACGGGCAGGCCGGAGAGAAAGGCTTCAAAGAGAGCCTGGGCTTCTTTAAGCTCCCCTGAGACCCGCTTTTGTACACTGATGTCCTGGGCAAAGGCGCAGAGGAATTCGTCGCCTGAGTCACGGTAATGCTTGATGACAAGGCTGCAGGGAAGCGGAGAACTGTCTTTTCGGATGAGAAGAGTTTCTTGGCTGTAGACTTCGCCGCCAGCCGTGCTTGACCACAGTTCGGTAGCGGCCTGAACCACCCAGCCGAGGTCAATTTTCTGAACCTCCTGCCCGACCAGCTCAGCCCGGGTAAATCCCAAAACATCGACCAAGCGGTCATTGACGTCGAGAATGCGGTTGTCACGTCCTATCCACCAGACCAGCTCGGTACCATGATTGAAGCTGTAAGAACGCAGGGGCACCCGTTCGGGATAGGCCAGCAGAAAAGCTGCCACCGTGATGGACAAAAGGGCAAAAAGAATGCGGGGAATGGCAACTTCGGCGGTCCAACCTGCCGGAGTCAACAAAGAACCGAAGGCCATCAGAACCATGGCAACGCCGAGCAGACGAGAGAGCAGTCGGACGAGGTTGGTCTTCATCCCCTCCACGATAGGGTTTTGCGACAGCGGTTGTCAAACCTAAACCCCTGAGATAGGGTGAAGAAATGCAGTTCCCCCCTACCCTCTCCGATGCCGCCTTGTCAAAGGCCGCCGAAATCACCGTGACTCGTTCCTTGTGCGTGAAGCCGGGCGAACGGGTGCTCATTATCACCAATCCGGAACCGGAGGTCACCGAGATCAGTCAGTACCTGTACCACTGGGTACGAAAGGTCGGCGGTGTTCCCAACTTGATCTGGCAGGAGACCAAAAGCCAGCTGGACCCGATGGATGAAGCTGTGCGTGGAGCCCTTTTGTCCGAGCCGGATATCTACATTTCTATGTCAGCAAACAAAATCGGCAAGGATGTGCGGGGGGTTGCCAATCCCTACGTTGCCACCGATGGAACCAAGTACGACAGCATCAGCGGCTTTTTGATTCACGGAAAGAAGTGTACCCGGGGGTTTTGGTCGCCGGGAATCACCAAGGAGCTGTATCAGGCGGCGGTTCCAGCGGATTTTGAAAAGCTCAAGGCCGACTGTGCCTGGTTGGCCGAGCGGCTTTCGAAAGCGGTGGCGGTGCGGGTAACTTCTCCGGGTGGCACAGAGGTGACGTTCAGCACCAAGGGTAGAAAGGCCTTTATCGACGATGGCGACTATAGCCGTGCGGGGTCGGGGGGAAATTTGCCGGCGGGAGAAGCCTACATTTCGCCGGTGGTGGGCTCGGCCGAGGGCCGGATTGTCTTTGATGGTTCCATGAGCACCAAGGACGGCACCATTTTTCTTTCCAAGCCGATTACCGTGGAGTACGAAGAGGGATTCATCACTCAGATTGCCGGTGGTGAAGAAGCCGAGGCCTTGGCGGAAACCATTCGTTTAGGCGAAGAGAACGCCCTCAAAATGGAAGCGGAAGGAAAACTGGGAACAGGGAAAGGAGCGATCTACCGTAAGAACGCCCGGAGTCTGGGTGAGTTGGGAATCGGTGTGAATCCCCTGGCAGGAATTACGGGCAATATGATTGTGGATGAGAAAGCGGCCAGGACCTGTCATTTTGCGGTCGGCTCCAACTACGACCAGGATGGACCAGCGCTGATTCATCTGGACGGACTTGTGAAAGAGCCTACCATCGAGCTGGAGATGGAGGACGGGTCGCGGTTGGTGTTGATGGAGGATGGGGAGATGGTGCGGTAAATCGTAAGGAAGAGGGTTCACCGCGGAGGCGCGGAGGGCGCAGAGGGTTGGGGGGGGTCACCGCAGAGGCGCGGAGGGCGCAGAGCTGGGGACGGGGTCGGTGGGGAGGTTTAGGACCATTCGCCGGATTCCGTCTTTGAGCATTGGTGCGTGAAAATTGATGAAGAGGCCTACGTGCAGATCGGTGAGTTTTAGGTAGGTGAGGAGTTGTGCGTCGAAGATGGGGTCCCAGCGTTGGACGGCTTTGACTTCAACGACGACCAGGCCTTGTACGACAAAGTCGAGGCGGTAGACCTCTGGAATGAATTGGCCGCGATATTCCAGGCCGAGGGTTTTCTGGCGTTCAAAGAGAAGACCGCTTCGCGTGAACTCAATTTCTAAGCAGCGTTGATAGGCAGATTCGAGCAGGCCGGGTCCGAGAGCTCGATGAACTTCCAGCGCGGCGCCGATGATTTCTTGTGTGAGGGTGTTTTCGGGGATTAGCATGGTGACTCCTTGTGGTGGGGTAACGGGGAAATTGCGGGAGTTGCTTCAAGAGTTTGGTTGGATGATGAGAAAAGGTTCACCGCGGAGGCGCGGAGGGCGCAGAGGGTTGGAGTGGTTCACCGCAGAGACGCAGAGGTCGCGGAGTTGAGTATGGGGTTGGAGAGCTATTGGTTCTTGCCTTTTATTGAATCTCTGTGATCTCAGCGGCTCTGCAGTTTTTCCAGGATGAGTCACCGCAGAGGCGCAGAGGTCGCAGAGGGGGGGTAGCGGAGGATCGGTCCGTAGGGCCAGCCGGAGCGAGGGGGGGGCTCCCCCCTACCCCCGATTTTTGATAGAAAAATGTATGTTTGATGAGGAGTTGTGTGATGTTGAGTGTGATTACGTTGGATTTGGAAGGTGTGTTGGTGCCCGAGATCTGGATTGAGTTTTCCGAGATCACAAAGATTCCTGAGTTGCGGCTGACGACACGGGATGTGCCGGACTACGATGTGCTGATGAAGAGGCGTATCGGGATTTTGAGGGAGCATGGGCTGAAGTTGAAGGATATTCAGGCGGTGATCCGCAAGATGGAGCCGATGGCGGGGGCGAAGGGGTTTCTCGATGGGTTGAGGGCTCGGACGCAGGTGGTGATTCTGAGTGACACGTTCACACAGTTTGCGGGTCCGTTGATGGAAAAGTTGGGGATGCCGACGATTTTTTGCAATACGCTGGAGATCAACGCCGAGGGCGAGGTGACGGGGTACCGGTTGCGCCAGAAGGATGGCAAACGGATTGCGGTGCAGGGGTTTCATTCGATGGGTCTGAGGGTGTTTGCGGCTGGAGACAGTTACAACGACACGGGGATGCTTCAAGAGGCGGACGAGGGGTTCTTTTATTGCCCGCCGGACAGCATTATCAGCCAGTTTCCTAGAATTCCGGTGACGCGGAGTTATGGCGAGCTGGGGGTGGCATTCGACCGTTGCTTGAAGGGGTAGGACAAGAGGGTTTTGGGAAGAGGGTGAACCGCAGAGGCGCGGAGGACGCGGAGTAAGAAGGAAGGCTGGGGAGATGTTGCGGGGGTGCTTGGGCTGTTCAGTCTATTCCGCCCCTACTCCAGCTTCTCGGCGATCTCTGCGGCTCTGTGGTGTCTTTCGGAGAAGTTCACCGCAGAGGCGCAGAGGGCGCGGAGTAAGAAGGAAGGTTTATGCAGGACTATATAACGGCTGTGATTTTGGGGGTGGTCGAGGGTGTCACCGAGTTTTTGCCGGTGAGTTCGACGGGGCACCTGATTCTGGCCAATGAGTTTGTGCGGTTCGAGCGTCAGGCGTTCACGACGATGTTCGACATTGTGATTCAGCTGGGGGCGATTCTGGCGGTGGCGGCGGTGTTCTGGAAGCGGTTGGTGCCTTGGGGCAAGCGGCTGGAGCTGGGCGGCGCCAAGCGGGTCTGGACGCTGTGGATGTACGCGGTGATTGCGTTTGTTCCCACGGGCATCGGGGCGTTCTTTTTTGCGGATTTCATGGAGACGTACCTGCTGACGCCTTGGGTGGTGGCCGGTGCGCTGATCTTTTACGGGGTGGTGTTTCTGTTTGTGGAGAAGCTGGCCCCCCGGGTGAAGGTGAGCGAGGTGGAGAATCTGGGCTGGAAGCTGGCCTTGCTGATCGGGACGATTCAGCTGCTGTCGCTGGTGCCGGGGACGAGCCGTTCGGGTATCACGATCATCGGCGCGCTGCTGCTGGGTGTGGGCCGGGTGGCTGCGACGGAATTCACGTTCTTTTTGGCGCTGCCGACGATGGTGACGGCAACAACGTACTCGCTGTACAAGTTCCTCAAAGAGAATCAGGGCGGTTTTACGGGGAACGAGCTGGGCTCGCTGGCGGTGGGGTTCGCTGTGAGCTTCTTCGTGGCGTGGGCGGTGATTGTGGGGTTTATGAAGTTCGTTCAGAAGAACAGTTTTGTGGGGTTCGGGGTGTACCGGATTATTTTGGGGTTGGCAGTGGTGGGCTATTTTGGCTGGCCGCTGGTGTTTCCAGGCTGAGGACGGCCGCTTCAAAATCGGCAAAGGCCTTCCGGATGGCGGCAATTTGTGCCGGTGCCCGGGTCAGGTCTTTGTCGACGGCGGAGTGTTCCAGGCTTTCGGCGGCTTTGGCCAGGGGACGCGCGGTCAGGTTGGCCGCACTGCCCTTGAGCGCATGGGCCCCGGCGCGCAGGGCTTCGGGGTCGGCGGCCGCGAGGGCCTGATCAAGGCGGTCGATGGCGGGACCGGTCTGCTGGCGGAATTTTCCGATCAGCTTGAGCAGGAGTTCCTGGTTTCCCAAAAAGACCTGAAGGGCCTCGTCGAAGAAGAAGACCTTGCCGGCTGGTTCGGGCGCGGGCACAGGTTCTACTTCGGGGAGGGGTTCGGCCTCGACCAGGGCCTCGACGGGTCTTGAACCGGCTTTCACATAGGACCGGACCACGGACTCGAGGGTGTCGAGGTTGAAGGGTTTGGTGAGAATGCCGTTCATACCCACGGCCTGGCAGCGTTCCAGCTCGCCTTTGAGCGCGCTGGCGGTAACGGCGACAATGGGGCAGGTCAGTCCTTTTTCCCGCAAGACTTGTGCCGCCTCGTAGCCGTTCATCTCCGGCATTTGCAGGTCCATAAAAATCAGATGGGGTTTGGCGTCGGCGGCAGCTTCGCAGGCTTCCCTGCCGTTCTCAACCATGACGACCTGGTGTCCGAGGCTGGTCAGAAGCAGCCGGAACAGTTCGCGGTTGATTTCATGATCTTCAGCGACGAGGATGCGCAGTCGGTCGGGGGAACGGACCTGCAGGGCTTTGTCGAGCAGTCCGCCGGAGGCGGTGGCGACAGTGTTGTCACTCCATTGACCATCCAGACCCCGGGCAAGGGTTTCGATCAGGGTGCGGGTATTGACGGGTTTGTCGATAAAGCAGCGGAACAGGTCGGCAGGATACCGGGGGGAAGGTTCGAGAGTTTTGCGCAATAGGCTCATGAGGACCAGGGGCAGATCGGCGGTTCCGGCATCGGCTCGCACTTCACTGGCCAGCTGCCAGCCGTCTTCCGGGCCGAGTTCCTGGTCGATCAGAACGACATCGGGTCGGATGTGTTGCAGGATTTCCTGGGCTTGCGCCCGGTCGGCTGCCTGTGTCAGCACAAAGCCGGCTTCGGCTAGACGGCGGCAAAGAACCTCACGGACGCCGGGGTCATCGTCGACAATCAGCACGTTCCGACCCGCACCGGGTTGAAGGACGGCTAGGGATGCCGGACCATCCGGGGGAAGCTCGATCGAAAAGAAGAATTCGGTGCCCTGTCCCAGGGTAGAACTCAGGTCAATCCTTCCGCCCAGCAGGCCTACCAGCTTTTGACTGATGGCCAGCCCCAAACCGGTACCGCCGTATTGGCGGGTGGTGGAACTGTCAGCTTGGGTGAACACTTGAAATAGCGACTTGCGGGCTGCCTCGCTGATGCCGATGCCGGTATCACGGACGCGGAAGGTCAGAGCCCCGGGTTTATCGCTGGGTCCCACGGCCAGGGTGACCCGCCCCTTGTGGGTGAATTTCACGGCGTTCCCCAGCAGATTGACCAGAACCTGGCGCAACCGGGAAGGATCGCCGAGCCAGTGGCGGGGAACCGAGGGGTCAAGGTCAAGGACTAGCTCAATTCCCTTGCGGTAGGCGGTGAGACTGACAACTTCCAGGCTGCGGCCCATGACATCGTCTAGGTCGAGGGGAATCGACTCGAGGCTCATCTGGCCAGCTTCGATTTTGCTGAAGTCCAGGACATCGTTGACCAGGTCGAGCAGGTGCTGGGCGGCTGAGGCGATCTGCCCGGCATGGTGGGCCTGGTCGCGCTTGAGGTCGCCCAAACGCAGCAGGTCGGTCATGCCGGTGATGGTAAACAGCGGGGTTCGGATTTCGTGGCTCATATTGGCCAGAAACTGGCTCTTGGCGCGGTTGGCCTGTTCGGCGGCATGCCGGGTGGTCACGTCTTGAAGCACGGCAAAGTACCTGGCCTCGCCGTCTTCCTCCACGGGAGAAAGATGGAGCGTCCACCAGGTTTGGCTTCCGTCGGCGGTGAGAAACGCCGACTCGAAGCTGTCGTTCAAGGTGGTGCCAGACCGGAAGTTCTGAAAAAACGAGCGCCAGCGGGGTACGTCGTCGGGGTACAGATGTTCTTCGATCAGGTGGCCGATCACGGCTTCGGGCGGCTTGCGCAGCATGTTCCCGAAGGCAGGATTGGTGGTCACCACGGTGGCATCGGCGCTTAAAAAGGCCATTCCCACCGAAGACTGTTCGAAGGCATCGGCAAACACAGGCCGCTCCATCAGAAGTGAGAGCCTACCACCTCAAAAGTCTTTCGCAGCAGATCGTCGGGTTTCAGCGGCTTGGTGATGTAACTGCGAATTCCATAGCTCATGGCTTTAAGCACGGTGTCACGCCGGGAAATGGCCGAAAGGACGATGATGGGAGTCTGGCTGGCCGCTTCCTTGAGCTTTTCCATCACGGCAAACCCGTCAACCTTGGGCATCATCAGGTCGAGAAACAGCAGGTCGAGGTCGGGCGGAATGTCGGCCAGGAACTCCCCTCCGTCGTCAAAAGTCAGAATGGTGGAGCCCGAAGGGGCAAAGGTGTTCTTGACAATTTCCTGGACGATAAAGTCGTCGTCGACAATGGCGATCCTGAGGTCGCCTCCCTCAGAGCGCATCCGGTTGGAAAGGTCGGTGAGCGATTTGTCGCTGTCGAGACGCATTTCGAGCGACGAGGACTCGACCGGCTTGGAATCTTGCAGAAACGACTCGATTTTGCCCTTGTCCAGAAGCTCGTCCATGGCCTTTTCCAGACTGTCGGTAATGCTGATTTCGCTGAATTCCCATAACCCGCGCAGGGCTGTCTCTACGGCCTTGGACTGGGTCAGAACCTTCACCCATTTTACGCGGCCCCGGGTCAGACCAAGCAGAATTTCAAACAGCCGCCGGATTTTGGGAAGGTCCTGATCCTTGAGGTCGAGACTCGAGAGCATGACGAGAAACTTGGGAAGTTCGAGGGAGTGCAGGCTCATCAGCTCGTGAAGCTTGAATTCCAGAAGGCTGATTTTTTCAAAGTTGAGACCCAGCGCCACTTCGACAAAGACGACGTTTTCATTGACGTGGGCATCGAGGATGCAGGGAGACTCGTCGAGGTTGATTTTGACCCCGAGGATGTCACCGGCGGCCTGCCAGAGCTGGTCAATTTTCAGCGGCTTCATAAAAACCTTGCGGACTCCCAGCTGCGTCAGTTCCACCAGCTTGTCGCGGTTGATACGGCTGGTGCACACAATGACGGGAATGTCGGCAACGGTCACATCGTTGTTCTTGGCCTTGAGGATGGAAACCAGGGTGCGCTGAGTCAGAAAGTAGTCGGCAATGATGAGATCGGGCCGGTGATTCATCAGTTTTCCGGCCCCGTCGACCCCGTTGGTCGCCTTCATCACCACCAGATCGAAGGCTTCGAGTTTGGTGGCGACATAGTCGCGGAACTGGGGCGATTCATCGATGATCAGGACGGATTTCTTGGCCATTTAGAGCACTGCCTTGGAGAGGGCTTGTAAGTACGCTTCGGGTCCTAAGGATTCCAGCCGGGCCGCTTTTTCGAGAACCTCGGCTTCCAGATTCCGGGCGTACGCTTCCAGACGGTCAGCGAGGCTGGCGTCGGAGGCTGCCAGAATCCGGGCCGCCAGAAGACCGGCATTTTTGGCACCGTTGACGGCCACGGTGGCCACGGGTATTCCGGCGGGCATCTGAACAATGCTGAGCAGACTGTCGAGCCCTTGAAAGGCCTTGGTCTGAATGGGAACCCCGACAACGGGAAGCACGGTGTGGCTGGCCAGCATTCCGGGCAGATGAGCCGCTCCGCCTGCTCCGGCCACTAGGACTTTGAGGCCGCGGCGGCGGGCGTTGGCGGCATACTCGGTCAGCCGGTGGGGGGTTCGGTGGGCCGAGACAATGGTTGTTTCGGCACTGACACCCAGGGCTTGGAGAATGGCGGACGCTTCGGCCATCACGGGCAGGTCCGAGTCGCTTCCCATAACGATTCCCACATCAGGCATAAGCCCCTCCGGTGATACGAAGATACTGCTCGATTTTGCGGGCCCGGTCCAGGGCCGTCAGGGGCGAGGGTGCCGTGACGGTGAAATGCCCCATCTTGCGGCCGGGCCGGCATTCGTCTTTTCCGTACAGGTGGAGCGAAAACCCAGGAACACCCAGTGCATCATCGAGCCCCTGAAAGCCCGCAGGGCCGGTTCCCTGACCCAGAAGATTGACCATGACGGCAGGACTGTGGAATCCAGGCTCGCCCAGGGGCAGGCCGGCAACCGCCCGCAGGTGGTTCTCAAACTGGCAGGTGCGGCAGGCTTCCATGGTGTAGTGGCCCGAGTTGTGCGGCCGGGGTGCGGTTTCATTGACCAGGACGGTGCCATCCCGGGTCAGGAACAGCTCCACACCGAACACCCCAACCCCGTCCAGAGCCTCGACGACGGCTATGGCAACCTCGCGGGCACGGTTTTCCACTTCAGGGCTCAGCGAGGCGGGAACCAGGACGCTGGTGCAGATATTCAGCACGGAGTCAAAGACCATCTC
>JAIFLN010000125.1 GCA_020049045.1 Spirochaetota bacterium | reverse complement strand
GTGCCAGCATTGTTGCAGTTCGTCGTCTGGCAGACGGCCCACCCAATCTATATGGGTATCCAGCAACAGCGAACCCGCCAGGCTTCGGCACTCAGCGGCATACGAGGGGTCGGACAGCGGACTGCCTGCCACAGTCAGATGCCAGCGCAGTTCGGGTCGGCGGCGGGTCAAAAGGCCCAGAGCCGTGATCAGACCATGAAGGTTTTTACGGGGGATGAGGTTGGCCAAAAAAAGAAGCCGACCCGAAAACTCTCTGAAGGGCTGCGGAGCTGCTCCGGAGGCAGGCGGACGGCAGACCACCGAGGGCTTGATTTTGTCGACACCGCAAAGGTCCCTGACAGTCTGCCTGGTCTGGTCGCTGTTGAAGATTTGTGCGTCCATCAGCGCCAGGAACCGCCGTTCCAGCTGCTTTTGGCTGTCGGCGAGGGGGTTGGGCGGTGCGGGCTCCAGCCAGGCCAAATGGTGAACCAGCGCCACCCAAGGTTCAGGGTGGGTGGCACGTTCCTGCTCCAGCTCAGTCATCACCAAGGGATGGACCAAGGCGTCAAACAGCACGAGGTCGGCTTTTGCGCCGAACAACGGGGACTCAGGAAGGCTGCGGACCTCGACTTCGTGACCTTTCAGGCGTAAAAAATCCACCAGGTCGGTGTCGTAGGAATAGCCGCCGGAGCGCCGGTCCAGAGGCCCTGGAATCACCAGGGCAAGTTTCAATGCTGTTCTCCGAGGGGCGGCAGATCCTGGGACCACGAAGCCCACGCGGTTTCGTTCTCGAACACCACCAGGCGGGAATGGCTCAGCCGGCCCTTCGGATCAAACTGTCCGGCCTGGTCCAGCAACCGGTCAGAAAGGTGCCTTGCCAGCCGCTCCACCGAGGGATTGAGGCCGTGGAACGGCTTGAGTTCGTTCAGGACTTTTTCCGAAACTTCTTCGAGAACACGGTCCAAGAGGACCTCGACGGCCAACAGATCGAGCAGGTAGCCGTGCTCGTTGAGCTCAGTACCTCCCAGGGTCCATTCGGCACGAAAATCATGCCAGTGGAGCAGGTTTTCTGCTCCCCAATCACCACCGACCAGAAAATGTTGGGCCCGAAAGGGGCGAATCAGACAAAGATGGTACACGAAGCCTCCAGACATGGGTAACATTACACAATGTTTGACCGAGAATCCAGCCGATCGGAGCGCTTGAGAGCACTTCGTGATCTCAATACCGATGACCTGCTGCGCGCAGCGGGTCTGGTGAGCCTTGCCGAGAGTATCCCCTCTTTGCGGCGCCTCTTTGACGCTCCGTCGCTTTCTTTTGCAAAGGTGCTCGATGGCTTTGACCAAATCTGGGGCCTATCGGGGTCCGCTGCGGCCGGGCGCTGGCTGCTAGGCCGTCTGGGAACCCGGGTTTGCTTTCAAGGGGCTGAGCCGCTGACCAGCGGACCTCGGCTTTTTATCGCCAATCACCCCGGCTTGGGCGATGTTCTCGCCTTGGTCAATCGTCTGGCCTTGCCTGACTTGAAAATATTAGCGAGAGAGAGGGAGGTTCTGAGTTGCCTGCCCCACCTTTCGCAATCGTTGATTCTGGTTCCTGAAAAAGGCGCGTGGTCGGCGTTGCGACATATCGAGGAACACTTGAAGAACGGCGGTGCTTTGCTGACCTTTCCCGCAGGAAGGATCGAACCCGACCCTGCCTGGAACGACCCTTCGAAGACCTGGAATCTGTGGTCGGACAGCACCCGGTGGCTGGCTCAGCGGGTGCCCGGCCTGTCCATTCAACCTTGCCTGGTGGCAGGCGTCCGGGCTCCGGCCTTTGTGGACCCCTGGGCGGCCCGCCTGCGCCGCCTTCCCCTGGAGCGGGACTGGGCCGGAGCCGTGCTCCAGTTGTTCTCCCAGGTTTTGCTGGGCAAACCCCGATACCATCGGATCGATGTGGCTATCGGAACGCCTCTGGAGTCTTTTCACCAGCTCAAGGCGTCTCTGGAAGCTTTGGCGGCCCCCCTTAGGCGTAGGTGAACAAAACTTGCAGACCCGTTTCAGGGCTTTCGCAGGCCTGCTGGAAGGCTTGTTGGGCCTGTTCGGGAACGAACCGGTGGGTGACCAGGGTTGACGGGCGGAGACGGCCCAGCAGTTCGAGGGCTTTTGCCAGCCGACGCTCCTTGCTCCACCGGCCCGAGAGCACAGGGTTGACGGTGCTGACCTGGCTCGAATGAATTTGAATGCGCGAACGGTGGAATTCGTAGCCCAGCATCAAAGCGCCTGGTTTCGAGCCGTACCAGGAACCCAGAATGACCTTGCCGGAAAAGCGGGTCGCCTGCAGCGCGTCGGCCAGCGCCGCCGGGTTGCCGCTGAGTTCCAGCGCCACATCGCAGCTTTGCGTTTCGGGTTGACGCGTCGTAACCCCCCATTCCCCGGCCCGTGCCCGACGGAACGCTGCCGGATCCCAGGCCACCGTTTCAAAGGACGGCGACAGCAGCTTTGCCGCCAGAAGTCCAATCGTTCCCAACCCCCAGAGGCCTACGGATTCTCCCAACACCGGGGCGGCGTCTTGAACCAGGGTCAGCGCTGTTTCCATGGAAGCCAGAAAAACGCCGTCTTCGGCCTGCATACCCGGGGGTAAAAGGATCACCGAGTCGAGCGGGCTGATGGTCCGGGTGCTGTGCCCGGTAAAGGAAAAGGCAAGCCTCCCAACCAAGGCCGCAGACACACCGGGGCCGACGCGGGTGATTTCCCCCACCGAGGCATAGCCATAGTGCACCGGATATGTGACTGGGTGCTGGTACGCTCCCAAGCTGGAATCGAGAGAAACTCCTGCAGGCCAGGTACCGTTCCACAGCAGCGATTCGGTACCTGCCGAAATGGCTGTCACCACGGTGGTCAGCTCCACTTCGGCCGCACCGGGCTCGGCCACGGG
This sequence comes from Spirochaetota bacterium, assembly GCA_020049045.1. Classification (GTDB taxonomy): domain Bacteria; phylum Spirochaetota; class Spirochaetia; order JABEVK01; family JABEVK01; genus JAIFLN01. Next base: position 9,475 of record JAIFLN010000125.1, on the reverse strand, counting down.
CAACGGCTCCCAGGCCACGGCACGGGGAGCAAGAAACATCAGTCGGGAAGGATATCTGAGCCGGCTCAATCTCCTTCTTTCTGGTTGAACAGCTCCCCGATCTGCTTGGCGTACATCTGCGCTACGACATTGCGGCGCAGGCTGAGTTTCTGGGTCATCTCGACGCCTACCTGAAACGGCTTGGCCAGCAGCCGGAACTTGAAGATCCTCTCAAAACTTTTGAAACCCGTCCGCGGATTGACCAGGTGCTGAACCACCTCGTGGACGTATTCCATGATCTGCGAATTGTCCAACAGCTCTTCTTTGTCGAGGTAGGTGATGCGGCGGTCTTTGGCGATTTTCTCCAGCAGTTCGTAGTTGGGGACGATGAGCGCCGCAAGGTACTTTTGGTCCTGGCCCACCACCATAATCTGGTCGATGAATTCAGACTGCAGCAGCCGCTGCTCAATGGGCTCGGGCTCGATATTCTCTCCGCCGCGCAGAACGATCGTATCCTTGGACCGGCCGACGATCTGGATTTCCTTGCGGACGGTGGCTCTGACGAGGTCTCCCGTATTCAGCCAGCCTTCCTTGAGCACCTTGGCCGTCAAATCGGGGCGTTTATAGTAGCCCAGCATCACCTGCGGTGTTTTTACCCAAAGCTCGCCCTTGTGACCGTGACCCAGCAGGTTTCCCGTTTCTTCTTCGACAACGCGGAATTCCACATCTTTGAGCAGCGGGCCTACGGTGGTGGGAACCGGCGATTTCTGAATCCGGACGCCCAGCACCGGCCCACACTCGGTCAAGCCGTAGCCTTCGAGAACCAGAATGCCGATGGCCCGGAAGAATTTGTCCACGTGGCCCGGCAACGCGCCGCCACCAGAAACCCCGGCGACAAACCGGTCACCGAGAAGGGCGCGCAGCTTGCGGAACAAAATGATCCCGCCCAGCGCTTTGAGAGGCCAAAGGAGAAGCAGAGGCAGGATTGTCCAGATCTGGGTTGGCAGGTTCCAGTGGTGCTTGAAGCGGGGCCAGCGTCCCAGGAACTTGTCCAATAGGTCGGCGTGCAGGCTTCCTACGGCGACAAAGAAGGTGAAGAGAGCTTGGATGACAGGGCTCTTGGCTTTCACATTCCGGTAGATGGACGAGCGGACGCTTTCCCAGATGCGGGGAACCGAGGGGAACCAATGGGGCCGCGCGGCCGCCAGATCTTCGAGCATGATTTTGCCTATGGGCTTGGAATAGGTGATGGTGGCACCACAGCAAAGAACCACATACTCGATGGCCCGCTCGTAACTGTGCCACACAGGAAGAACCGAGAGAAACACGTCGCGGTTCTTAATGCCCAACACAGGATAGATGCGGTCGACCTGGAAGGTAAACGAACGGTGGGTGAGCATGACACCCTTGGGCTCGCCCGTTGTTCCCGAGGTGTAAATAATAGTAGCCAAATCGTCGGCCTTGCCCTGATCGACCCGGCTCTCAAAGACTTTGGGGTCTTTCTTCAGTTCGGCGGCACCCCGCGCGAGCACCTCGGAATAATTGAGCAGCTGAAGGGATGAGGGTGCCTTGCGGTGGGCAGGAAGGGAGTCGTCGAGGACGACCAGAAACTTCAAAGCCGACTTTTCGGGCAGGCTGGTCAGAATCTTCTCCATCTCCGCCTTGTTCTCGGCAATCACAGCCACACAGTCGGAGTGTTGAAGGATGTAGGCGATCTCGTCCTTGGTGGAGTCAGTCCCTCTTGGAACGTCAGCGGCACCCAACCCCAAAATCGCCATGTCGACCACCAGCCACTCGCGGCGGTTGTCGGCGATAATCCCTACATGGGCACCCCGTTCCAACCCGAGCGAGAACAGGCCCGCACCAAATCGGCCGACTTCTTCCCAATAGTCCTTATACATGGTGTTACGGAAACTATTGTCTTTGGTTTCAACCTTGCCAGTGGGACGCGACATCTGCGCCGGGGCTTGGGCATAGGCTTCTGCAATGTATCGAACACGCTGGGGAATGGTTTCTGGATTCATAGTTACCTCAGGTTTTGGGGGTTGAGCCGACAACGCACATCCACTCGGCTTCACAGGCAAGTTCTTCTCCCACATAGGCTTTACCGCTTTGGCGAAGCATTCGGGAACTGATTCTCAAGTTGACGATTTCAAACCTTACCGTTTCACCGGGACGAACCTGGCGGCGGAATTTCGCTTTTTCAACCGTGGCCAGGAAGAACAGGGCATCGTCGCCCAGTACCCCCAGTTCCCTGACCCCGGCACCACCGGTCTGGGCCATGGTTTCCACCAGAATGACCCCCGGGACAACGGGATATCCCGGAAAGTGGCCTGGAAAGAAGAATTCGGCATCAGTAAAGGTTCGGAAGCCCGTCAGCCCCTCTTGGGTGACGTTCTCCAACCGGTCGACAAAGAGAAAAGGCTTGCGGTGGGGAAGCAGCTGCTCGATCGATTTCATACAAACCACTATAGAAGCAGTTGTCATTTCCTGCAATCTGATTTCCATAAAGCTGAACATTTATAGCTGGCTATTCACCTATCGGGGCGTGACTTGACAGATTTTGATGGGGGGTTATGCTGGAGGCGGGTCGGGATAGGCGCATTGACAGCCCTTTTTCGTCTGTGTTACGGTCCCCGAGAATTGTTTCTGAGGAGTTGAAATGGACACGAAAGACATCCTGGCGGTCATCGAGAAATTCAACCAGACCGCGCTGGCCGAGTTTAAATACCGCGAAGGTTCCGTTGAATTTCACCTGAAACGCCATGCCGACGTCACCTACGCGGCCCCTGCAGCCCATGCTCCGCACCCTGTAGCGGCCGCAGTGGCACCTGCCGCCGGAGCTCCAGTTCCCGCTGCCGTACCTGCCCCTATTCTGGGCGAAACCATCAACAGCCCCATTGTCGGCACCGTTTATCGGTCACCGGCACCCGATGCCCCTCCCTTTGTCGAAGAAGGCAAGTCGGTGAAAAAGGGCGACACCATCTGTATCATCGAGGCCATGAAGGTCATGAATGAAATGCAGGCCGAGTTTGACTGCGAAATCATCCGGGTCCTGGTCGACAGTCAGCACTTCGTCGAGTACGGTACGCCGCTCTTCGAGGTGCGCCGCAAATGATCCGATCCCTCCTGATCGCCAACCGAGGGGAGATCGCCGTTCGGATTATCCGCGCCTGCAAGGAACTGGGTATCCGGACCATCGCGGTCTACTCTGAGGCAGACCGCAAGGCCCTTCATGTCAAGATGGCTGATCAGGCCATCTGCATCGGCCCCCCTCCTTCGAAAGACAGCTACCTGAACATCAGCAACATCGTTTCGGCGGCGCTCCACAGCCGTGCCGACGCTATCCATCCCGGGGTTGGTTTTCTTTCCGAGAAGGCCGAATTTGCCCGGAAGGTGCAGGAAGCAGGCCTGATCTGGGTCGGACCGGATCCCGAAGCCATCGACATGCTCGGGGACAAGATCCGCTCCAAAGAAAATGCCACCAAGTACGGTGTTCCTTGCACTCCCGGTATCGAAGGGGCCATCACCAACATTGACCAGACCGTTGAGAAGGTGAAGAAGATCGGTCTTCCTGTTATCATCAAGGCTTCGGCTGGTGGTGGCGGCAAAGGCATGCGCATCGTCCGCAAAATTGAGGAGTTGGCTGACAACATCAAGATTGCGGCCAATGAAGCGGAAAAGTCCTTTGGCGACGGTACCGTGTTTATTGAAAAGTACTTGGAAAATGCCGCCCATGTCGAACTTCAAATGATGGGCGACAAGCACGGCAATGTGATCTATTTGGGCGAGCGAGACTGCTCGGTTCAGAAGAACCATCAGAAGCTGGTCGAAGAAGCCCCCAGTCCCCTGGTCACGCCCGAAATCCGCAAGAAAATGGGCGAGGACGCCGTCAGGCTGTTCAAGGGCATAGGCTATTCCGGCGCCGGAACGATCGAATTCCTGTTCAAAGACGGCCAGTACTATTTCATGGAAGTCAACAGCCGCATTCAGGTGGAACACCCGGTCACCGAAATGATCACCGGCGTTGACCTGATCAAAGAAATGATCCGGGTGGCCAATGGTGATGAGCTTTCGGTGAAACAGGAAGATATCCGTGTCGACAGCTATGCCATGGAGATCCGCATCAATGCGACGGCTCCTGGTACGGTGAAGGACTATCTTCCCCCCAGCGGCTTCAAGGTTCGTGTCGACAGCTTTTTGTACAACGGTTACACGGTTCCCCCTACCTATGACTCGATGGTTGCCAAGGTCATCATTGGGGCACCCACCCGGGCCGAAGGGATCAACAAGATGTTGGCCGTTCTTGACGAGTTTCATCTGGAAGGGGTTCCCATCAACCTGGAACTTCAGAAGAAGATCATCAACACTCAGATCTTCCGTAAGGGTGGATTCGGAACTCAAGTGCTCGACAGCATTATGAAGGAGATTGGTTGATGGCCTTTTTCAGCGGTGTGGTCGACAGGTTGCTCGGTCGGCAGCAACCCTTACCCCAGGACATCACCTTTCGGGATGAGCGGAGTTTTGTCGCCCAGAAACATTCCTGCCCTTCCTGCCACGCTCACCTGGAAGCAGGCGAGCTCGAGAACAATCTTTATGTCTGTCCCAAGTGCGGTCACCACTACCGGATCAACCCGGCCGAAAGGATCCGTACCCTGGTTGACCCGGGTTCCTTTCAGGAATTCAGCCAGGAGATTCAGAGCGTCAACGCCATTGGTTTTCCTGGTTACGAGGGAAAACTGTCCGAGGCCAAGGCTGCCACGGGTCAGGGAGAGGCCGTCACCAACGGAACGGCCACCATCGACGGCCGCAAGGTTGTTCTTTCCATTATGAACTTCAAGTTTATGGGTGGTTCCATGGGATCGGTAGCCGGGGAAAAGCTGACCCGGGCCCTCTTGACCGGTCTGGAGAAGCAGCTGCCTGTGGTGGTTTTCACCACCTCAGGCGGAATGCGTATGCAAGAAGGAATCTTTTCGCTGATGCAGATGGCCAAGGCCAGCGCTGCCATCGCTCAGCTCGAGTTGGCCCGGATTCCCTTTTTTGCAGTACTGACAGATCCGACCTATGGTGGTGTCACGGCTAGTTTCGCTATGTTGGGCGACGTGATCATCGCCGAACCGGGTGCCAGCATTGGTTTTGCAGGCCCCCGGGTCATCGAGTCCACCATCCGGCAGAAGTTGCCCGAAGGGTTCCAGAAGTCCGAATTCCAATTGGAGAAGGGCTTTGTGGATACCATCGTGCCCCGGACAGCGTTGAGAAAGACCTTGGCCTTCCTCATCGACACCCACCCCAACCGGTAAAGGGAAACCCATGGATCAAAGCGAAATTCAAAAGAAGATCCAGGAACTCCAGTCCCTGGCGGAAAAAAACAGCGTTGATATCCAGTCAGACCTCAAACGGCTGCAGGAAAAGCTCAACGACGGAAAAATGACTCCGGCGGATCTTTGGAAAAAGATTCAGCTTGCCCGCAATGCTGACAGGCCCACCACCCTTGAGATCATCAACCATATCGCGGAAAACTTTATCGAGCTTCACGGCGACCGGGCCTTCGGCGATGACCAGGCGCTGATTGGCGGTGTGGGGCTTCTCGACGGGCGTCCTGTGACGTTTCTTGGCCACCAGAAGGGCCGGAACATGAAGGAAAATATCCGCCGGAACTATGGTTGGGCACACCCCGAGGGGTACCGGAAGGCGCTGAGGCTGGCCAAGCAGGCCGAAAAGTTCGGCCGTCCCGTCATCACCTTTATCGATACCGCCGGAGCGTATCCCGGGTTGGCTTCGGAAGACCGGGGTATCGGTGAAGCCATCGCCCATAACCTTCGGGACTTTGCCCTGCTGAGGGTGCCCGTACTGGCCTTCATTATCGGTGAAGGTGGTTCCGGCGGTGCCCTGGGTATCGCCGTTGCCAATGAAGTCTATATGCTGGAAAACAGTTTCTACTCGGTCATTTCGCCGGAAGGCTGCGCATCCATCCTTTTGCGTGATCCGAACAAAGCAGCCGAGGCCGCGGTGCAGTTGAAACTACTGCCGTCTGACCTGATGAGCTTCGGCATTGTCGACGGAGTGGTGCCGGAACCCGACGGAGGGGCCCACGCCGACCACGCCTTGACTGCAGCCCATATCAAGACTCAGATCAACGAGTCGCTCAAACGCCTGGAACAGAAGACAGGAGAGCAGCTGGCCCGCGAACGGATGACCAAATTTCTATCGATGGGCCGGTTTGTTGAAGAGGGTGGTCCCAAACCCAACTTCTTCCAGCGTTTGTTCAGCCTTAACCGAAGAACCTAAAGGGACTTGACCCTCGCCCCGATTCCCGGGTTTGCTGAAGGGAAAAGTCTGAGGGTATTTCAGCATGCTTTGGCTCTGGTTGGCGCCAGTTTTACTGGCTATTCTCTTTTTGCTGGGGTTTATCACCTGGTTGGCGACCCATGGTGGTCTCGGTTTTCCCTGGATCCGCTTTTATGCCCGAGGGCAGGAGGCTGGTTTCAAGGTTTCTGAAATCAATATTTTGCGCCGGGCTGCCGTCGAAGCCGAAATGGAGAACCCCGTTTTGATCTTCGGATCCATACGGATGCTGGATCGCTCCATCCGCTCCCTTATTCTCAAATATCGTGCGCGCCAAAAGATGCACGAGCCCTCGGTCAATGACTTTCTTTCGGATATTTTCGAATTTCGAAAGCGGGTGGAGTTCAACCTTCCCCGCTATAAAAACGGTATTAAGACCAGCCGGGAATTGATGGCGCAGCAACGCATCCGAATGACCCTGGCTGGGGGAAGTACCTTTCACTCCTCGGTGGTCGAGAACCTGCGCAAATACATGGCCGTAGCTTATCCTGTGGGCAAGGAAATGCCTCCGGGGTTCACCTGGAAAGGACAGATGGTCAACGTGTATTTCTGGAGGGCTGAGGACGCCGGTTACTATTTTGAATCCAAAATTCTCGAAGACTTTCTCGACAGAAAATTTCCTATTCTGTATCTGGCGCATTCGGCAACACTGATCCGCAGTCAAAAGCGGGGGTCGGTTCGTGTGGAAGTCGATCTTCCCTGCGTCATCTACAACCTCAAATCCATCGATATGGCCAGCGAAAGGCTGGAGACCACCGCCGGCTACAAAGCCAAGCTAGTGGACCTCTCGCAAGACGGTTGCGCGCTGCTGGTGGGAGGCAAGGCAAAGGTCGGTCTGGCCATGAAAGTACAGTTCAAGGTTCAGGATCAATCCGTGGCGCTCTGCGGTGTCATCCGAGGCATCACCTTCGACGAAAAAAAGAACCGCTCCATCCTTCACCTTCAAGCCGTTCCGCCGTCCCAGCTCGTCAGCAACACCATCCTGACCTTCGTCTATGACATTTTTGACGAACGTAAAGAAAAGAACGCAAAAAAGCCGGTTCCGGGTCTTTTCTAATCCCTGCCTGAAGCAAAAGCCTCTTCAACCCCGTCAGGGACGGTATGAACCGTCTCGAAGCTTGGGTCTGGACCCAGCCAGCCCTGACGCTGGTGATCCTCGTATTGCCAGCCGTGTACACAGCGGAGCTTTGGCCGTGGTGGGGGGGACTCCTGTTGCTTGGAGCGCTCGGCTTCGCTCTGGCGGGAGGTTGGAATCAAACCAGCCGCCAAGGCCTTCTCCTGTTGGTTCTTGGAGCGTTTCTAGTCTTTGGCTGGGGTCTCAGAGCCAGCCTCAACCCCCCGCCTGTCTGGCCGTTTCCGGTTGTCGGGGCCGCTGCTGGCGAGGGTACAGTGGTGGCCGAAGCGCCCATCGGTAGGAGGGGGACTGTCCCGTTTCGTTTCCGGCTGGAGGAGGTGCGAGCGGGGGAATGGGCAGGCAGTGCGTCCGTGCTTGTCACGGTGATCGGCTACAAGGGGCCACCACCTGCCACAGGATCGCGCTGGGCCTGGAGCGGCCGTATCACCGAACAAGGAGGGTTGCTCTGGATGAAGGGGCACCAGACCGGCTGGGCTGCCCCCTGGTGGGAGATCCGGGCTGGAGTGCGCCAAGCCATGGGTGACACGCTGGCCCCGTTGGGAGAGGCCCCTGCGGCGTTGTGCGAAGCCCTTTTAATCGGTGCTGTCGATGATTTGACGCCCTGGGAAAAGGAATCGTTTCGAAAGGCCGGCTGCAGTCATGTTCTCGCGTTGTCGGGTATGCACTTGAGCCTTCTGGCCCTGCTGCTGACGGCGGTCTTCCGCCGGAGGGCTCCTCCTCTACCGGTGTATCTCGGAATTCAGGCTGTCTTGGGGCTGTTCTGTTTTTTGGCAGGCCCCATTCCTTCACTGCTCCGTGCCTGGGTCATGTCGGCTCTAGCCGGCTGGTGGTCGTTGACCAAGCAGCCGGTGCCCCTGAGGGAACTGCTGGCCCAATCGTTTCTGGTCAGTGTCTTCCTTTGGCCATCCCTGGCCTCCACGTTGTCCCTTCAGCTCTCCTTCTTGGCCATGGCGGGATTGTTCTGGTGGAGTCAGCGCTGGGAGTGGACGTTGCGGCCGTTTTTGGGCCGATGGACAGCCGCCAACCTGGCAGCTTCGGCCTCGGCGCTGGCTGCCACCATTCCGTTGACCCTGACACTTTTCGGCGAGGTCCGCTGGATCGGGCTGGTTATGACTCCGCCCCTGGTGGCGCTGACCACCGTGTGTCTGGCGGGAGGTGCCGGTGTTGTCTTGGCGGGGGCGGTGATACCCGGGTTCCACGCCGGGTTCCTGGCCCCCGGATTTCAGCTTCTGTACGAAGCTACTTTTGCCTGCACGGCCTGGGCGGCCGGGTTTCCACCGTTGAACCCGTTGCCGGTTCTGATCGGCGCCGGGGTGGGGGGCCTGGGCGCGGCGGGTGTTTTTCTCTATAAACAGAGGAACAGGAGGGCCGATTTGCCCGTTTCCTTGAACTACGATTCTCCGGCCTCCCTCCAGGCCTTTCTAGACGATCACGGCTACAACGCTCTTAAACGCTGGGGTCAAAATTTCCTGATCAACGCCGGTGCCCGCCGTCAAATCCTGGCGGCGCTCGAACTCAAGCCCGGTGAGCCGGTGTGGGAGGTCGGTCCCGGTTTGGGAGCCCTGACCCACCACCTGGTGGCCGCCGGTCATCCTTTGACGGTGTTTGAGATTGATCCTGGGTACGTAGGGTTCCTTCGGGAGGAATTTGGTTCAGCGCCTGCTGGATTCCAGGTTGTGGAAGGCGATGTGGTGAAAACTTGGAAGTCTCAACCACGGGCTGGGACCAAAACGGTGGGAAACCTTCCCTACAACGCCGCCAGCGCCATCATTGCTGACTTTATCGAAGGTGGTTTTTTTCCCGAAGTGTTTGTCGTGACCGTTCAGCTTGAGATGGCCCAGCGAATGACAGCCGTCAGCGGTACCAAGAACCATTCCAGTTTCTCTGTGCTTTGCCAGTCCGTTTTCAAGGTTGATGATGTGGTGACCCTCAAGCCCGGGTCGTTTTATCCGTCGCCGGAGGTCACAAGCCGGGTGGTGAGGCTGAGACCTCATGGATTGTATCCGGGCTTAGACC
>JAIFLN010000167.1 GCA_020049045.1 Spirochaetota bacterium | reverse complement strand
TCGAAGTAGTTATTCACCCGGTACCCGCCCTCTTTGAGGTAGCGATCCTTGGTCATCAGCTTCAGGTCGCCTGCCATCATATCGGCCACCAGGCTCTTCAGGTCGTGTTCGGGCACCCAGCCCAGTTTGGTCTTGGCCTTGGTGGGGTCGCCGATCAGCAGGTCCACCTCGGTGGGACGGAAATACCTGGGATCGACGGCCACCACTTCTCTTCCGACGGGAACCTGGTACTTCGGGTTGGAGCATTTCACGACGTAACCGCGTTCCTCCACTCCCTCTCCCTTGAACTCAATGGCAATGCCCGCTTCGGCAAAGGCCATTTTCACAAAGTCGCGCACTTCGGTGGTGACGCCGGTGGCAATCACCCAGTCTTCGGGCTCGTCGGCCTGCAGAATCATCCACATCATGCGCACGTAGTCCTTGGCATGGCCCCAGTCGCGTTTGCTGCTGAGGTTTCCCAAAAACAGCTTGTCCTGCAGCCCCAGGGCAATCTTGCTGGCGGCGCGGGTGATTTTGCGGGTGACGAAGGTTTCACCGCGGATGGGGCTTTCGTGGTTGAACAGAATGCCGTTGCAGGCAAACAGACCGTAGGCTTCGCGGTAGTTCACGGTAATCCAGTAGGCGTACATCTTGGCCACGGCGTAGGGGCTGCGGGGGTAGAAGGGAGTCTTTTCACTTTGGGGAATTTCCTGCACCTTGCCGTACAGTTCGCTGGTGCTGGCCTGGTAGATGCGGGTCTTCTTTTCCAACCCCAGAATGCGGACAGCCTCGAGCAGACGCAGGGTACCGATACCGTCGGCGTTGGCCGTGTACTCAGGGGTTTCGAAGCTGACGGCCACATGGCTCATGGCTGCCAGGTTGTAAATCTCATCGGGCTTGGTTTCCTGAATGATGCGGATCAGGTTGGTGCTGTCGGTCATATCGCCGTAGTGCAGCTGGAATTTGACGTCTTTTTCGTGCGGGTCTTGGTACAAATGATCGATCCGGTCGGTGTTGAACAGACTGGTGCGGCGCTTCAGGCCATGGACCACGTAGCCCTTTTTCAACAGAAATTCGGCCAGATAGGCTCCATCTTGTCCGGTAATACCGGTAATCAGGGCAACTTTGGGCATAGTGTCTCCTTGTTCAAACATTGAACACTATATCTCATAGGGGGAATTTGTAAAGGGGAAAGTGCCGGTCACGGTCAGACAGGACCAGGGGAACGCCCGCATCGGGCCACTGGATTGCCAGACCTGGGTCGTCCCACCGCAGGCCCTCTTCAGAAGCGGGCTGGTACTCGGCGGTACACAGGTACACCACCTCGACCCGTTCGCTCAGCGCCAAAAACCCATGCCCAAACCCCGGCGGCAGATAAAGCATGGTGTGGTCTTCGGCGTTCAGCTCTACTCCGAAGCTCTGAAGAAAGGAGGGGGACTGCGGACGAAGGTCAACGGCCACATCCCAGCAAACCCCTTGCGACACCCTCACCAGCTTGCCCTGCGCGTGTGGTGGCCGCTGATAGTGAATGCCGCGCAGCACCCCCCGCTGGCTGACGCTATGATTTTCTTGAACAAATGGTCCGGCAATCCCAGCCGCCTCGAATTCCGAATGTTTGTAGGTTTCGAAGAACGAACCACGGGCGTCCCGGTGCACGGCGGGCCGGATCAGAACCAGACCTTCCAGCGGACCGGGTGTGAATTGAAAAGCCATGGTGCAGTCTGGCACGCGGAGAACGGAAAATCAATCAGCGCGTTGATCGATTTGCAAGTTCTCTCTATAGTGAACCCATGATTCCCCGAGCGCTGACTCCTGCCCTGCAACGTTCAGCCCTGTACTATCCGGTTGTTTGCCTCACCGGCCCCCGACAGTCTGGCAAAACCACCTTGCTCCGGACGCTGTGGCCTGACCGCCTCTACGTATCCCTTGAAGACCCCGATACCCTCGATTTTGCCGGCACAGACCCCCGGGGATTTTTGGAACAGGGAAAGGAGCAGGGACTGATCATCGACGAGGCACAACGGCTGCCCTCCTTGTTCAACTACCTGCAAGGCTACGCTGACACCTCGAAACCGGGCCAATTTCTGGTTTCCGGGTCGAACAACTTTCTTTTGCTGCAAGCCGTCAGCCAGAGTCTGGCCGGCCGGGCCGCTATCTTCCATCTTCTGCCGTTCTCCATGGCCGAGCTCGGAGAAACAATGGATGACCAGCAGTGGGAACAGGCGGCCTTTCGAGGTTTCTACCCGAGGGTAAGGGCCCAACAACTGCCACCCGAGCTGTTCACAAGGGACTACTTGTCCACCTATGTCGAGCGAGACATCCGTTTGGTGCGAAACATTCAGAATCTGGCCGATTTCCGTCGCTTTCTCAGCCTTTGTGCCGGTCGTGCCGGTCAACTTCTCAACCTCGCCTCGCTGGCACAGGACTCAGGGTTGTCGGTGAACACCGTTCGAGACTGGTTAGGCCTCCTTGAGGCGTCCTTTCTGATCTTTTTTCTCAGGCCCTGGAATGAGAGTTTTAACAAGCGGCTCGTAAAATCTCCCAAACTCTACTGGCACGACACCAGTCTGCTCTGCCGGCTGCTCGAGGTACGAAAGCCTGAAGACCTGCAGTTCCACCCCCTGCGAGGGGCTGTGTTCGAGAACTTGATCGTGGCGGAACGCTACAAGAGGCAGAGCCAGGAAGGAGAAACCCCTTCTTTGGGATTCTGGCGCGACAGCTCCGGGGTGGAAATCGACCTTGTCGAACGGCTCCATGGTCAGACTTTTCTCTGGGAAGCGAAGGCGGGCCAGACGCTCAGCAGCGAGTTCTTCAAGAACCTCGACACCGTCGGCTCCTTGGCTTCTGTTCCCGTCGAGCGACGGCGGGTCGTTTTTGGCGGTTCGCCTTCACAGACCCGAAGCAACGGTACCGCCCTCAGTTGGCGGGAGATTTAGCAGCCATTCGGCCTCAGTCCATGCCGCTGCGGGCCTTGAGCGCCCGGGCAATGGTCAGGCGGTCGGCGTACTCCAGGTCACCGCCCACGGGAAGACCCGAAGCCAACCGGGTGATTTTCACGTTGCGGGAACCCAGCATCCTGTGGATGTACAACGCGGTGGTGTCACCTTCCAGGGTGGGGTTGGTGGCCAGAATGACTTCGCGGATGACACCGGCGCCCACCCGCTTGTCCAGTCGGTCCAGGCCCAGTTCGGCGGGACCAATCCCATCGAGCGGGGCAATCACCCCGTGCAGCACGTGGAACAGTCCCCGGTATTCGCCGGTGGCGTGCAGGTTCATCAGGTCCTGCACCTGTTCCACCACGCACAGCGTCGTCTGATCGCGGCTGCTGTCGCTGCAAATTTCACAGGGGTCGGCCTCGGTGTAGTTGCCGCACACCGAGCAGCGCACAATATGGTCGCGCAGGGTGGAAATTTGCCGCCCCAGCTCTGTGAGGTAGTTGCGGTCGGCTTTCAAAAGATGGAACGCCATACGCACAGCGCTTTTCTTGCCCAAGCCAGGAAGCCGCGACAAGTTGGTAATCAGAGAATCGAGGGGGCCCATGGAATTCAGTCTAGCCTAACGAGGGCCGTCACGGGAACAACTCTAACCCCTTCCCGCAGAGGATAGGCCTCTTCAACCATGGCACAGACAAAAGCCTGCCGAACACCAAGGTCCTCCAGACTCGACCAGAACCCTCGGGATACCTGCGGCGCTGAGGACGCCTTCGCTTCGACCACCCACCGTTTCTCTCCTTGCTCGATGACAAAATCGACCTCTGCCCCATTGGAGGTCCTGTAGTACGATAACCGGGCGTCGGGATGCCAAGCTGCCAAACATTCCAGGACCACCGACTCCCATTGGGAACCCCAGCTGGGATGCCCCATCGCTTTTTCCAGATTGCCCAAATCGAGCAAGGCAGCCGCCACACCGGAATCTCTCAGATACACCCTCGGTGCCGTCACCAGCCGCTTTTTGACGTTGCCGCTCCAGGCAGGCAAAAGACGGATCAGGAGGGCCGACTCCATGAAGTCGACGTAACGGCGTACCGTCGCTGGCGCAATGCCCAAAGACGAGGCCAACTGGCTGGTATTCAAAGTCTGCCCCTGCAAGTGGGCCAGCATCGTCCAGAGGCGTCGAAGAAGGGATGCGGGTGCCTCTAGACCCAGTTGCGGCAGGTCCCGTTCAACATAAGCCCGCACAAAGGCCAACCGCCAGCGGAGACTGGCGCTGTCATCGGTGGCAAGGAACGAATCAGGAAAGCCACCCCTGGAAACTCGGTCTAATAAACTTTTGCGGTCGTCCCCCACCTCCGAGGGAAGAAAGGGCCCTAGCTCAAGGTACGAAACCCTTCCTGCCAAACTTTCAGAGGCCTGACGGATCAACAGGGGAGAAGCCGAGCCCAGCAAGAGGAACCGTCCTGGTCTGCGGTTCCGGTCGATCAGGCTGCGAAGCACAGGAAACAGATCCGGAAAAGCCTGCACTTCATCCAGAATCACCAATCGGTCGGCCAGCTCCTCCAGCAGCAGTTCCGGATCAGTCAGACGGGCGCGGTCACGGGGACTTTCCAAATCGAAGGAAATCGACCCGGGTGACAGGGCCCCCAACTCCCGAGCGAGAGTGGACTTTCCAATCTGACGAGGACCTAAAAGAACCACAGCCGGAAAAAGAGTGAGGTCTGCTGCCACCCTTGCTCCCAGCTCTCGATGAACGTTACCATGCATATTGCTACATCATACTACCAATGTGCATGGTAATCCAGGATGTGCTTAAGCCATCCCGGGCATCCCCGGCAGTCCCAGACCCTGACCGAGCGGGCCCAATTCGTCCTTGAGCTTGTCTTTGACCCGGGTCAGCGCGTCGTTGGTGGCCATGCGGATCAAATCGGCAAGCATGGGAATATCCCGGGGATCCACGCATTCCGGAGCCAGTTCGACGCCCAGCACCTCCATCTGTCCGTTGACGGTCACCTTCACCAGGTCACCACCTGCCGAACCTGTGGCGGTCACAAACTTCATTTTCTCCTGCATCTGCTGCATGGTTTCCTGCATTTTCTGCAGGTTCTTCATCAGGTCGAGGGGGTTCATCTTCTTTTCGCTCCCTTGGGGTCAATTCGCATTCCCAATTGCTGGGCAAATACCTCAAACACACTCCAGTCCTTTTCAACAATGGCTTTGACAATGTCCATATTGAGCCGCTGATATTCGTGAACCGCAACATTTCGGAACCCAACCATGGCCGAGAGCCTTTTGGCTGTTTCTGGCGCTATTCGTTGTGCCCGGCTGAGGAGAACGAAGGCATCGGCGCTATCCTGCGGCATCCCAAGACGATCTCGGGCAACAAGATGCATCGCCAAGTCGATAGCAGCCTGGCAGGCCCGTTCCAAATTCAACAGCAACGCGTCTGCATGAGTGGGAGATTCCAGTGTTGTGTCACTCTTGTATTCCTCAAAGACGCGAACAAGACAGCGCTCGATGATGGCGATCTTGTTAAAGCAGATATCATCAAGCTCGATAGGCATGGATCACCTCTTTGCGGTCATCGAGATAGGTGAGGTAGAGTGCCAACAACTCCGACTCTCGCTTTCGAGTCACGGTTTCATCCTTACAATAAATGCGTCTTCCTGTGTAAATCGCTTCCTTGGCATACACCAGAAACGGACTGTCACAAATACCGACATCAACAGTCCTCTCGAATACCAGCGAGGCATCGGTAGCCCATTGAATCAAATCCCAGCGATCCAGAAGAACGCCAGGGTAAGGCATGGCGGCAAGATCCAGATCGCTGTCGGGTCGCAGTTGGTCACGGGCACCACTGCCGAGAAGATACCAGGCAACGACACCCTCAAACGGTTTCAGTTGCTGGAATTTCTGCTCAAGGGAGGCCGTCACGGGATAATTTCTCCTTTGAAAACACTGCGGAACAACTCGGCCGTTTCATCGAGCGCCGACTTGGCTACCGGCGCGGGCGGCAATCCTGCCGCGACAGCCCCGGCATGGAGGTTGCGGGGTGGAGCTACCGGTGTGACGTTCTTGTCGGGTGCAGCCATCATGCGGTCAAGAATATCGAGGATAGGGCTGGCGGGTTTAGGAGGCGGAGACGTCGGCGGGGGTACCGAGTTCAGTTTTTTTTTTCGAACTCACCGGCGGCGGCCTGGCCCTTGAGGGCCTCGATCTTCGCCACCAATTCGGCCGGGGTCACGTAGTGGCGCAGGGTGGCCAGCCGGCTCAGCGACAGTTCCAGCTCGTAGCGCTGGCTGAGCGAGTAGCGCAGGGTGCGGTACAAAGACAGCAGGCTTTCGAGGGCCCGTTCGGCCTGGGGAATGCTGGTCTGCGTCTTCACGGCCTCGGGAAACCGGTCGGGGTGAAAGCCCAGCAGGGCTTCCCTGTCGATTTTTTGCAGAAAGAACAACAGCGCACGGTAGTAGTCTGCCAGGTCCATCACAAACTGCTCCACCGCCACACCCGAGCCCAAAATGGCGTCGGTGAGCTCGAGGGCCTGTTTGCCGTGGCCCAGCGTCAACGCTTCGGCAATCTGGTTCATCTGCTCCAGCCCCACCAGCCCCAGCTTTTCGCGGATCTTTTCGAGGGTGATGTGGCCGTCGCTGAAGGCGGCAATCTGGTCAAACAGGGTGTACGCATCGCGCATCGACCCCGTGGCCTCCTTGGCCATCCAGAACAGGGCCTCGTCGTCCACGCTGACCTGTAAGTCAGAAGCGGCCGAAACCAGGCGCTCCTTGATCTCCTCGGTACCGATCAGACGGAAATTATACTGCTGGCAACGGCTCTTGATGGTAGCCGGCACCTTGTGCAGCTCGGTGGTGGCGAAGATGAACACCACGTACGGCGGTGGTTCCTCGATGGTCTTGAGCAGGGCGTTGAACGCACTGTTCGAGAGCATATGGACTTCGTCGATGATGTAGACCTTGTACTTGCTGTTGGCGGGGGCGAAAAGAACCTCGTCCTTGATGTTGCGCACATCGTTGACCGAGGTGTTGGACGCACCGTCGATTTCGATCACATCGAGGCTGGCGCCGCGGGCAATTTCCACACAATGGCTGCAAGTGCCGCAAGGTTCGGCTGTCGGCCCGGTTTCGCAGTTGAGGCTTTTGGCCAAAATGCGCGCCATCGAAGTCTTGCCCACACCCCGGGGCCCGCTGAACAGAAACGCCTGGGCAATCCGCCCCGCCTCGATCGATTTCTTCAGCGTCGTGACAACAAATTCCTGTCCGGTGAGTTCATTGAAACTGCGGGGACGCTTGCGCGTCGCGGTTACTTCATAGGCCATGGCGTGGAAAGGATTCTAGCACAGAAAACGCGCTAAGCAAACAGCCCGCGCTGACTCGAAAAGGCCCAGAAACCTCTCGACTTCACGGTGAAGCAGATTGATCGTTTGAACGGTCTGCTCTACCGATTCGGGATAATCATGGGCGAAGCGATTCCGCAAATCTCTGAAAAACTGCCAAGTGTCTACGCTGTCGATAACCCGAAGTTGTTCCAGACGATTGAGCACGTCGAGAAAGGGTCTGGGTCGGTCGTCCTCAAGAAGAGCGAACAAGGTAGGAAGAAGTCGCGTTCCCAGAGAGTCCTGCATCTTGGTGAACCGATAAATAAACTGATCGATGACCATGATGGTTTCATCACCCAAGGACTCGAACGTGTCCTTGGTAAGGGGAACAAGAGAACCCAGAGCCATAACCGACTTCCGGATCTTCTCTGAGTGAGCGGTGTTTTCCGACAACGCTGACTTCAAAGTGGCAACTAACTCAGGATTCACAACGGCACCCCCTGCCTTCGAGCGTTGCGGACAATCAATTGCGACTCGACCTCGGGACTTCCATCGGTGACGACCAAGTCAATTTTCTGCTCACCGATGCGCCTTTGGATACGCCCCAGAGTACGAATCTTTTGAGGAAAAATCTCATCAGAAAAATGGGGAACCTCAACGAGAAGGTCAATATCGCCACCAAATTTCGAATCATCAGTACGCGAACCAAAAAGAAAAGCCTTCGCCTCGGGTCCAAAGACATCCCGAACACTCTCGACGATCGCATCTTTTTGAGAAGAACTAAGCCTCATGGGCTGAATGTAGCTTGGAACCAAGGCACGAGCAAGTCATACTCAATCGGCCCGAGCCAATATGAGAACCGGAGCGTATCTTGGGGCATTCCTCCGGCATTCGCCTCCGGAAAGCCCCTGCAGTTTTCTATCGAAAACTGCAGCACCTCGTTGGCCCCAGCCCGTAGCGAGGATGAGTTTTGGCGATGGTGGGGTGGAAGCGAAAAGCGGAGCGTGTCTTTGACACGTGAGCATTTGAGCGAAACCCCACCGAAGCCAAAACTCACCGCAGTAGGGATTGGGCCAACGAGGGGAAAACCCCCAGCGATCGTCAAGCGCTCCACGGCACACAACCGGGTTTCCTACCGTTGCTCCCTTCCGGGCCTAGCGGGGTTCAGAATCGGCACGTTGCGCGGGGCCTGACGATCATTTGCTGGAGGACGGAGAGAGGGGGATTCGAACCCCCGGTAGGCGGTTAACCTACGTACGCTTTCCAAGCGTATGCCTTAAGCCACTCGGCCATCTCTCCAACAGAAACAAAAAACTATGAGACCGAGAGGGCTCGAACCTCCGACCTTTAGATCCGCAATCTAATGCTCTATCCAACTGAGCTACGATCTCATAAAACACAAAACAAGCACGGAGAGGAGAGGATTCGAACCTCCGGTACGATTTTGGTCGTACAACTCCTTAGCAGGGAGCCCCATTCGGCCACTCTGGCACCTCTCCAAACAAAAAACCAGCCACGGAGAGAGGGGGATTCGAACCCCCGGTACGGTTGCCCGCACGCCGGTTTTCAAGACCGGAGCCTTAAACCACTCGACCATCTCTCCAGGTTAGACCAAGCGACATTACAGGAATGAGGCCTTGGTTGTCAAGACTCGCCGCCGCCCAGAACTTCGTACAGGCGGTCGAGGTCGTCCGCAGAGTGATAGCTGATTTCGATTTTGCCTTTTTTGGCGTCACCCTTGATGATCACCTTGGTCCCGAGCCGCTCAATAAACCGTTGCTCCAGCTCGGCAATCTCAGGCATTCGCCGTACGGGGGCCGCTGTGACGGCCTTGGCCACGGGCGCAGACCCGGCATTAAGCCTCTGGGCGCGCTCTTCCGCCTCCCGAACGCTCAACCCTTCGGTCACGATGGCCTGAAACAGGGTTTTCTGACCTTCGGGCAGGGTGACCGACAAAATGGCGCGCGCGTGGCCCGGTGTCAGTGTCCCCAAATCAATAGCACCCTGCATAATATCAGGCAACTTCAACAGGCGTAAGGCATTAGCTACGGTAGAACGTTGTTTTCCCACCTTTTTCGCCACATCATCCTGGGTGAGGTTGAACGCCTCCATCAAATTCCGGTAGGCACGCGCCTCTTCCATGGGTTTCAGGTCGGCCCGTTGAATATTCTCGATCAGGGCGATTTCCATGCGCGATTCTTCGGTAAAAGAACGCACCAGAACGGGAACCTCATCCAAACCAGCCAGCTGGGCGGCCCGCCAACGCCGCTCCCCGGCAACAATGCGGTAACCGGAAGCCCACGATTCCACCAGAAGCGGCTGCAAAACGCCCTGTTCCTTGATGGAGGCCGCCAGTTCTTCAAGCGCCTCCTGATCAAAGGCCTTGCGCGGCTGGTCGGGGTTGGGTTCCACCGCAGAAAGCGGAACGATTTTCACCTCATCGCCCTGAGTTGCTTCGGAGAGCAGGGCCCCGAACCCTCGTCCCAGACCCTTAGACACGATGGAGCACCTCTTCGGCGAGTTTTTCGTAGGCCTTGGCGCCAGGCGATGTCGGCCGGTATTTATTGATGGTCAGCCCGTGGGAGGGAGCCTCGCCCAGATGCACATTGCGGGGAATGATCGTCCGGAACACCTTGTCCTTGAAATACTTCACCGCTTCCTTGGCGACATCCTGCGCCAAATTCGTGCGGCTGTCGTACATGGTCAGAATGATGCCGCCGATCTCAAGAGACTTGTTAAGCGACTTCTGCACGGCCTGGATGGTTTTCACCAGCTGGGAAAGGCCCTCCATCGCAAAGTATTCGCACTGCAGGGGGATAAACACCTTGTCCGCAGCGGTCAAACCGTTGATGGTAATCAGGTCGAGCGACGGCGGACTGTCGATAAAGATAAAGTCATAGCGGGATTTCAGGGGTTCCAGCACCTTTTTCAGGTAGAATTCGCGCTCAGGAACGCTGATGAGCTCAACGGCGGCACCCGAAAGGTGAATGTTGCTGGCCAGCAGCTGAAGGGTGGGTTCGGAGGTGTTTTGGATGGCAGCTTCGACGGCAACTTTGCCGGTGATCACCTCGTAAATGCCAGGCTTGGCCGGATCGGCACCAACGGTACTGGAGAGGTTTCCCTGGGGATCAAAGTCCACCAACAGGACCTTCTTTCCCTTTTGGGCAATAAAGGCCCCCAGACTGGCGGCCGTGGTGGTTTTTCCCACGCCACCCTTTTGGTTGGCAAAGACAATAATGGTTCCCATGGCGGCCAGTATAGCGGAACACCCGGCTGTTGTCATCGGGGCGTTTTGGATTAGACTATAGATTACTGTTTTCCTTGCCGATACATAGGAAAATGGGACCTGAGGTGATCGACCTATGAAAAAAGACGAATTCTACAGTTTTCTGCGGAAGATCCCCAAGGCAGAGATCCATCTGCACGCCGAAGCAACGCTGAGCCGGAAAACGGTCCAAGCGCTTCTCGACAGAACTCCTGACAGCCCGGCAAAACCCGCGAGCGTTGAAAAGTTGTTTTCGTACAACAACTTGAAAGATTTCATCACCTCCTTTCTGTACGTGCAGGGGATGATTACCAAGCTCAGCGACCTGGAAGCCATGTTCGACGATGTGGCCACCTACCTCAAGGCCAACAACATCGTGTACTGCGAGCTCTTTTTCTCGCCGTCGATGTTTATGAAAAAAGGCTTTGCTTTTCCCGACATGATCGATGTGATTCAGAAAGCCATCGCCAAGGTTGAAAAACGCGACAAGCTGACCATCAAGCTGATTATTGACGTTTCCCGTACCTTTGGGGTCGAAAACGCACAGTCTAATCTGGAATCAACCTTGAAGCACAAAGCCCCCATGGTGATCGGTATCGGGCTGGGTGGTGACGAGGAAAAAGGCCCCGCCAAACTTTTCGGGGATGTGTATGCGGAAGCGATCAAGCGGGGACTCCATGTGGTGGCCCATGCAGGCGAAGTTGTGGGTCCAGAATCCATCTGGGACGCCCTCAACACCTTGAAGGTAGAACGCATCGGACACGGACTTTCAGCCATTCAGGATCCCAAACTGGTACAACACCTGGTGGAGAAGCAAATTCCCGTGGAAATCTGCCTTACCAGCAACGTGATTACCCAGAAATATGTCACCAAGGCCGAAGATCACCCGGTTCGCGCTTATTTTGATCAAGGCGTGTTGGTTGTCATCAACACGGACGACCCCACCTTCTTTGACTGTTCCATCATCGATGAGTTCTGGATTCTGCACACCAAGCTGAAGTTCACCATGCCCGAGATCAAACAGTTGATCATCAACGGTTTCAAAGCTTCGTTCCTGACCCCAGCCCAGAAAGACGCCTACATCGCCCAAGTCGAAACCGCCTGGGGCAAATAAAAAGGCCGACCCCGTGAGGTCGGCCCAATGTTTCACGTGAAACAATCAGTTGGCAGGAGCGGGTTCTTCGAAGGCCAACTCCGGCTGCTCTTCTTCCTTCAGCGCCCGGGCAATCCCCACCACAGCATCATCTTCGCCAATCCCTAGAATCCGCACACCCATAGCCGTCCGACCTTGCTCACTGACTTCCTGGGTATTGCATTTGAGCGTCTTTCCCTGCTGTGTGATGCAGACAACGTCATATTCCGCACTGACGGGAATCGCACCGATCAGTTTTCCGGTTTTTTCATTGTCTTTGTAGCAGATTTGCCCCATGGTACCGCGGCCGTGTGGCGAAAGGGTTCCGTAGTCCAAGCGCTTTCCGAAACCACGGTCGGTGATCATCAGGACTTGCTCTTCCTCATGAATGGACAGAATTCCTACCACAGAGTCGGTTTCATCACGAAGGCTGATGCCGCGTACCCCGGAAGCATTGCGGCCGGTGGAACGGATCTGATCTTCGGAATAGCGCAGCCCGTAGCCGTTTTTCGTCAGAAGCATCACTTCGTTGGTACCGTTGGTCAGCGTCGCCGTGACCAGCGTGTCGCCGTCGCGCAGGGTAATACCGTTGATTCCCTTCTTGCGGGCGTTTCGGAACTCATGGGTGGCAATGCGGATCACAAGACCCTTTGAGGTGACCATGATGATGAACTGATCTTCCTTGAACTCTTTGACGGGGACGACAGCCTTGATAACCTCGCCCTCCTCCATTTGAAGCATGGAACGGATGTGTTTACCGCGGCTGGTGCGCGAACCTTCGGGAAATTCGTAAGTTTTCACCCAATAGGCGTTCCCGAGGTTGGAAATGATGAGGAAGTAATCGTGGGTATTGGCCACGTGAATATCCTGCACGATGTCTTCATCCTTCAGGTTGGCGGAGTTGGACCCCTTGCCGCCGCGACCTTGGTTTCGGTACGCGTTCAAAGGAACGCGTTTGACGTACCCTTCGGTGGAAACAAGCACCACCATGTCTTCTTCTTGGATCAAGTCTTCCATGTCGACATTCTCGAGTTCTTGATCGAGAATTTCAGTTTTGCGGTCGTCTCCATACTTCTCAGAGAGTTCCACCGTTTCCTCACGAATCACCCCGTAAACCTTTTCTTCGTGAGCCAAGAGGTCTTCCAGATAGGCAATAAGGGCCAGAACTTCGTTGAGTTCATCGATAATCTTCTGGGTTTCCAGGCTGGTAAGCTTCTGAAGACGCATGTCGAGGATGGCCTGGGTCTGAATCTCGCTGAAACCAAAGCGCTGCATCAAGTTGTCCTTGGCATTCTGGACACTGGAACTTTCTTTGATAATGCGGATCACTTCGTCGATGTTGTCGAGGGCAATTTTCAGGCCCAGCAAAATGTGTTCCCGTTTGCGGGCCGCATCCAGATCAAAAATGGTCCGGCGGGTGATGACTTCTTTGCGGTGGGCGATAAAAGCCACCAGCATTTTTTTCAGATCGAGAGTCTCGGGACGGCCGTTGACGAGCGCCAGGTTGTTGACGTTGAACGAGGTTTGCAGGTTTGTGTGAGAAAAGAGGAAGTTGAGGATGATCAGAGGATCAAAGCCCTTCTTGATTTCAAGGACCATCCGCATGCCCACCCGGTCCGACTCGTCCCGCAGGTCACTGATCCCTTCCACCCGCTTGTCGCGGACCAATTCGGCGATGTGCTCGATGAGCAGCGCCTTGTTGACCTGGTAGGGCAGTTCACTCACGATAACCGACTCTTTGCCGGTTTTCGAGGTCTCGATTTCGTACCGGGCCCGGATCATGATCTGACCCTTGCCGGTTTTGAAGGCCTGGTGAATACCGTAGCGGCCGTAAATAATGGCCGCCGTCGGGAAGTCTGGCCCCTTCATGTGTGCCATTAGGCCATCGATGGTGATTTCGGGGTCATCAATAACGGCTACGAGCGCGGCGCAGATTTCCCGCAAGTTGTGGGGGGGCATGTTGGTGGCCATACCAACCGCAATGCCGCTGGACCCGTTGGCCAACAAAAACGGGAAGGTTGTGGGCAAAACCAGGGGTTCCGTGAGGCTGTCGTCGTAGTTGGGTCCGAAATCCACGGTGTTCTTATCAATGTCCCGCAGCATTTCTTCGGTGATGCGGCCCATTTTGGCTTCGGTATACCGCATGGCGGCCGGAGGGTCACCGTCCACCGAGCCAAAGTTTCCTTGTCCCTTCACGACGGTGTACCGTAGCGAAAACTCTTGGGCCAACCGTACAAGAGCGTCATAAATCGACTGGTCGCCGTGCGGGTGATACTTACCCAAGACATCGCCGACAATACGTCCGCACTTTTTGTAGCTGGAACCGGCTCTCAGGCCCATTTCGTGCATGGCGTACAAAATGCGCCGATGGACGGGTTTGAGCCCGTCGCGGACGTCAGGAAGGGCCCGGCTCACAATGACGGACATGGCGTAGTTCAGGTACGAGGTTTTGACCTCTTGCTCGATGCTGATCGGAATGACCTTGCCCGTGGGAACGGGAAGTGTAGGGTCTGACACAGGAGATCTCCTAGTTAGATATCGAGGTTAGCGACGGTCAAAGCGTTGTCTTCAATGAACTTACGCCGTGGTGGAACCAGGTCGCCCATCAAAATGGTGAAAATGGAGTCGGCCTCGACGGCGTCATCCAGCTTCACCCGGATAATGTTGCGGGTCATGGGGTTCATGGTTGTTTCCCAAAGCTGCTCGGGGTTCATTTCACCCAGACCTTTGTAGCGCTGTATGCTGACTTTGTCCGCTGCGATATTGAACTCGGCCAGGATTTTCTCACGGTCGGCTTCATCGTAGGCGTAGTGAACTTGTTTGGCGAAGCTGAGTTTGTACAAGGGGGGCATGGCGATGTAAATGTGTCCCGCTTCCACCAAGTCTTTCATGTAGCGGAAAAAGAAGGTGAGCAGCAAGGTCCGGATATGGGACCCGTCGACGTCGGCATCGGCCATGATGATGACTTTGTGGTAACGAAGCTTTTCCAAATCAAAGGAATCGGCGACTCCGGTACCCAGGGTTTGAATGACAGGAAGCAGCTTTTCATTGGAAATCACCTTGTCGGGACTGGTCTTTTCAACGTTCAGCATCTTTCCCCAAAGCGGAAGGATGGCCTGGGTGGCGCGGTCGCGGCCCATTTTGGCAGAGCCTCCGGCGGAGTCTCCTTCGACGATGTAGACTTCGCACTTGGCGGGGTCGCGCTCCTGGCAGTCGGCAAGCTTGCCGGGAAGGCCGTTGGACTCGAAGGGGTTCTTGCGGCGGGCGTTTTCCCGGGCTTTTCGCGCCGCAACACGGGCTGTGGCGGCCAAAACGCACTTTTCAAGGATCTTTTCCGTTTCCTTGGGGTGGCGTTCCAGGTATTCCTGCAGGCCCTCATTGACGACCTGCTCGACAATTCCCTTGACTTCGCTGTTTCCCAGCTTCCCCTTGGTCTGGCCCTCGAACTGGGGGTTGGGAACTTTGACCGAAACAACAGCCGTCAAGCCTTCCCGTGCGTCTTCACCCGACAGGGGCTCGGGCATCTTCTTGGAAAACTTGCTTTCGTTGAGAAAGACGTTGATCGTACGGGTCAACGCCGATTTCAGGCCGATCAGATGGGTTCCACCCTCACGGGTGTTGATGTTGTTGGCAAAGGAAAAAATGTTTTCGATGTAGGTATCGTTCCACTCGAGGGCGATTTCCACCATGACCCCGTCGCGTTCTTTCTCGAAGTAGATGACCTCATCGTGGAGCTTGTTCTTGTTGGTGTTCAAATACTCGACAAACGACTTAACGCCGCCCTCGAAGAAAAAGTCGTGTTCCTTGACGGGGGTTTCACGCTCATCCTGCAGGCGGATCCGAATCCCCTTGTTCAAGAAGGCTAGTTCCCGAAGCCGCTTGGCCAGGATATCGAAAGTATAGGCCGTTGTTTCCGTAAAGATAGACGGGTCTGCCTGAAAGCGGATCGAGGTTCCCGTTCTGTCGGAATCGCCGATCTCCTTGCAGGGAGCTACGGGGTCTCCCACCTGAAACCGCTGGAACCAGATCTTTCCTTGGCGCTCCACGGTGGCCTCAAACCAGGTCGAAAGCGCGTTGACGACAGAAGAGCCGACACCATGAAGCCCCCCGGACACCTTGTAGCTGTTCTTGTCGAACTTGCCGCCGGCATGGAGTTTGGTGAGGACGACCTCGAGGGCGCTGACCCCTTCTTCGGGGTGGATATCAACTGGAATGCCTCGTCCGTTGTCGTCGACCCGGATGACATCACCTTTTTCAATAACGACCTTGACCTCGGTACAATACCCAGCCAGGGCTTCATCGATGGAGTTGTCGACAATTTCATACACAAGGTGGTGAAGTCCGTCGGGTCCCGTGGACCCGATGTACATGCCAGGTCGCAAACGGACAGCCTCCAAACCCTTGAGGATCTGGATCTGATCGGCGGAATAGTTCTCATTCATAAGTAGGGCGAGTGTAAAGGTTGAAAAGGAAAAAGTAAAGATTCCGGGGGTTGTGGATAAATTGTGGAAGAATTCCCTCTTCCGCCTGGAAAACACCCCGAAACGGTGGAAAACTTATTCCATTACCGAATTTATCAGCTGTTTTACAGTTATTAAAATATCTTAATAATGTAATTCTTTTGTATATAACAATTTAAGTTGATTCTTTTCTGCGAAGGGCAAATTTCCGTTAAGGAAGAATTTGCATTTTTTCCCCCATTCTTCTAGGATGCCGGGCAGTGTAGAGTCTACCGCATCTGTGGATAAGTTGTTAAAATCTCGCCGAGGCCCCTGATGAATTTGCAAGATTTCTGGAACGAAGCTGTTTCTCAACTCAAAAGCGAACTGGACGAGGGGGAATTTTCCTTTGTTTTCAGCACCTTGGAGTTTGTCTCGTCCTCGGGGTCGAAGATCACTCTTTCGGTTCCCTCGGCGTTTTTCCGCAAACAACTGGAAGGAAAATATCTCGTTCTGCTCGAAGAAAAACTTTTAGAGCTGACGGGTCAGAAAATTGAGTTTGCTTTTTCGCTTCGAAAGACAGAAACACCTAAGCCTCTCGAGCCGGAAAAAAGGATTGATCACGCGGATGTTCCCAAGAACAGCAAAAGCCAGCCACGAAAAGCCCATACCCAGCTGAATCCTGACTACACCCTGGAAAAATATGTTGTCGGTAAGAACAACGACCTCGCTTACAGTTGTGCCGTTGCCATCAGCAAAGATCCCGGAAACAGTTACAACCCCTTCTTCTTGTATGGCGGTGTTGGTTTGGGAAAAACGCATCTGATCCAAGCCTTAGGAAACGCCATCCATAAAAACGATGAAAAAGCGGTGATCGCCTACGTTCCGGCTGAAAACTTTGTCAACGAATTTCTCTCGGCGCTTCAGAATAAAACCACCAGCGCCTTTAAAAACAAATATCGCAATGTCGATGTGCTTCTGATTGATGACATCCACGACTTTCAGAACAAGAAAGAAACACAGGAAGAGCTGTTCAACACCTTCAATGCTCTGTACGAGAGTAAGAAGCAGATTGTTTTCACCTCCGACCGCCCACCGCAAGAACTGAAAGCGTTTGCCGAACGCCTTCTCAGCCGACTGACGCGGGGGATGGTTGCCGATTTGCAGATGCCTTCGTGGGAAACCCGCCTGGTGATTTTGAGAACGAAAATGGAAGCCAACGGAATGAAGCTTTCCGACGATATTCTGGAACTGATTGCTAAAAACATCAGCACCAATATCCGTGATTTGGAAGCTGCTTTGAAGAAGATTTGGGCTTACGGTGATCTTCTCAAACGCGAAATCACCCTGGAAGTCGTTCAAGAACAGTTGAAGTCTGTCTTTGCCGGCCCTGCCCAGCAAAATATCGCCATTGATATGGTGCAACGGGTGGTGGCCGAAAACCACAATCTGAGCGTTCAAGATTTGAAAGGCAAGAAAAGAACCCAGGCTATCACTCTGCCGCGGCAAATAGCCATGTACCTCATTAGAGAACTGACTGAGTACTCAACAACCGAAGTGGGCATGGAATTTGGGGGAAGGGACCACACCACCGTCATGCATGCCGTTCAGAAGATCGAAGATAAGATCCGTACCGAGCCAATCTTCGAGATCAAGATTCAAAACCTAGTGCGGACGGTCAGAGATCGGGCTCGTTCCTAATTTCCAAACGGGGGTTTATCTGTTATATTTCTGTGGAAAACCTGGGACAACCCGATGTGTTTGGGGATATGTGGAAAACCTCTGGTTTCTTGTCCACAGCTGGAAGGATTGTCAATGTGTTCTCTAGTAAGAGTTTGGGAATGTTTCCACATTTCCACGCCCCCTACTACAACTGCTACTGAATTTAAATTTTGTAAGAGAAGAGAGGAGAGATTCCCATGAAATTCATCTCGGAGCGGAATGTCCTTCTGAAAGAAGTGTCCATTGCCCAGGAAATCATCTCGGTGAAAAACGCCATGTCCATCTTGAGCAATGTGCTTCTAGAGGTTCATGACGGCTTTCTCACCATCAAGGCTACTGACCTGAAGGTTGCCTTTGAAACCAAAATTCCCGTGTCGGCCAGCGTCAACGGAATCACGACGGTGTACTGTGAAAAGCTGCTGGGTATTCTGCGCTCCTTGCCAGACCGTGAGGTGGAATTTGAAGTTCGTGACGGCAAGCTGAACATCAAACCCGTCGGCACCTCCATTGATTTTCAACTCAAGAGTATTTCGAGCGACAAATTCCCCGAAATCAAAGACGCAGAAAACTTGGTTTGGTTTGCTCTTCCACAGGCAGATGTTCTGGAAATGATCGGCCAGACGATTTTTTCCGTCAGCGATGACGAAACCCGGTACTACATGAACGGTGTGTATCTTGAGCGTAAGGGTGAAAGCATTGTGATGGTGGCGACAGATGGTCGCCGCTTGTCCTACATCGAAAAGGCAGTTGCTTCAGAAATACCGGAATTCGCCGGAATCATTATTCCTCCCAAAGCCTTGAATTTGATTAAAAAGCTTGCCTCGGGACAGGGAACGATGAACCTGGCGATCAGCGACAAGCAGTTGTACGTGCAATTCGACAACCAGAAAATTCACTCCAACCTGATCGAAGGACAGTTTCCAAACTATTCCCGCGTCATTCCTGAAAGCCAGAGCTTTACCATCGGCCTGAAAAAGGACGAGTTTATCGAGGCGCTCAAACGCGTTTCGCTGTTGGCCGAACAGAAAGCCAAGCGGATTTATCTGACGGTTTCTGACGGCAACTTGATGGTAAACACCGAGGAAAGCGAAATGGGAATGGCCAAGGAAGAAATTCCTTGCGAATACCAGGGACCCTTGACCACCATGGCGTTGAACTATGTCTTTTTGACCGATCCGTTGCGGGTCTTGGCCGGAGATAGAATCACCCTGGAATTTACGGATCCTAAAAAAGCCATGACTCTGCGTACCGATCCAAGGAAGGATTACTTCCATATCGTGATGCCGATGCAAATGGACTGAAGTGGGTTTTGAGCAGGTCAGGTTTTACCAGTTCCGTAATTGGACAAATGACATTGTTGACTTAGGTGCCTCGAAAGAGGTGATTCTTACGGGCAACAATGGCCAGGGTAAAACCAATTTTCTTGAAGGAATTTACCTGCTCTGTTACGGCTCCTCTTTTCGCACCAAGAACGAAAAAAAGCTTTGTCTGCATGGAACACAGGAATTTTCGGCGCGCGGCTCGGGATTGTTTTCCGGCCGCCCAGCCGAGGTTTCTGTCAAGCTGACCACCCAACGCAAGGAAATTCTTGTCAACGGCGAGATTGTGCGTGACCGAAAAGAACTGGTCCGCCAGCTGCCCTGTGTGGCCTTTACCCACGAAGACTACCAATTTGTTTCTGGGGGGCCGGAATTCCAGCGGTATTTTTTTGATCAGACACTTTCGCTGTTCGACGTGCTCTACATCGACACCCTCCGGCATTACCGGAAAATTCTGAAAATCCGCAACACCTTGCTGGTTCAGTCTTCGTACGACCCGCTGGTCCTCGAAGTCTACGAGCAGCAGCTAGCCACGACGGGCTTGGAGATTACCAAGTTGCGCGGGCAGGCTGTGGAAGATTTCAACCCGCTCTTCACCCGTCTTTTTTCGGAAATCTCGGGTCTGGACGGGGAATGCAAACTCAAACATCTGCCCTCGTGGAAGGAAGACGAGGCGGGAGTTGTGCGACGTCTGGCAGATTCTCGAAGCCAGGACGCCCGTTTGGGTTTCACGGCCACTGGCCCCCATCGCGACCGGTTTGGTTTTCAGTTGGGCGGCCGCAATTTTGCCGACCATGCCTCGACGGGGCAGGTGAGGCTGCTGTCGCTGCTGCTGCGCATCGCCCAGGCGACGCTCTCGCTGCAAAAAACCGGCCGCAAGCCCCTGCTTCTACTCGACGACGTGCTGCTGGAGCTCGATGGAGAACGACGTAGCCGCGTCTTGGCCAACCTTCCTGCTTTTGAACAGGCCTTTTTTACCTTCCTCCCGGAGCAACCCCTGGACCTGAATTCCCAGGCAGACCCCTTGCGTCTGCGGGTGGACGGGGGGCGCTCTACGGCGTATTCTGGTTTGGATGGACGCTGACAGACGACAACGCTACCTTGAAACTCTCCTTCAGCGCCACGCACCGTCCGGAGTGCAGGAATTGATTCCCGTGGTGAACCGCTGGGGTGAAATTCTTTCCTCAATCCCCGGTCTTCATAAGCGGAACCCCGGAGCGCACTGCCGGATTTCTGCGTTGGTGGGTGGTGTTTTGACGGTGGAAGCCGATCATCCGGCCTGGTTGCAACTGCTTCAATGGCATCAGGGAGAGCTGGTGGAACGACTGGACCGCGCCTTTCCCGTGCTGAAGATCAAGGCTGTTCAGTTTAGGCTTCCCAAGGCCGGAGACCAGGTGGAACGACCCAATGTTGTGATGCCGGAACCTGTGAAACCCGATTTGAGCCCGGCGGAGAAGGCCCAGCTTGATACCATCCTGGCGGATTTGGAGGCATTGATCCGGAAAAAAGCCCCTGGTGGGGAAAAATCGGTCTAGTCAAAGGCTGGGGATTCCAGTATGCTCTCAACCTGTCTACTTATCGGGATGTAGCGCAGGGGTAGCGCATCACGTTCGGGACGTGAGGGTCGCTGGTTCAAATCCAGTCATCCCGAAGTCATTTTTTTTGTGAAGGAGGGTTGAAAGTGAAAAGAACTTATCAACCGAGTCGGACCAAACGTGTGAGGACTTTCGGATTCCGCGCCCGCATGGCCACCCGCGGGGGCCGCGCAGTGCTCGCCCGCCGTCGGCAAAAGGGCCGCAAGAAGCTCAGCGTTTCCGATGAAAAGAAGCCTTTCTAAGGCCGAACGCCTCAAGAAGAGCGAAGAATTTCGGCGAGTGTTCGGTTCCCCCCTGAAGCAAGGCTGTCAGGGGGCGAAGCTGGCCGTTCTTTCGAATTCCTTGGACAAACTGAGATTTGGTGTCAGCTTATCCAAGAAATTCGGAAATGCAGTTGAAAGAAACCGTGCAAAACGGCAGGTCAGGGAAATTTTCCGCCTGCACAAACACCGGATCAAACCGGGCTATGATTTGGTTTTCCTCGTCTATCCCGGTGAATTCGAGTACCAGGATCGAGAACGCCAATTCCTCCATCTCGCCGGCAAAGCTGGGATTCTGGAGCTGGTTCCTCGGTCTCTTCCTCAGATTTCTGATTAACGTTTACCGTTATGGTTTTTCGTCTCTGTTCCCCCCCTCCTGCCGCTACACACCGAGCTGTTCTCTTTACGGCCTGGAAGCGGTCAAAAAACACGGAGCCTTCCGGGGCTCCGTTCTGACTGTGAAACGCATCCTCCGGTGCCACCCAGGCCATCCGGGGGGTTACGATCCCGTGCCCTAGGAGTGTCCATGGACAAGCGTACCCTGTTGGCGATCGTTTTATCGGTCGTCGTTGTATCTGGCAGCTTTGTGCTGCAGGAAGTTTTTTGGCCGCGGCAGCAGACGCCCGTGGCAAACGAGGTTACCGGTAAAACGGAAACACCCGTTACGCCAGGAGCCCCCACCCCCGTGGCAGCCGCCGGTGGTGCTGATATTCAGGCGGCCGATGTTGAGATTGCCTCACGCACGGTCACCATAGAAAACAATGTCATGCGGGTGACCCTGAGCAACGAGGGTGCTGTAGCCAAGTCGATCGAGCTGAAGCGACACCTGGAAAGCGGTAAACCTGTGCAGATGGTCAATGCTCAATGGGGTACCGGTTCGGCCTTTGAAACCAGTTTCGGCGGGTTTGATGCCGAGGCGCTCAAGGTTCCCTTCGAAGTCAGTCAGACCGGGGCCCTTTCCTGGAAATTCACCCGGAGTTTTGCCGACAAAAATGGTGCCCTGTTTGCTTTTTCCAAGACCTTTACCCTTCAACCCGACGAGTATCTGATCAAGGTTGAGGTTGGGATTGTTTCGGCCAATGGATCACTTCCCGTTCTGAGTCTGGATCAGGTTGCGTATACGCTGAGCTATGGTCCCCAGCTGGGACCGCACTTCACCAAGCTGGACGGGACGCAGGAGTTTCGCAAGTACTACAAATTCAACGGCACCGATCGGCAGGAAGACGGGTTGAACCGTGAAACAAAGGTTACCGAAACCAGTCTGAAATGGGCGGCTGTTGTCGGCAAGTACTTTGCCGTGGTCGGCATTCCCGACAGCACCACCTATAAGACCATTGTTTCCAACAAGCTGCGCACCGGAGATACCGAGGTCAGCCGGTTGGCCTTCAGCCGCCCGGGTCTCAAGAGTTCAACGACTGTCGACACGTTCTTCTTCTATGTGGGACCCAAGGAAGAAAAGGCTCTTGCCAAGTATAACGACGGTGGTACCAATGAATTTGGCCTGAGCAGCTTGAAGCTGGAACGGGCCATGGAAGACAACTTCCTGTTGGGCTGGCTCGAAGTGCTGCTGAAGTGGGGACTCCAGGGCTTCTACTTCCTGTTGCCCAACTGGGGTGTGGCCATCATCTTGCTGACCATCCTCATCAAGCTGGCTACTTGGCCGCTGACGGCCAAAAGCTATCGCGCCAACGCCGCCATGCAGAGTCTGCAGCCCAAGCTCAAAGAACTGCAGGAAAAGTACAAGGACGATCCCAAGAAACTCAATGAACAGACCATGGGCCTGTATCAGAAAGAGGGGGTCAATCCGTTGGGCGGTTGTCTGCCCATGCTTCTGCAGATCCCGGTGTTCTTTGCGCTCTACGGTTTGTTCAACACCCACTTTGACCTTCGCGGGGCCATGTTTATCCCCGGCTGGATTCCCGACCTTTCCCTTCCTGACTCGGTTTGGAACTGGGGTGGCTTTGTGCTTCCCCTGCTGAACTGGACCGACTTCCGCATTTTGCCCTTTGTGATGGTGGGAACTCAGGTGTGGACCTCGGTGCTGAGCCAGCCCACCGGCGGTATGAACAGCCAGATGAAGATCATGACGTTCGGTTTGCCGTTCATCTTCTTCTTTATGCTGTATGAAATGCCCTCGGGGTTGATGGTGTACTGGTGCGTTCAGAACATTTTGACCGTCGGCCAGCAGTGGTATATCAACACCCACTTCAAGAAGGTTCCCGTCACCACGGGAAAACCCAATCTGAAGCTGGCCCCCAAAAAGCCCGGAAACAAGATTTCGAAGTGAGGAACGCCCATGATTCACGAATTTGAAGGTAAGACCGAACAGGAAGCCATTGCCAAAGCTATGGCCGAGCTGGGACTCGACGAGAATGAATTTGACGTCGAGGTCATGGAAGAAGCCCGCAAGGGGTTGTTCACCAAGGGCAAGGTGAAGATTCGCATCCATGTCGAGGAGGAGGGTGATGAAGCCGGCCCCGCCGACTACGAATCCGATCCTGAGCTGGAAAAAAAGCTCTGCGTCTTTGTCGAGACCGTTGTGCGGAAAATGGGCTTCAGCGGCCGCGTCACGGTCACCGGTCAGGAGGGGACAAAGCTGTTCCTCGATCTGAACAGCCCCGATGCCAACCTGCTGATCGGCAAACACGGCAAGAACCTCGACGCTCTTCAGGTGCTGGTGAATGTCTACGCCGGAAACCTGGCCGAAGAGGACCAGCGTTCGCTCAAGGTGGTTCTCGACAGTGAGAATTACCGCAACCGCCGCGAAGACCACCTGGTCCGACTGGCCATCAAGACTGCTCAGCAGGTCCGCAGGACGCGGATGAGCAAACTGCTCGAGCCGATGAATCCGTTTGAACGGCGGTTGATCCACACCGCCCTGGGCGATATGGACGACATCCACACCGAGAGTGAGGGTGACGGCCTGATCAAGCAGGTACGAGTTAGTTTCGTTGAACACTGAGAGAAAGGAGCTGACATGAAAAAGATTGCAATTTTGGGGGGTGGTTATGGCGGAGTCGCCGCAGCCAAGACCCTCCACAAGATTTTCAAGAAGGACAAAGATGTTGAAATCACTTTGTTCGACCGTAACCCCTTCCACACCCTGATGACCGAGCTCCATGAGGTGGCCGGCGGACGGACTGAACCCGAGAGCGTTCAAGTCAGTCTGGCGAAGATCTTCGGGGGAACCCGTGTCGATGTCAAAATCGAAACCATCACCGATGTCAAGTTTGGTGACAAGGTTCTGGTTGGCAAAGAAGGTCAGTACGCTTACGACTACCTGGTCATGGGACCGGGTGCCGAGCCCGAGTATTTCGGAATTCCCGGTGCCAAGGATCACTCCTTCAGTCTCTGGAGCTATGATGACGCTGTGGTGCTTCGGCGCCACATCGAAGATCAGTTCCTCAAGGCCAGCCGCGAACCCAATGCCGCCCGCCGCCGCCGGGAACTGACCTTTACCGTTGCCGGGGCAGGTTTCACAGGCATGGAAATGCTGGGAGAGCTGCTGGAGTGGAAGGGTCCGCTCTGCCATCGCTTCGGCATCGACGAGGCCGAGGTCTCCATTGTTCTGGTCGAGGCCATGACCGAAATTCTGCCCATTCTTCCCAAAAAACTTCGCGAAAACACCATGAAGTTCCTGGCCAAGAAAGGTGCGGTCATCCATTTGAACACCCCCATCACCGAGGTGCGGGCCGACGGCATCACCGTCAAGGGCGGCCATGTCATTGAAAGCGACACCCTGATTTGGACCTGCGGTGTCCGCGGGTGCGAATTTGCCGGCAAGCTCGACTTTACCGGCGGCAAAGAGCATGGAAAATCTTCCCTCAACGAAGAAGAAACCAACCTCAAGTTCAATATTCTGAAAAAATGCCGCCTGCGCTCCAACGAATTCATGCAGTCGGTCGAGTATGACAATGTGTACGTTGTCGGCGACGTTTTGTGGTACAGCGAGAAGAACCGCACCCTGCCCCAAGTGGTGGAAACGGCTCTTCAGACCGCCGAATGCGCCGCCCATAACATAGCCGCCGACATCAAGGGTGAAAGCAAGAAGCCCTTCAAATCGAACTACCATGGGTTCATGGTGTCGGTGGGAAGCAAGTTCGCCGTTGCCCATGTGATGGGTATGGTGCTGACCGGGTTTATGGCCATGGCCATGAAACACCTGGTCAATTTCCACTATTTGTGGGAAGTGGCCGGTGTCAACGCCTGTTGGGAATACGCTCAGCACCACTTCTTTGTGGTGAAGAACGGCCGCAGTCAGGTGGGCAACCAGCTGGCCAACAAGACCCCTACGTACTGGCTGCTTCCCATCCGTGTCGGATTGGGTGCCATGTGGGTGGTCGAGGTTCTAGAAAAGGTGTTTAAGGGCTGGCTCGACCCTGCCAAGGGCCCCGTGAGCAGCTGGATGTTCTCTCCCGGCGTGGTACAGGCCGGTTGGACTCCCCCTGAGGATGCCGCAACTGCCGCCAGTGAAGTCGCCGAAGAGGTTGCTGCCGGTGCCGAACAGGGAATCGATCTGCTGGCTTCGATGGCCAACCCCATCCTTCCCAAGGACTTGTTCCTGGTTCAGTGGATGCAGTGGTTTATGGACAACGTCTTGGCCAACGTGAATTACGTGCTGCTTCAGTACATGGTTGTCGGCTTTGAAGGTGCTGTTGCTTTGGCGCTTCTGGGTGGAACCTTCACCTGGGTTGCCGGTGTGGCGTCTCTCGTCCTGTGTCTGAACTTCACCCTGGCCGGCTACTTCACCTGGAATACCGCGTGGATGATTCTTGCCTCGGTAACGGTTCTGGGTGGCGCTGGTCGCGTGCTGGGTCTCGATGCCTGGATCATGCCCTGGCTCCACCGCTGGTGGAACGGCAATGGCCTTGCCAAGAAGACGTATTGGTACCTGGGTGAACCCCGCCGGAGAAAATAGACCGAAGATGTCCTCCTTCTGGTCCCCTTTTCCCCGGGTCCGCGAGGGGTTGGAGCGTGTCAGGGTCCGTCTGCAACAGCAGGCGGAGGCCCTGCCTCCCGACCTTCGGGACGAACTTTCTCCTCTGGTCCGACGGGAGGGAAAATCTCTGCGGGCAGGGCTGATTCTACTTTCTGCGGGAACGCCTTCGGCGGAGCATCGTGATGCTGTGGATGCAGCCGCTGCCGCCATTGAGCTGCTGCACCTGGCCACCCTGGTCCACGACGATATTGTGGACCAGGCGGCTCTGCGTCGGGGAGAACCAGCGCTCTTTCAGAAACTTGGTCCTCAAAAAGCCGTTTTGTACGGTGACTTGCTGTTTGCCGCGGCCTTTCGGTCTGTCAGCCGCGATGTGGGACCGGGTTCGGCGCGATCCTTGGCCGACTTGGTGACCATTATGGCGACCTCAGAAATTCAGCAGTTGAACGACCGCTTCCGTCTGCCGTTGAGTCCGAGACGTATTTTGCGCAAGACAATGGGGAAAACTGCTCTGTTGTTCTCCTTGAGCTTGTATGTGGGAGCCCGCGAGGGCGGGCGGTCTGAAGAGACGGCTGAGGTGCTCAGGCGGGCCGGTTACGCTCTGGGCATGGCGTTTCAGATTCAGGACGATCTGCTGGACTGGACGGGCGATATGAAAGTGCTGGGTAAACCCGTTCTTGAAGATCTGGTCTCGGGCATTTACACCTGGCCTGCGGCCCTGGCTTGGCGCCAGGATGCCGCCAAAACCCGTCGCGAACTGACCGAAGTCAAGGAAGGCCGGTTGACACCCGAAGCTCTCAGGGACCGCTGGGCAACGCAGGGGTTCTGGGAAGGAACCCAGGTTCTGGTCACGCTGTACGCCAACCGCGCCCGGCGGGATCTGGATCGGGTCCTGGGAGCAGAAACAGCAGAGCGACGCCAGTGGGAGATCTTTGTAGAATCCTTGCTCAAGCGGCGCTTTTGAACGGAGGCACCATGGCGGCGCTGTTTCTTAGTACCTTCATCAAATTCTTTTTTCTTCTCACCCCGTTCTTTGTTTTGTCGACTTTTTTGGCGATGACGAGAAACTTCACCCCGCGCCAAAAGACGGCGCTGGCGGTGAAAGTGACTGTAGCGGTGCTGGTGGTGGCCCTTGTGATTTTTGGAGCGGGGAATTTCGTTTTCCAGGTGTTTGGCATCACCCTCGACGCGTTTCGGATCGGAACGGGTATTTTGCTGATGCTGACGGCCATCCAGCTGGTCGACGGAGGGACGCAGGCCCAAAGCGCCGAAGCGGCAGACCATATCGCCGTTGTTCCCCTGGCCATTCCGGTTACCGTAGGGCCGGCCACGACGGGAGCTTTGCTGGTGATGGGCGGTGAGCCGCACGGGCCCATCGAGCTTCTGGTTATTCTGGCCGCTATCGCAGCGTCGATTCTTCTGGTAGGGCTGTTCCTGTTGGGAAGCGCTCTGGTCGAGCGGGTTGTGAAAAAGCAGGGCTTGGTGATTCTGAGCAAAATCACGGGATTGATTTTGGCGGCTCTGGCGGCGCAGCTGGTGATGGTGGGTGTTCAGCCCTTCTTGAGGATGTAGCGCTCGACGATTTCGGCGACACCGTCGTTTTCGTGGCTGAACTGGGTTATCAGGCGGGCAGCCTGCTTCAGCTCCTCGGTTCCATTGGCCATGGCCACTCCCCAGCCGGCATAGCGTATCATTCCCAAATCATTGGCGGCATCGCCCATTGCCATCACGTTGTCGCGGGGGATTCCCAAGGAATCGGCGACGTAGTGCAAGGCTGTGCCCTTGTCGGCCTGGGTGGGAAGCACTTCGAGAAAATACGGCTTGGAAATAAAGGTATTCACCTGGGCACCATAGGCTTGCCGGATGGCCGAAAGGGCCGTTAGGAGAAACGCCGGATCGCCAGGGATAACCAGCTTGGTCGGGTCGAAGGGAAGGGCCTCTGCCATATCGGGCATCAATGTTCGGCTGAAACCGGAAAGCTTCATATCCGTGCCTGTGATGGGATTTTCCTTGGTCACGAGAATGGTGCGGTCCTGGTAGACTTGAACCGGGAGACCCAGACCTTCAAAGGTCTGCAGCAGACTTTGAAAGAGCGGGCGGCTGAGGGTGTGCTGAACCAGAAGTTTGCGGGGTTGGGTGGAAGTGACGGTAGACCCGTTGTCGCTGATCATATACCCGGGTCGATCGAACATGCCCAGTTCTTCGGCAAAGCGCTCCATCGAGGCGACGGTTCGGCCCGAGGCCAAAACAATGCGGACGCCGAGGTCTTCCGCTGCCCTGAGGGTGTCGCGGTTTCGGGGTGAAATGGAAAGATCCTCCCGCAGGAGGGTGTCGTCGAGGTCGAGGGCCAAGAGTTGAATCATGGCTTCAGGATAGCATACAGTGGGGTATGGATGTCCGCATTGAAGCCACCTGGAAAGAGCGTTTGACCCCCGTTTTTGAGACGGAAGCCTTTGGCCGCCTCACCGATTTCGTCAAGGCCGAGTATAAAGCAGGCCCTGTTTTTCCACCGGGGCCCAAAATTTTCCGGGCGTTTGATCTATGTCCCGTGGACCAGGTGCGGGTGGTGATTCTGGGGCAGGACCCTTACCACGGTCCTGGGCAAGCCAACGGTCTAAGCTTTTCGGTCAACCCGGAAATCGATCTTCCTCCCTCTCTGCGTAATATTTTTGAAGAGCTGCAGACCGACCTGGGGCGATCACCTCACGCCGACCGGACCCTGGAGCACTGGGCCCATCAGGGGGTGCTGCTGATCAATGCCACCCTGACCGTACGTTCGGGGGCTCCAACCAGCCACGCAGGCAAGGGTTGGGAAGAATTTACCGATGAAGTTCTGAAGGTTCTGGCCGTAAGCAAGGACCCGTTGGTTTTTATTTTGTGGGGAGCCTATGCGCAGCGTAAAGGAGCCTTTCTCGACGGCACACGGCATTTGGTGATCAAAAGCCCTCACCCTTCACCACTGTCATCGTACCGGGGCTTTTTTGGCAGCCGCCCCTTCAGCCGCACCAATAAAGCGCTGGAAAGCTGGGGAAAACCCCCTATTGACTGGTAGCGGAGGGGCCGATTGCGGGCCATAGCCAGGTCAGCTCGTGTTTGTTGTGGTGCAGGTGGACCAACCGGCTGCCCGCAACGGCCGCAAAGCGGTCCAGGGTGTCCCAGTCGATGTCTTTTCCCTGCATTTTCACCGTGACGACAAAGTTTTTTACGGTTCCCGCCGCCAGCCAGGGCTGTAGCCAGTCCCACAATTTGGCCGGGTAGCAGATGACATCGCAGCAAAACCAGTCCAGCGGGCCGAAATCGGCCGGCTTCAAGGCAAAGGCGTTACCGGTGCGAAAGGCGACGTTGGGACGCGAGGACACCCTGGAGTCGAGAGAGGCCCGGTCGACGCTGTGGACGGTGGCACCCAGTTCGGCGAGAACCCAGGTCCAACCGCCGGGGCAGCTGCCTGCATCGAGGCAAACTTCCCCGGGCCCTGGCCGGCGGCCGGCCAGCAGCAACGCTTCCTGGAGTTTTCGGTAGGCCGAGCTGGGGGGATCAATTTTGTTTTCTACCAGCAAGGGGTCTCCGCCGGGAAAGGGGCTGGAGGTCTTGGGCGAGGCCCAGAGGGTTGTTTCGTCGCGCAAGGCCCAGGCTCCAAGGTTGCCCGCGGGAGGGGTAAACGGAAAGGCCCGGGGTTTGGGCGAAAAACGGGGGAGCTTTTCCTGGATCAGGGTATGACGGCGGAACTGGTCTTGGGGCCGGGCTGTCCACAGCGCGCCCAAGCTTCGCAGGCCGGCAGCGGCTTCGGAAACCGAGGTTGCCGGCAAGGTTACGGGTTCGAACCAATGGTTGCGGTGCCAGTACGAAGGTACTGGTTCGCCGGGAACCAGGTGCAGATCACCGAAGCTGGTGACAGGGCGACCCGACCGGCCCAGCTGGAACACGACGTGTTCCCGGGTTTCAGGGTCGCTTTCGTAGAGCGTAGCGTCCATACCCTTCCTTTTCCAGGTCGGCTTCGGGAACGAACCTCAGGGAGGCGGAGTTGATGCAGTAGCGCAGTCCTGTGGGGGCCGGGCCGTCGGGAAAAACGTGGCCCAGATGGCTGACCGAGGAACGGACCTCGGTGCGCGACATGCCGTGGGACCGGTCGGTTTTCTCGATGATAAGCGCCGGGTCGGCAGGACGGGTGAAGCTGGGCCAACCGCACCCCGAGTCGAATTTATCTTCGGACCGGAAGAGGGCCTCTCCCGAAACAATATCAACGTACAATCCGGGTTCATGGTGGTCCCAGAACTCGTTGCGGAATGGAGGCTCGGTGCCGTTTTCCTGGGACACATGGTACTGGATCGGGGTCAATTCTTTTTTAAGGTCACGTATTGCCATGGTCATCCTCCCGGAAATGGGCACCTAACGAGTGCCGGCGAGTCAGAGCCTGGGCCAAAACAGCCGGACCCAAGGTCAATAGATTACGGACTTCTAAAAGGGCTCTGGCCTGGTCGAAGGTCAGGGACTCCAACGGCTGGCCCCCGGAGGAGGCTTTGTCCCATAGGCTTTGCAGAAACGTCAGGGTTTCCAGCCCGGCCTCGAGGCGGTCGGCGTTGCGGATGGGTCCGGCGGCCTGGCCCATGACGGTCTGGATTTTTGCCTTCAGGTCGAGGGCGAATGCCGGGGAGGGAAGACGCCAGGCGGCCCAACCGAGCGCGAGGGCTTCGGCCCGGGCCGGGTCGGTAAGGCTTTCCCTGAGGGGTACCAGGGAGTGAAGGGCATCTTCAGCAGAGGAACGGCCAAACACCACACATTCGAGCAAGCTGTTGGAAGCCAGCCGGTTGGCACCATGCACACCTGTTCGGGCAGCCTCTCCGGCGGCCCAGACCCCTTCGCGGCTGGTTCGTCCTTTCAGATCGGTTGCGATACCGCCCATGGTGTAATGAACCGCCGGGACGACGGGCAGCAGATCTTTTGCGGGGTCAAGACCAATTTCCCGGCACAGCCCGGTCACCGTAGGAAATTTGCGGGCGGAGTCGGCAACCTGGCGGGCATCGAGCCAGACCGGATACCCGGCGGCCTGCCTGCGGAAAATGGCGCGGCTGAGCACGTCGCGAGGGCCTAGGGATCCCTGGGGATGGCCTGTTTCGAGGGGTTGCAGATTATTCTCCTGGGCATCGTCGGCGGTGACCAGGATTGCTCCTTCACCGCGCAGGGCCTCGCTGAGCAGCGACAGCGAGGGGGCTCCTGGTTTGCGGGTGGCCAGGGCGGTAGGGTGGTACTGGACCATTTCGAGGTCGACCACCTCGAGACCGGCTTCGAGAGCCAGGGCCAGGGCATCCCCTGTGGCTTCCTGGGGTGCCGTGGTGGCGGCAAACAGCTGGCCCAGGCCTCCCGCCGCCAGGAAAATTTTAGGGCTTAGGATCAGGACCAGACCCTGCCCTTCCTCAATCGTCAAGAGCCCGCCAGGAACCAGGCGCACGGCAAAGGTGCGGGCGCGGACGGTGATGGAAGGGGTTTTGGCGACCTGTTGCGCCAGAATTCGGGCCAAGCCCGTTCCAGTGCCATCGGCACCCACGTGAAGAATACGACGCGCTGAGTGCGCCCCCTCGCGGCCGTACTGGTAGTCCCCGGCGGGGGTTCGGTCAAAAATCACCCCCTGTGCTTCGAGCCAAGCTTTGGCCTCGGGTGCTTTTTCCACCAAAAAGGCCGCCGAAGCCGGATCGGTATACCCGGCACCCGACACCAGGGTGTCTTGGATATGGACGGGAATATCGGCCTGATCGCGCGGAAAAGCCACCCCCCCTTGGGCATAGGGCGTTGAGCCGCCGAGGGAGGCGTCGGTCTTGGTGATGACCAGGGTTTGCAGGGGCGCCAACGACAGAGCCGCCGTCAGTCCAGCCAGCCCTGAACCAACCACCACGGCCTGATGACGTTCGACGATCACCGGAGTTTTACGGCCAACATGGCCTCAATGGCGCGGCGGGCCGGCACGAGAAGGTCCTGCCGCACGAAAACCTCGGGGGTCTCGCTGCGAAGATTGTCGAGGATTTTCGGCAGGGTGATCCTCTTCATGTGCGGACAGAGGTTGCAGGGACGGATGAACTCTACGTCGGGAAACGGCACCGAAATGTTGTCGCTCATGGAACATTCGGTGATCAGTGCAATTTTCGCTGGCCGGTTCTTTTGGATGAACGAGATCATCTGGGCCGTGGACCCAGCATAGTCGGCTTCGTCGACCACCTCGGGAGGGCACTCGGGGTGGGCCATGACGGTGAGGTTTCTGTGAGTGGCCCGCAATTCGCGGATATCGTTGGGGGTAAACTTTTCGTGCACCATGCAGCTGCCGGCCCAGAGGTGCAGTTTCTTCTTGGTATGGCGCTGGACGTTTCGTCCCAAATACTGGTCGGGAATAAAGATGATTTCATCGGCATCAAGGGATTCGACGACTTCGAGGGCGTTTCCCGAGGTGCAGCAGACGTCGGTGACGGCCTTCACCTCGGCGCTGGTGTTGACGTAGGTGACCACGGGGGCACCGGGGAACTTCCGCTTCATTTCGAGCACGTCGGCGGCGGTGATGCCTTCGCTCAAAGAGCAGCCTGCCTCAAGGTCAGCAATGAGCACCTTTTTGGTGGGGTTGAGGATTTTCACGGTTTCGGCCATGAAATGCACCCCGCAGACCACAATGATGTCGGCCTGGGTGTTCACGGCTTCCCGGGCCAACGCCAGGCTGTCACCGACAATATCGGCGATACCGTGGAAGATGTCGGGGGTCATGTAGTTATGGGCTAGGATGAGGGCTTTCTTCTCAACCTTGAGCCGATTGATCTCATCGATGACCGGCCCCACCAGGGTCCACTCCACTTCAGGGATGAAATTTTTCAACTTTTGGTAGATGGGATCAAGCGTCGCTGTCATGACGGCCCCCTTATAGTCAGCTTGAGCAGAAGTTATGTTCAACCTGAGTATAATGTGCTCTCCCGACAAAAAAAGTCAAGAACTCCCCCGGACTCACCCCGCCTCGATTGAATTTTCCTGCTACTTCCTCAAGAATACAGGCATGAAGAAGCTCTGGTTTCCCCTGGTAGTGACGGTCCTCGTGCTGGTCGGCTGTGCTCCCGACACGACCCTTGATACGCTGATTCCCCGGAATTCTCTTGCAGTTGTGCTTGTGGACCACCCTGGTTTGGTCTTGCCGCTTTTGGGACAGCAGGAGGGAGATTTTCCTTTGAAAGCGCTCGACACGGGCAAACCCTGGGCCGGGGCCGCCTTGCCGGCCAATCCACCCGGATTTCTGATGGCTTTGGCCCTGGCGGATCAGCCTTCCGCCTGGTCAGCCGTCGAGGCCTGGGCCCGCGAACGTGGTGGTTTAGACGCTGTCCGGGTGGGGTCGTATGCCGTTCTTTCGTCCCCAGGGCTACCCCCTTCCGGTGTGCTGGATATTGACCGCCGCTTTGACCTCAACCGCGTGAGGGCCGGAGGAGATCCTGTGGCGGTTTACATTGACGTGAAAAACATGATGGACGAGGCTGACTTTCCCGAAGCTTTGAGGCCTGCCTTCGGGTTGCTCCCTTGGGCTGAAAAGAACCTGGCCGGCATCCGCCTTGGTTTTAACGCCCGGGATGGGGGGGTGGAGCTTAGGTTGGCGACGGAATGGAAGGCGGGTTCCCCGCTTTCAGAGGTCTGGAAAGGCGGCCTCACGCCTGCCGATCTGACACCTTGGACC
>JAIFLN010000065.1 GCA_020049045.1 Spirochaetota bacterium | reverse complement strand
TGTACATTTTGTCGATGACTTCTGCTTTTTCTTGGGGACCAAAGTAAATCATGA
Organism: Spirochaetota bacterium; assembly: GCA_020049045.1. Classification (GTDB taxonomy): domain Bacteria; phylum Spirochaetota; class Spirochaetia; order JABEVK01; family JABEVK01; genus JAIFLN01. The sequence goes on along the minus strand of JAIFLN010000065.1, from coordinate 15,974 downwards.
CATTTCGCAGAAAAATGACGTCGATTTCCTTTTTGAATGGGTAGTCGCTTTGAAGGTTCAATTGTCGGAAATCCACCAACCTCTGCAAATCCTCCTTGACCCGAACTTTGCTGCGGTCTTCGCACGGGTCAAAGTACCTCTTCTGATCGTGTGGGGCCACGTGCCGAACGACGGCTTCGATAGGATACGTTGCATTTTCAGCCAGGCTGGCCTTGGTGGTTGGCCAGCGTGATGGCCATGCTGAAGGCTTCTTCTCCCGTCGAACTGGCGGCACTCCACAGGCGCAAATACGGCTCGGAACCCCCGCGTTCTCGAAGGTATTGATCCAAGACGTCGAAATGGATTCCGTCTCGAAAGAAATAGCTGTAGTTGGTTGTCAGGGCGTTGATGAAGCTTTGCAGCAACCGTCCGTCGGTTTCCTGGGAAAGCGCATCAAAAAACTCCTGGTAAGTGGCAAAGGCCTTGTCCGGGCCTACCATTTGGGCCAACCGGCTGACGACCAAGTACTTTTTGTAATCCTTGAGAGTGATTCCGGTTTTTTTCAGCAGCAGTTGCGAAAACCGGACAAACAGTTCGTCGGTCATGCCCTTCTCTTCGCTCAAAATAGACTGACCGATCCCGCCGTTGCATTCGATTCTTCCGTCCGTTTGGTCAGTTCCGGGTGTGACTTTCGGAACTCTTTGATGACTACCAGTTCGTTCTCGGTGGTGGCCAAGGCCTCGAAATACAACAGCAGATCATTGAGAGCTTCACGCTTTTGCTCGGGAGCCAGACTCGAGTCAACGGCGCTGACCTGCTCAGCCAGATCCCTGACGTGAGCAAACATGGCCAACAGGTGTTCCTGCTCCTGCCGCACCAGGTCTTGGAACTGCAGCTTTCCAATCACGGCCTTGAGCCGGCTGTCGATGGCCTGAGAAAGGTGCTCCATGCTGGTCACCACTGCTTCGAACTGGGTGTAGGTACTGTTCACGATGGCCTTGAACGGATCCAGACGTTGCTTGATCAACGGTATCTGCTCCATCAGGGTTCCCAGTTGGGACATCTGTGTCGTTCCCGAACTGGTCATGATCGAGGAGGCGGCACCGATGATATCCTGTTGGTTTTGTGCCAGTTCCTGGGCTTTCTGGGCAAATTCGCTGAGTTTGACGGCAAGGACCTGAAAGCCCCTTCCGGAGTTACCGCCCGACTGATGCTGGGTGGCACGTGCCGCCTCAATATTGAGATTCAGAGAAAGCATACGGATGTTTTCGGAGAAGTCGGCGATGGCGTCAGACATGACTTTCACCCGGCCCATCTGGCCCAGGTTGTCCGCAACGGTTTTCTGCGAGAAGGCGATGGCCTTTCCCAGTTCGGTGAAGAACTGGTCCAGGGTAACGCTGATGGCTCCGGTTTCCTGGTTGATGGCATCCAGACCATTGGGGTTGGCGGAATCCATCAGACGCCGGACGGTGCCCAGCACATCGGTGCTGATTCCCTGGCTGAACTGAGTGACCTCGCGGAAGGAATCCAGAATACCCAAGACAAGCCGCTCGGAATACCCGGCGGTCTCTTTTCCCATTTTGTCGAGAAAGCCGACCGATTCATGAAGCCGGAAATGGTTGAGGCGGTTTTCCTTGCGTACCTCCTGAAGCCGTAAATAGGTGCTGTGGTAGAACTGCAGAACCGTGTCCAGATCGGTCATCAGGCTGTGATTCAACAGGATGACGGTCTGCAGGCCGTCAATGATCGACTCGACCGTCAGCGCGGAATCATCCCTTCTGTTCGGAAGAAGCTGACTTCTCATTCCTTCGAGTTTGATCCTCAACTGATGGACGCTCTCTGCGGCCGTACTTTCTTCGGGTTCGACGCCGCCCAGCAGGTCCAGAATTTTCAACCACTCCTTTTTCTGAACGCTGGTCAACTCCAGAATTCCCTCCAAGGCCTCCTGAATGCGCTTCAGCCTCGCCAATCCCTGCTGTTTTCGTTGAGAAGCGGTGCGCAGATATAGGGCCGACAGAAGCCCGTCGAGAGGAAGGCACACCGCCAGAATGGCCAGATGCAGAGTTTCCGGGGACAGAAAAAACAGGAAACCCTGACTGACGAGGAGGGCGGCGAAGGTCAGAAAGGAAACGCGGGACTCGGTCACGATTTTCCAATACCTGCTATATCAACAATCTCAGTTGTGTTGAGAATTCGGTCAATGTTGAGGACCATGACCATGGAAGCTCCCACTTTGGCGATGCCCTGCAGATAGGCGCTCTTGGTACGGAAGCCGACGTCGGGCAACCTTTCGATTTCATCGTCGGAGATATTCGCGACATCGTGCACCGAGTCAACCGCGATGCCGAAGTTGAAAATCTCTTTTTCCCCTTCAACATCAACAATGATAAAAATGGTGCGGTCGTTGTAGCTCAGTTCTTCCATGCCGAATTTCAAGCGCATGTCGATGATGGGAATGATTTTGCCCCGCAAGTTGATGACACCCTTGAGGTACGTCGAGGCATTGTGTACGGGTGAAATGAGTTCGTGGCGGATCACCTCTCGAACCTTTGTGATCGGGATACCATACTTCTCATCTGCAATGGAGAAAACCAGGTATTTGTTGATGATACCAGCCATGATTACCTCAATAATCCTTAAAATCCTGCAAAGGAATCACATCTTCGGGTTTGGTCACCTCGGTACCGCTTTTCTTGGTATTGCCGGCGTGATGACCCAGTTGGGGGAGCTTGGAAGTCTGCGACGGTGCCGCGGCCTGTCGGGTCCGGGGCGGGGCATGTGTCACCACCGCAGCGGCTTCCGCCTTTCCGGTGATAATGAAGTTCAGCTGATTGACGTTTCCTCCCAAGCTTTCTGCCTGACTCAGCAGTTCCTCGCCAGCCGCCGCATTCTCTTCCGAACTGGCGGCCGTGGTCTGAACAATCGAGTTGATCTGGCTGACGGCCTGGTTGATCTGGTTGGCACCTTTCAGCTGCTCCTTGCTGGCACGGTTCACCTCGTCGAGTAGCACGGCAACCTTGCCGGCTTTGTCTACCGCCACCACCTGGGCGTCGACCACCACCTGTCCCAACGACTCACCCTTGGCCACCGAGTCCATGGCGATTTCAATCAGCTCGGAGGTTTCCTTGGCGGCTTCGGCTGACTTCTGGGCCAGAGACTTCACCTGATCGGCAACCACGGCAAACCCCTTGCCTGCGTCTCCGGCACGGGCGGCTTCCACAGCGGCGTTGAGGGCCAGAATGTTGGTCTGGAAGGCGATATCGTCGATCACCTTGATGATCTTCGATATCTTCTTCGAGTTTCCGGCAATATCGGCCAGCTGCGTCTTAAGCTCTGCCATGCGGTCGGTCACCTTGAGGCTCTCGCTGCTTTCAATGATAGACTGCAATTCTTCGAGACTGGAGGTCATCTCTTCGATGGAGCTTGCCAGCTCGCTCGAGCCCGACGACAGTTCCTGACTGGACGAACTGACCTGCAGCGAGGCCGATTCCAGCGCTTTCGAGGCTTCCCTGAGGTCCCCGGTAACCCGGACGATGGGTTTCGAAATCGAGCGCGCTAGGAAGATACCCAGAATCAGTGCCATTATGACGCCTAAACCGGCAAAGGTGATCATCAGGGTGTTGAGCATGTTAGAGGTTGCAATAGCCTGATGAACCATCGTTTGGCCGTAGTATTCCTCAACAAATTGAAGTAATGCATCGATCGCCGCTTCCGAGTCATTGAAAATGACTCGGGTCGCTTCGTTCATAGTCAATGATGTCAATTGCTCAGTCCTCTCGGAAGCACTGGTCTTGCCATCTTCGCGAAGCTTTTGAGCCAACGCAAGGAACTCATTGTTGGTAGCTTTTAGTTTTTCCAGAACGCTTAGAAACTCCTGGTAGAGTTTGTCTTCTTCGGGAACCCTTGGAATTTTATCGTAGGAGGCTAAGGCTTCAGAATAGGCGGTGCGGCTGGCTTGAATGCGAGTCAATTGTATTTCGACATCCGCTGGTGCCAGGTAACCTGAGGTCAAAGTCCGGATCACAACCTTGATCTCCAACATGCCGACCTTAACATCGGATAGATCAACAAGCGATGGAATGCTTTCCTCCCCGAGGCCGCGTATCTGAGCCGAGGTGGTTTGCAGACCATACCAACCCACCGATCCGACAATGAGGGTGAGGATGGCTACAGCCACAAACCCAGTGATCAACTTGGCAGACAAACTGAACTTCATGTTACTCTCCTTGCGGTTCTTACGTTCATTTCTTCACGAACAATTTGACGACACCGATGAACTTCTCGGCATCAAAAGGTTTGACGATCCAGCCTGTGGCACCGAGTTCTTTGGCCTTGGTCATCTTGGCCTTGTCGGTCTCGGTGGTCAGCATGATGATGGGCGCCTGGCTGTCGAATTTGCGGATCTCGCCCACCAGGGTGATACCGTCCATCTGCGGCATATTGACGTCGAGCACGTACAAACCAATCTTGGTGCCGGGGGTTTTGGCCACTTTCAGGGCGTCCAAGCCATCGACTGCTTCGGCAAGGTCGGTGTACCCCGCCATCACCAGAGCCTGTTTGACCACCGTCCGAACGACGGTTGAGTCATCCACAATCAGTATCTTCATAGTGCTCCTGCTTTGAGTTCTTCCCGGGCGGCCAGGATGAATTTTTCAATGTCGACGACAAAGCCGATGGTTCCGTCTCCGAAAATGGTTCCGCCAGAAAAAGTCTTGAGACTTTCCAAGGCCTCGTTGAGGTTCTTGATGACAATTTCCTGCTTGCCCAAAATGGCATCGACGGCAATTCCGTACCGGTTCTGCTCGTAGCTGATGACTATGACCAGCCGGCGGTCCTTCGTTGTCGGGGGATGTCCGAAGATGTCGGCGGCCACGATGATGGGGGTGTAAATCCCCCGTTCAAGCAGAAGCGACTGGCCGTTTTCGAGTTTTGTGATGGAATTGGGATCGGGAACGATGATCTCTTCAATGAGGTTGAAGGGGAAGATGTACTTGATGTCGTCGATCACCGTGACAAAGCCGTCAATGATGGCCAGGGTGAGGGGGATACGGATGACAAACTTAGAACCCGCACCTTTTTGGGAATGGATTTCAACTTTGCCGTGGATCTGTTCGACGTTCTGTTTCACAACGTCCATGCCCACGCCCCGGCCGCTGACTTCGGTGACCGTTTCCTTGGTGGAGAACCCGGGCAACATCAGCAGTCCGTAGATGTCTTTCTCTGTCATCGTTGCGGCCTGGGCTTCGGTGATCAAACCGTTCTGCACCGCCTTGGCCAGCACTGCCTGCTGATCGATGCCGCGCCCGTTGTCCGATACCGAGATTTCGATGCTGTTGCCCTTATGCTCAGCGGCGACGAGGATGTTTCCCATTCCGGCTTTGCCCGAGGCTTTGCGTTCGTGTGGACTTTCCAGGCCATGATCGACGGCGTTGCGCACAATATGCACCAGCGGATCGTAGATATTCTCGATGACGTTGCGGTCCAGTTCGGTGTCATCGCCCTGAAACTCCACATTGACGGTTTTTCCCGTTTCGGCAGCCGTGTTGCGGATCACCACCCGCAGTTTGTTGAAAATCTCAGCAATGGGGACCATGCCCATGGAAAGGACCAGGTTTTTGATGTTGGTGGTGATGGATTCCAGCTGGGCGAAGGTCCGCTCCCCGGTTTCTCGGGCATTTTCGGGGTTCTGCAGGTACTGGCGGAGCATGGACTGGTTCACCACCAGCTCGCCGACAATGTCGATCAAGCTATTGAGGCGCTCGTTGGAAACCTTGACGAAGCTGGAGCGTTTGCCCGCCACCACCTGCTTGCGCAGCGACGCCTTTAGGGCGTCTTCGCTGATAAAGTTTTTTTCGACGGCGATTTCACCGAATTTGCGGTTGGTCGCTCCTTGATCTTCGAGGATCTGGGTGACCATGCTCTTGTCGAGTTGGCCGCTCTCCTCCAAAATCTGGCCGATCTTGCGGCTACCATGGTCGGCATGGATCTTTTTGAAGACCGCGATGGTCTGGTAGATGTCAATCTGGCGGAAACTCTCGATCATGGCCTCGAGCTGAAAGTCCGAGGTCTCGATAACACCCACCAAGTCCTTGAGCAACCCGATACCGTAGAAAATAACGTTGATGAGGTCTTTGTTGATAGGAATGATACCATCGCGCACCAGAACCATGACGTCTTCTACGGCGTGAGCCGATTCTTCCAGGTTTTTCAAACCGAGAAAGGCCGCCGAACTCTTGATGGTGTGGAAAGCCCGGAAAATTTTATTGAGGGTCTCGGGATTCGTGGAGTCGTATTCCAGATCGACCAAGGTGAACTGGGCGATATCCATGTGCTCTTTGACTTCATCGCACAGCTGTCCGAGCATCTTGGGGTCTTTGATGATGTGGTCGAAATACCCGGAAGGGTAGAGCCCCGATGGTGCCACCTCCTCCGCAGCTTCCGGAACCGTTACGGAAACTTCCTCTTCCTCGGTGTCCTCCGACCCTTGCAGGGTGGGGCGTTTGGCGGCTCGCTTGAGCCAATCTGCCTCTTTCTCTGAATCCAAGAGATCCCAGAGAGAGCTTTGAAGCCCAAGCCAGGCTTTTTGGTCTGCTTTACCAAGGGTTGCGAAGCCTGGATGAGCAATAAAACCAGTGAAAGCTTGCTCAATATTGGAAAGTTGAATCAAATCTCCTGTCTGCCATGCCTGAACGGCCGCAAACAATCCGTCATACAGGCTCTGAAACGAAACTTTTTGGCGGCTCATTGACCATTCCCTTACATTCTACTTTCATATTCGTTGCTTTGAATAATTGTCGGTTGGCCTCTCAACCCGGTCAAGAAGAAACCGAGGGTTTCTTTATACCTATTATGGATGCCCACCCACAATGACTTCGAGCTGGTTGACGTTTCCTCCCAGGCTTTCGGCCTGGCCGAGCAGCTCCTCGCCGGCAGCCGCATTTTCTTCGGAACTGGCAGCCGTGGTCTGAACAATGGAATTGATCTCGTTGACCCCCTGGCTGATCTGGTTGGCACCTTTTAGTTGCTCCTTGCTGGCTCGATTCACTTCGTCGAGAAGAACCGACACCTTTTGAGCCTTGTCGACGGCTACGACCTGCGCTTCGACAACGGCTTGGCCCAGAGTTTCACCCCTCGCCACGGACTCGAGGGCAATCTCAATAAGATCTGCGGTTTCTTTGGCCGCCTCGGCGGACTTTTGTGCCAAAGACTTCACCTGGTCTGCAACCACCGCAAACCCCTTGCCGGCATCGCCTGCCCTGGCCGCCTCGACGGCAGCATTGAGGGCCAAAATATTCGTCTGAAAAGCAATATCATCGATCACTTTGTTGATTTTCGAAATCTTCCTGGAATTGCCGGCAATATCAAACAGCTGGGTTTTAAGTTCTGCCATCCTCTCGGTCACCTTGCGGCTCTCGACCGAGGTCTCTTTCATCAGATGCTCGCTCTGGCTCACACTCTTGGTGTTGCTTTCAATGATAGACTGCAGTTCCTCAAGGCTTGAGGTCATTTCTTCCATCGAGCTGGCAAGTTCACTGGCACCCGACGAGAGTTCCTGGCTGGAGCTCGAAACCTGCAGGGAAGCCGATTCCAGTGCTTTTGAGGCCTGCCTCAAATCACTGGTGACCCGCACAATGGGCCGGGAGATGGAGCGAGACAGAAGAAGGCCCAAGGCCAATCCGGCGAGCACACCGGCAAACGTAATGCTCCAGATCAAGGCTGTCACAAAGTCCGCTTCGGCTATGCTGCTGTCGACAAGATCGTGTCCATAGTACTGCTGCACATAGTCCAGCAGGGCCTGAAAAGACTGAATTGATTGGTTGTAGGCCTGCAAGGTTTTGCCACGAAGAGCGAGTTCGGTGGTCTGGCGGGAGATCTCATCAGCCGGGACACCCCGGCTCAGAAGTGCTGCATACAACTCGAGAAACTCATTGTTGGCAATTTTAGAAGCCGCGATGTCCTGAACAAATTTCTTGTAGAGAATGTCCTCTTGTTCGGTTCGGGGTATGCTATCGTATTCGGCCAGAGCTTGGTTGTATCGGGCACGGGCATCGGCTAGTTCTTTCAGCTCAGCCTGGTACTCCTTCTGCGTGAGATAGGGAGAAGTCAACGTGCGCAACACCACCTTGATTTCGATCAGGCTCGATTTCACCGACTCGAGAGAAATGATGGAAGGAATACTCCCCTTGCCCAGTGTCCGGACATCATAGGCGGTCGTGTTGATTCCGAGCCACCCAACCCCACCGACGACAAGAGTGATAAGAGCAACAAGGCCAAACCCCATTGTCAATTTCTTTGAAAGGCTCAATCGCATAGCATTCTCCTTACCAAATCACCCAGGAATAAAAATGTTAGGTTAGGCAAACACTACTGTCAAGGCAAAGTAGTACTGATTCTGGAAGACGTCGTTTGCTTGACAGTGACACACGGGTCCACGAAAGTGACTACGAGGGAGTTCGATGAAAATCTTCCGCTCTGTGTTGGATGAATTTGCGACCCAGTTGAATTCTCATGAAGCATGCGCCGTTGAAAGCGCGATACAGCAGTCGAACTGGCGGCGGTTCCGGATCTTCATGGCAATCACGCTGGTGATTGAGCTCCTGCTGGTAGGCTTTGTGGACATACCTTCGATCCGTGGCGGGTCGCTCTGGGGCTCGGGTGAAGCGTCGTGGATTCCACTTTCGTACCTTGCCTCCCACCTGGTTTTGCTCACCATAGCCGTGATCAGCATCCTCGCAACACCCAGCGCACTTCGGGTCTTGAGTCAGGTTGCCGCAGGGTATCCCTCCCCGGAAAAAGAAGGGAAGCTGCTGAGGAGGAAAGAGGCTCTCCTCTATTGGGGAGCGGGGATGTCAATCACCGTTTTAGGGTTAGTGGCAGGTCTCGATCAAATGCGTTCAGGCGATACAAGTGCATTTACTTACAATGTCATTGTTGTGGCTTTCCTGATTATGATCCGGCCGCCCTTGGGTTTGATCCTGATCACTCCGGCCTTTGTGATGCTGACCTGCGGGGTTCTCTTGTTTCAACGGGATCAAGCTGTTATGGTCGGCACCCTTATCAACTCGGGCATTTTCTACATTGCGATGGCTTTGATTACGGCTTTTCTTTACAACAACCAATACCGACAGATTGCGAAGTCGTCTCTGCTGGAACAGGCGAATAAAAACTTGGACTATTTGGCCCTTCATGATCAGTTGACCGGTCTGCTTAACCGACGTGCGTTTGACCTGCTTTTCGAGCGGGAAGTGGCGAAAAGCCAGCGGTCTGGTACCAGCCTCTTTGTGGCCTTGGCGGATATCGACCATTTCAAGCAGGTCAATGACCGTTTCGGCCACGGCACCGGTGACATGGTTCTCTGTAAAATTGCCACCATCCTCAACTCAGGTCTGCGAACCGGCGATGCGGTCGCCCGCTGGGGTGGTGAAGAATTCTTGCTGCTGTTCGTGGCGGCGGACGGCTTGGCAGTACAGGAAATTCTAGAGCGTCTGCGGGAAGCCGTGGCTGCAACGACGGTAGAATCGGGGGGAGCACAAGTGAGGGTAACGATCAGTTTTGGCTATGCTCCCGTAACTGCTGATAAAGCGGCTCTGACGACGGCGTGCAATCTGGCCGATGCCCATTTGTACGAAGCTAAGAACAGGGGCCGGAATCTGGTGGTCGGCTAGGTTGTTTTGTGCGTCCCCGCCGTAGTATCCGGACCCAGTTTCTCCTGTCCTTTCTTCTCATCCTGATGATTCCTGTGGTATTGCTCGGGGTGTTGAGTCCTGTGTTTTACACCAAAACAGTGGAAGACCTGACCGTGAACGCCAGCTACGAAATGATCGGTCAGGTCAACCGCAACCTCGACCAGCTGTTTCTCAAGCTGGAACAGCTGATGAGTCTGACGACCAAGGTGCCAGCGGTGGCCGCCTTTCTGGAGGGAGAAAAGGGGACGGAAACCGAGGTGCAGGGGTACCTGGGGGCACTCAAGGACAGTCATCCCGAGCTGACGGGCATGGTCATTCTTAACGACCGGGACGAGGCGCAGCTGTTGGACTTCACCAGAATTACCCGGGACCCTCTTTTGTGGGAGAGCTGGGCCCGGCAGGCGTTGAGCGACGCGGGCAAGATGCACATTCTGGCCCGGCCCATTGGCAGGAATTTGCGCAGCCGGAGAACTCTGGGTGACAACGTGGTTTCGATCATCAAGGCTGCGTCCCCAGGCGTTATTCTGATGGACGTGCACCTTAAGACCATTGAAAAAGTCTTCGGTACCGTCCGGCCTGGTACACTCGGATTTTTGTTTCTGGCGGATCCGGCCGGTGATGTCGTCTATGCTCCTGTCAACCCGCTGGTGTACCGCATTCCGGCCTCTTTTCTCAAAGAAGGTCGATCCCGTTCCCTTTTTGAGATTGATGGCCGCACTTACCAGGTGCTCTCGACCACCTCGGCCTACACAGGGTTGTCGACAGTGGCGGTCTACAGCCTTGATGAGGCTCTGGCGGGCACCCGGTTGCTGGGTTGGATTGCGGTTTTGATCGGCGTGGTGACCTTCGGTCTGGCCATCGGTGTCTCGTTCTGGGTTTCGGCCGGTGTAGCCCGGCCCATCATCAAGCTGCGCCGCCTGATGGAACAGGCCGAGACCGGCAACCTCGATGTGCGCTTTCCCGACCCTCCCAACGATGAAATCGGCCGGTTGGGACAAAGCTTCAACACGATGATCGGCGAGATCAGCAAACTGTTGGACCAGGTCTACGTGGAACAGCAGAAAAAGCGTGAAGCAGAATTCCGCATTCTGCAGGCGCAGATCAAACCGCACTTTCTGTACAACACGCTCGATACCATTCATTGGATGGCGCAGGAGAAGGGCGCCGACGACATTGTGGGTATTGTCGATGCGCTGACGCGCCTGTTCCGCATCAGCCTGAGCAAGGGGCGCGATGTGATCCGCCTGGAAGAGGAGCTCGAGCACGTCACCAGCTATCTGGTCATTCAAAAAATCCGCTACGGTGATAAATTCGACTACACCATCGAAGCTGACCCCTCGCTTCTGTCGCTGCCCGTGGTGAAGCTCTCCCTGCAACCCCTTGTGGAAAATGCGCTCTACCACGGCATCAAGGAGAAGGCCGGTCACGGAACCCTGACGGTACGTGCCCGGAAGGAGGGTGAGTCACTGGTGGTTACGGTGGCCGACGATGGCGCGGGAATGGATGCGGCGGTTCTGGAGGCTCTGGTACGCAACCTCCATCGGGGCGAAGATGTCGCCGGGCAAGGGTTTGGTGTGTTCAGCGTGCATCACCGCATCCGGCTGGTTTTTGGAGAAGGGTGGGGTCTGACCTATCAGAGTGCCCCCTACCGGGGCACTACCGTCACCGTACGCCAGCCGCTGGCCGCTGAAGGAGAGTTCGCATGATGCGCTTTCTGATTGCTGATGACGAACCTCAGATCCGCCGGGGTCTCAAGGGCTTGCTGACCCGGATTATGAATGGGGAAGAGGCTGCCTATTTTGAGGCCGAAGACGGCATCGAAGCCTATGAAAAGGCAGAAACGCTGTTTCCCGATATTCTCCTTCTAGACATCCATATGCCGAGGCTCAAGGGGCTCGACTTGGTAGCCAAGCTCAACGCCCTGGGCCGGGACTGGATTATCGTGATCATCACCGGGCATGATGAGTTTGAGTATGCCCGCACAGCTCTGAGTCTGCAGGTCTTTGATTTCCTCTTGAAGCCGGTACCCGAGGTTCAGTTTAGGGCCGCTATTGCCAAGGCCCGCCAGGAATTGAGCAAGCGCCGGGAGGAGCGCCGGTTTGTTGACTGGTCCAAGGACCGTCTGGTGCAACAGCGAGGGGTGTTCCGTGAAACGCTGCTGCAGGACTGGATCGAAGGCCGGTTGCCGCACCCGGAATTTGAAAAGTCGGCAGCTTACCTGGAGTTGCGGCTTCCGGTGCGTCCCGCACTGCTGGTGGTGGCGTTTCAGGACCGCAACCGTCAAACGGTTCAGGCGTTTCCGGGAGCGTTGGCGTTTGAAGACACCATGGGGAACGTCGTTCTGATTGTGGATAGAGACACTTCGGGGGGCTGGCAGGCTGTTGCCGCTTCCTGGGGAGACCTCCGCCTTGAGGGGTTGGACCGGGACTCGGTGGCCGAACTCCCTCAGGCTTGGCGCCGTCTGGTTGAGTTGCTGGCTAGTGACAAGGCGGAAGGGGGTCTGGTTCAGGGGGCGCAGGAGTTTCTGGAGGTCCACTACCGGAACCCCGATTTGTCGCTCGAAGCCGTGGCCGACCATCTTCGCGTTACCCCGAACTACCTCAGCCGTCTTTTGAAAGCCGCCACTGGCCGCTCCTTTGTCACCTTCCTTTGTCACCTGAGGATGGATAAGGCGAAGGTATTGCTGGAGGACCCGAGGCTCCGGGTGGCCGAGGTCGCCGAGCGGGTCGGGTATCGCGACCAGAATTACTTCTGCCGGCATTTTAAAACCGTCACAGGTCAAACTCCCAAAGCCTGGCGACCGGGAACTGAAGGTGAGTCATGAAGCTTTTCCCCACCGGGTTTCTTGTGCTTCTTGTAGCCTGTACTCCTGTCGAACCCCCCGTGAAGTTCCTGATCGGAGTTTCGCAGGCCAACCTCAGCGAACCCTGGCGTATCAGCATGACCGATGAAATCCGCCGCCAGGCGGCGCTGCATCCCGAGGTCCGCCTTATCGTGGCCGATGCCTCCGACTCGCTGGGTAAGCAGATCGGCGATGTGGAGAAGTTCGAAGGGTTGGGCGTCGATCTGCTGATCATTTCCCCCTTGGAGTCAGAAGCGCTGACTCCCACAGTAACCCGGGTGTTCCAGTCCACCCCGGTCATTGTTCTCAACCGTTCGGTGGCCAACTACGATTACACGCTGTTTATTGGTCCCGACAACGGACGCATCGGTCAGGAGGCCGGCCGGTTTGTGGCGCGTACCCTCAAGGGAACCGGGGGCGAGGTGCTCGAGGTGTTGGGGCGCAGCGGCTCACCCCCCACACTCGACCGGGCTCAGGGTTTCCGTCAGGAGATTGCCTTGAACCCTCTGATCCGGCTGCAGAGCGCCGTCTTGGCCAACTGGCTGCGCGATGGAGCGGAAGACCTCGTTCTGGAACGCCTCAAAACTGACGGTCCTCCCCGGGTCATCTTCGCCCATAACGACGCCATGGCCTACGGAGCCTGGCTGGCGGCCGAGGCCCTGGGTTACACCAAACAGATCACCTTTTTGGGGGTCGATGGTCTGCCCGGTCCGCGAGGCGGGCTCGAGCTGCTTCGATCCGGGATTCTTGATGCCACTTTTGTGTCTCCCACCGGTGGACAAGAGGCGGTGGAGTATGCGCTGGCCCTTCTGCGGCACCAGGGTGAGCAGCCTAAAAAGGTCATTCTGGGGACGAAGCTGCTGACGCGCAAGGATCCGCAGCCAGAGGCGATTGTACCCGTCCCCCCGAGTCAAAACGCACCTCGCTCCATTGCGTTTCTACCGTCCTCCGGAGACAGTTCCTGGCACCAGCGTCTCCAGGCTTCCGCCACAAAGGCCCTTCAGGCCGATGGATGGACCCTCATTGTTCTGTCTGCCGGCGACACGCTGCCAGAACACCTGGATGCCTTGGTGGTCGATGCCGGTGACAGCGGTTTGGCAGACCGAAAAACCAGGCAGGCCCTGGAAGCTGCCGCCAGGAAGAGCAGCCTGCCCCTGTTCCGTCTTGGCCCCCAACCCCCTCCTGGTGATGACAGCGGCTGGACCCTGGCGCTGGGCCCCGATCCTGCCGAGGAAGGCCGGCGCGCCGGCCGTTGGCTGGCGGGCGAAGGCGTGCGACGGATTCTGGAAATCACCGGGCCCATGGATTCCTCGGGAACCACGGAACGCTCTGCGGGTTTGAAGCAGGGCGTTTCAGAGCAGGGCACCGTGGCTGTCTCGGCCACTCTTGCCACCGATGGATCACGTCAGGCCGCCCGTGAAGCCGTTGATCGGGCCTGGGCCGAAGGGGTTTCGTTTGACGGGGTGTTTGCCCATTCTGACGAAGCGCTTCTGGGGGCCTCAGATACCTTGAAGGACCGGTTCAGAACCGAGGGTCTCAAAGTGAAGATCGCGGGGGTGGGGGGCAGCGATGAAGTTCTCAAAGCGTTGAAGCTGGGGCAGATTTCCTGCCTGATCCGAAGTCCCGCCGAGCTGGGACCGCTGCTGCGTACCGACTTGGCCCGCACACTGGCAGAACCCGGGGTTTCCCGCCGCCTGGTCACAAGCCATGACGTGTTGACCCGTTAACTTGCCCCGAATCGTGCTAATAAGTGTGGAAACCTCTGTCTGGCGGGAATTTCGAAGCCAGGGGTATGCTGAGAACAAGGAGAAATCTATGAAAAAATCCCTCGTGGCCCTGGCTGCCGCGATTTTGGCTCTGGGCCTCGTTGCCTGTGAAGCCCCCAAGCCCGCCGTGAAGACCGTCGGTATTTCGATGCCCACCAAGTCGTCCGCCCGCTGGATCGCCGACGGTGCCAACATGGTCAAGGAAGTGGAAGCCCTCGGCTACAAAGCCGACCTTCAGTACGCCGAAGACGTAGTCGAGAACCAGCTTTCCCAGATTGAAAACATGATCACCAAGGGTGTCAACGCTCTGGTTATCGCCGCCATCGACGGTGAGTCCCTGTCGTCCGTCCTTCAGAAGGCCGCCGACGCCAAGATCCCTGTCATTGCCTACGACCGCCTGATCAAGAAGACCCCCAACGTTGACTACTACGCCACGTTTGACAACTTCGGCGTCGGTGTCCTTCAGGCCAGCTACATTGAGACCGCTTTGGGCCTCAAGGATGGCAAGGGTCCCTTCAACATCGAACTATTCGCCGGTTCCCCCGACGACAACAACGCCTACTTCTTCTACGACGGCGCCATGTCGATCCTGAACCCCTACATTGAAAGCGGCAAGCTCGTTGTGAAATCCGGCCAGATGGGCATGGACAAGGTCGCCACCCTCCGCTGGGACGGCGCTACCGCTCAGGCCCGCATGGACAACCTGCTGACCAAGAACTACAGCAAGGAAAAGGTTGCCGCCGTTCTGAGTCCCTACGACGGAATCTCCATCGGTATCTTGAGCTCGCTCAAGGCCGTCGGCTACGGCACCGAAGCCCAGCCCTACCCCGTTGTTACCGGTCAGGACGCCGAAGTTCCCTCGGTCAAGTCCATCATTGCCGGCATCCAGACCGCTACGGTGTTCAAGGACACCCGCGAACTGGCCAAGAAAGCCGTCGGTATGGTCGACGCCGTGTTGAACGCCAAGGCTGCCGAAGTGAACGACACCAAGACCTACAACAATGGCGTCAAGGTTGTTCCTTCCTACCTGCTCATTCCCGTGTCGGTCGACAAGACCAACTACGAAGAAATCCTCGTAGGCAGCGGGTACTACACCGCCGACCAGCTGAAGTAGTCTGATCCGGGAGGTTCCCTCGGGAACCTCCTTTTTTTTCCCCAACGAACCAGCAAGGAACCTTCCATGTCATCCACCATTCTAGAAATGAAAGACATCACCAAGGTGTTCCCGGGTGTCATCGCCCTCGACAAGGTCAACATCCGGGTGACTTCGGGCGAGATTCACGCCCTGGTCGGCGAGAACGGCGCCGGCAAATCGACCCTCATGAAAGTCCTTTCGGGGGTCTATCCTCACGGCACCTATACCGGGGATATCTTGTTTCACGACAAGGTGGTGGAGTTCAAAGATATCAGCCACAGCGAGCATCTGGGCATTGTCATCATCCACCAGGAACTGGCCCTCATTCCCGACCTTTCCATAGCCGAGAACATCTTTTTGGGCAACGAACAGGCCCAGGCCGGTGTGATCAACTGGAACCATACCATCGTCCGAACCCGTGAACTGCTGACGAAAGTCGGCCTGACCGAATCTCCCAACGCCTTGATCAGCAGCATCGGCGTGGGCAAACAGCAGCTGGTGGAAATTGCCAAAGCTCTTTCCAAAGAAGTCAAACTCCTGATTCTCGACGAACCCACCGCTGCTCT
>JAIFLN010000191.1 GCA_020049045.1 Spirochaetota bacterium | reverse complement strand
ATCTTTCAAACCTTGTCCAGCGCCATGGGGGCCTACGCCTTTGCCCGTTTGCGCTTCTGGGGCCGGGACGGCCTGTTCCTCGTGTACCTGGCGGCGCTGATGGTTCCCGGCATTGTCATGACCATTCCCAACTTCATTTTGGTGAAGGAGCTGGGACTGCTGAATACCTACCTGGGCATTATGGCGCCCACCCTGCTGATGACCCCGTTTGCGGTGTTTTTTCTGCGTCAGTTCTTCCTGTCTATCAACAAGGAGCTGGAAGAAGCCGCCTTTCTTGACGGGGCCGGTAAAACCCGCACCTTCGTCAAACTGATTCTGCCCATCAGCCAAACCGCCCTGGCCACCCTGGGGCTGAGCACCTTCATCGCCAGCTGGAACGACTACCTGTGGCCGCTATTGGTCGGCAAAGACCCCGAAGTGCGGCTGCTGAATGTCGCCATGGGAATTTTCCGCAGCCAGACCCCCCAGGGCGTCCCCGATTGGGGCGGGCTGATGGCCGGTGCCCTGATCTCCATTGTTCCATTGATGTTCCTGTTCGCCTTCTTCGGAAAGAAGATTGTCAACAGCATCAGTTTTTCGGGCTTCCGCTAAGCCCCCCGAGTTGTGTTGGAAACCGTTCCGTTGGAACGTGAAGAATTTCAAAGGAGGATCTCAATGATTCGAACCTTTATCGCTAAGCTCTCTCTGGCTGCCGGCCTGTTTCTCGTTGCTACCGGCCTGATGGCAGAACCTGTTACCATCAAGTACATCCTGTGGGACTCAGCCCAGCAACCCGCCTATCAGGCAGTCGCTGACTCGTTCCAGGCCAAGAACCCCAACATCAAGATCGAGATTGGGCAACTGGGATGGAGTGACTATTGGACTGGTCTGCAGACCGGCATGGTTTCCGGCGACGTTCCTGATGTGTTCACCAACCACCTGGCCATGACCGGTGAGTTTGCCAGCAAGAACCAGCTGGTCGACCTGCAACCCTACGTCACCAAGGACAAGGTCAACACTTCGGCCTACCTCAACGGCCTGGGCGACCTGTGGACCAAGAACGGCAAGCGCTGGGGACTTCCCAAGGACTGGGACACTATCACCATTGTCTACAACAAGGACATGCTGAAGGAAGCCGGAATCACCGAAGCCGAAGCCAACGCCCTGACTTGGAACCCCAAGGACGGCGGAACGTTCGAGAAGTTCATCGCCAAGCTGTCCATCGACAAGAATGGCAAGAATGGAACCCAGGCTGGCTTTGATGCCAAGAACGTGGTGCGGTTCGGCATGGCTTTGAGTCACTCCGATGACCGCGGCCAGGCTCAGTTCAGCCCCTTTGCCTACGCCAACGGCTGGACCTATACCAGCGGTACCTTCAAGAGCGACTTCAAGTATGCCGACCCCAAATTCATCGAAACCATCGACTGGATGGTCAAGGTGACCAAGGCTGGCTTCCTGGCTGATTTTGAAAGCACTCAGAACGGCGCCACCGGCGTGTTCACTGCCAAAAAGGCCGCCACAACGTTCGACGGCAGCTGGATGATCGGCTACTATTCCAGCAACGCTGGGTTCCCCGTCGGCTTTGCCACCCTGCCTAAGGGCCCCGCCGGCGTGAAGTCCATGATCAACGGTCTGGCAGATTCGATCACCACTGGTTCCAAGCACAAAGATGAAGCCTGGCAGTGGGTGAAGTACCTCGGTTCCGAAGAAGCTCAGAAGATCGTCGGTTCCTACGGTGTGGTGTTCCCTGCCTACAAGTCCGGCGTTGACGCTGCTCTGTCCGCCTACACCAAAAAGGGGCTCGTAGTGGACGCCTTCACCAAAGAATCGCTGACCCCCGGTCAGACCTTCCTGTACCCGGTTGTCGACAATGGTCCCAAGATCCAGGAGATCATGGTCGCCGCCTTCGACAAGGTGTTCACCTACAAGGCTACCCCCAAGGACGCCTTCACCGACGCCAACAAGAAAGTCCTGGCCCTGTTCAAGTAAGAGCTGCCAATGGAGAAGGGTTCCCCTATGAGTTCCATCATTGAACGACATCCTGATCACTTCCATTTGAAGGCGGGAGGAGCGAGTTACATCCTCCACGTTGTCAACGGAAAGTATCTGGCCCACGCTCATTGGGGAGCTCCTCTTCTCACCTGGCAGGGAGCGAATGCGCCTCGCTTTGTCGACCGCTCGTTCTCTGCCAACCCAGCCGGGTCCACCGACCGGACCTTTTCGCTCGATGCCCTCCGCCAGGAGTACCCCGGGTACGGGCGAACCGATTTTCGGTCCCCTGCCTTCGAGGTGCAGCTGGCGGACGGGTCCACGGCGGTCGACTTGCACTTTGTCAGCGCCACTGTTGTTTCTGGAAAGCCCGTTCTCGAGGGCCTTCCCGCCACGTATGTTCGGGACCCGGCTGAGGCCCAGACGCTCCAGATCGTCTTGAGCGATCCTTTGAGCGCCTTGACCGCGACCCTGACCTACACGGCCTTTCAAAACTATCCCGTGGTGACCCGGTCCGTCCGGTTCACCAACGCAGGCCGCCAGTCTCTGACCCTGCGGCGGGTTCTTAGCTTCAGCCTCGATCTCGAAGGGGAAGGCTACCGCTGGCTGCAGCTTTCCGGTGCCCATGTACGCGAACGTCAGGTGGTGGAGCGCCCGCTGACCGCCGGCACCGTATCGGTGGAGAGCCGCCGAGGTGCGTCGAGCCATCAGCAGAATCCGTTTGTGGCGCTGCTTTCCGGCCGCGCCGACGAAGACGCCGGCGAGGTTTTTGGTTTCAACCTGGCCTACAGCGGCAACTTTCTGGCCCAGGCCGAGGTCGATCAGTTCGGCATCACCCGCATCCAAGCGGGCATCAATCCCTTCGATTTCGCCTGGAAGCTCGAACCGGGCCAGTCGTTTCAGACGCCCGAAGCCATCCTGGCGTATTCGGGCAACGGCCTGGGAGAGCTTTCACGGACGTTTCACCGGTTCTACCAGAACCAGCTGTGCCGAGGGCCCCAGGTCTTTCAGGAACGGCCCATTCTCATCAACAACTGGGAGGCCACGTACTTCCAGTTTGATCAGAAGAAGCTCGAGGCCATTGTCGAAAAGGCACAGCCCCTGGGAATCGAACTGTTTGTTCTGGACGACGGCTGGTTTGGCCACCGGGACAACGACAAGACCAGCTTGGGTGATTGGACCGTCGACACCAAGAAGCTTCCCGCAGGGCTGGAGGCCTTGGCCGATACTGTTCACGCCAAGGGAATGAAGTTTGGTCTTTGGTTCGAGCCCGAGATGGTCAGCGCCGACAGCGATTTGTATCGTGCCCATCCCGACTGGTGCCTGCATGTGGAAGGGCGTGACCGCTCGGAAAGCCGCAACCAGCTGGTGCTGGACCTCAGTCGCCCCGAGGTCTGCCGCTCCATCATCGATTCGGTCACCAAAATTCTGGATGGCGGTAAGATCGATTACGTGAAGTGGGATATGAACCGGCACCTTACCGAGGTAGGCTCGGCCGGGCGGGGGGCGGACCGTCAGCGGGAAACCGCGCACCGCCATATTCTCGGGTTGTACGAAATCCTCGAAGTCATCACCACCCGTTACCCACAGATTCTCTTTGAGAGCTGCTCGGGCGGCGGAGGCCGGTTTGACCCCGGCATGCTGTACTACATGCCCCAAGTCTGGACCAGCGACAACACCGACGCCATCTGCCGCCTGGAAATTCAGTGGGGTACCAGCCTGGCTTACCCCCCGGTGACCATGGGCGCCCATGTGTCGGCGGTGCCCAACCATCAGGTCCACCGAATCACGCCGTTGAAAACCCGGGCCGATGTGGCCTTGGTCGGTACCTTCGGGTACGAGCTGGACCCCCTGTCCTTCAGCGAAGCCGAAGCCCGGGAAGTGTCGCAGATCAACGCCTGGTACAAGGCCCACCGGGCCGTCCTCCAGTTTGGTGATTTTTACCGTCTGAAAAGCCCCTTTGAGGGGAAGGGCAATACCGCCTGGATGACCATCAGCCGCGACAAAACAAGGGCGGTGCTGTTTTATTATCAGATCCTCGCTCAACCAAACGCCGGGCAGGTGGTTCTTCGCGCCAAGGGTCTCGACCCGGGCCGCACTTACCGTGTGGAAGGTGATGGAGTGACTGGATCGTGGTCAGGGGCTGAACTGATGGGCGTCGGCCTGCGCTTGCCCGACCTGCGGGGAGATTTTCAAAGTCTCCGTTTGTCGTTATACAGTTGAATCCATGAATATCCTCGATATTGCTGCTGAAGCCGGGGTTTCGACTGCTACGGTGTCACGCGTGCTCAACGATGGCAGGGTTGCTCCCGCCACCAGGGCAAAAGTAGAAGCCGCCATCCGGAAAATGCACTATTTTCCAAACAACCTGGCGCGGACCCTCATTACCGGCAAGTCCATGAACATTGGTGTGCTGACCCACAGTCTGACCAACATTTTTTCCATGGAGTTTGTGGAGGCTGTCAGTCATCGCCTGGCTGAGCTGGACTACCGCCTGTTTGTCACCTCCAGCGAGGCTTCGGGCCGGGAAGAGGGAGAGGCGAAATACCTTTCGAGCTTCCTTTCACAAAAGGTCGACGGCATTATTTTGCATGACCCGTCGCTGGTCAATTACGATTCGGGGTTCTATGGCGAGATTGCGCGGCAGGTGCCCTTGGTGATGGTGCACTCGTTTCCCCAGGTGACAGACATCAATTCGGTGGTGGTCGACCAAGCCCTGGGCATGCATAAGGTGATGCAGCACCTGCTGGCCGGCGGCCACCGCAAAATCTGGCATGTCCATAACACGGGCTTTTCCCAGACTTTGAAGGAACAGGTGTGGGCTGAAGAGCTGACCAAGGCGGGCTCACCCCCGTCCCCGGAAGATGTCATTGTGGTACCGGGCGGAGATTCGGAGCAGGGAGTCATGGAGACCGAGGAAGCCGTTACCCAGCGGTTGGCCCGGTGTGAACGGCCCACAGCCATTTTCACAGCCAACGACATTATGGGGATTGGTGCCCAACGGGCCCTGCTCAAAGCCGGTTTGCGCATACCAGAAGATGTGTCGCTGTTCAGTCATGACAACACCATCTTGTCGCACATCGGTGGTTTTTCCTCCGTGGACATGAAACGTGCCAGTGTCGGCCACGCCACCGTTGACCTTCTGCTTTCCAATATCGAGGGTAAGGACCGCGAAGCCCGGCGAGTCTACCTGACACCCGATTTGGTACACCGGGGTTCTACCCGCTCGCTTTTTTCCTGAATCATGGTATCCTCTGATTCAAGGAGTATCCATGTCCAAAAAAATCAATCTGTTTTCTTCCACCACGCTTTTGGCGGTGGGAGTCGGGCTCTTTTTGTTTCTGTCGGGGGCGCAGACCCTGATCGACCTCAATTCGCCCTTGGCCAAAGCCGCACGGGGCTTGGGCAACCTTGTCGGAGCTGACCAGACCTCCACCATCCTGGCCGTTGTGTTCGCCATCCTGAAAATCGCCGGCGGCGTTGTCCTGGTGGTCGGTCCCTTCGGACTGATTCCCGACGCCATCCGAAAACTGGCCTTCTGGGTGATCGTCGGCTTCTGGGCCGTTTTGACCGTCTATTCGGCCGCGTTTGGTGGTCCTGTGTTCAAGCCCACCGTTATGCTTTGGGTGCAGAGTCTGTCGTTGAACATCGCCATTCTGGCGGCCCTGTGGAGTCTCAAACCCGAAGGGAAATAGTCATTCCACCGTCAAGGCACCCAGGTAGTCTTCCAGCTCACGTTGAGCGGCTGCCTGGGCTTGGCGGTTGGCGTCCCTCTTCTGCTTCAGACCGTCCAGCTGAACTTCGCTGTCCAGTAGGCGTTTGAGGTACACCAACCCCTGGGTGCTGTCGCGGCCGACTGCATCGAGGTTGGCCCGGATTCTCTCCTGGCCCTTTTCGATTTCGGTGGTCTCAACCAGCACACTTTCTCCCTCCTGCACGGTACGCTCCCACTTCGTCTTGAGTTCGGCAGTGCGCTGCAGGGCGGCTTTCACCTTTGCCCCCAAGGGTCCCGAACTTTGGACCAACGCCCAGAACTGTTCTGTTTTCCAGCCGCTTAGCCCCTGAGTTTCCAACAGTACTTTTTCTTCCTTGACGGTCAGCACAGCCCGCCCACCGGCGGGTGCCGACAAACTGAACCGATAGAAGGAAGGAGTTCTCTCGCTCGGTGCCGGCGTTTCGATCAAGGTCCGATCGTTTCGGTAGGGGTGCTCCACCACAAGGGTGCGAGCCTCGGCCGCCGCGTTGGAAAACTGATAGGTCTGTGTCCAAACCGCCACTTTCTTGGTTTGGAGAACCCCGCGCACGACGGAAATTTTCGTGGTGGTCTGCCCTGCCGAGGCATCAAGGTCGGCCTTCACGGCCAGATCGATGGCATAGGCCCACAACTGTTTTTCCTTTTCCATCAAGGTATCGGTCAAGGAATCGCCCCCGTACACACCACCATCGAAGACGGTCACCGGCCCTGCCGGCAGACGCAGACCGGTGGTGTTGGTAATCCAAACGGCATTTTGAGGGTGAACCGGGTCGACTGCGGCGTTGAACACGCTGACCTTTTGGGCCGTTACCTCGGCGGCAGCCAAGGGAATCAGAGCGCTCTGGTGTCGGGCTAAAGTCAGAGGAGTCTGAAGGGTGAACTGGAAAAACTCCCCCGCCTGGGTACCGTCTGTCATAGCCTCAAAGCCTGAGTCGGCCGACAGGGATTTGGCCATCATGGCCCGGGGGAGGGGGAGTTGCCGCCCGGATACCAAGCTAAGCCGAATTTGATTCCAGTCTGCTTCGCTGGTGTTTTCGACGGCTGCCCAGGCCTGAAGGTAGGGTTTGCTCCCGGAAAGATCGATGCGGTAGGTGGTTTTCCAGACGGGAGCTTGGGCAACATAACCGATGCCGATATTGCGGGTTCCCGTACCGCTGAACTGCGCGGTGATGGTCCTCTTGCGGTTTTCCTGGGCGGTGGCCAGAAGCAGCAAGCCCTCAGCGAGCTCTTGGTTCAGGCGCGGGTCAAGCAGGCGCAGTCCTCTCACCGAGGCGAGAGCGACGACTTTCAAGCCTTCGGCCGTAGAGAGCGTCAACCAGGTTTTGGTCTTGGTTTTTTCACTTCTTTGATCGAGGCCGACCAGCCGGCCGGTAACAGGCTCGGGGGTTTCAAGGGTCAACTCGGCCCCGCGGAATTGCGGCAAGAGGGCAGCAAGACCGCCAGGACCGCTTAGGTCAAGGCCGAAGCGGGCAAGGGAGCGTTCCAGCGGTTCCTGGCTGGGGTAGCTGACAATACCGACAGACCCTTGAGGATCGCGTAGAATCAGGGACTTCAGAACATCGCCGACTTGCTCTTCCGGGAAGCTCAGTGGCACCGACGCGTTGCCGGTGACCGTGCCGAGGTGTTCGAAAAATCCCACGCCGCTGGTGTACAGCACCACGCGGGAAACCGGAAGCTCTTGAGCAAACGACCCGTTTGTTAGGAGGATAAGCAGAGCTGCGGCAACGATGGAATGGACCTTCATTCTATCCCCCTGACGATATACGGATGAATTTAGTCTAGCTGTAGGCAGGTTCTTTTCCTAGATGACAAAAATGTAAGCAAATTCCCTGCCTATTTCTTAAGCGAAGGGTCTAGACGTGATATCGCCTTATTTGGCAAATTCAGGCCACCTTTCAGGAGGAATCATGAATCTTCGTAAAACTGTACTGGGCCTTGCCCTGGTCGCCGGACTTTTTGTCCTGGCGTCCTGTGAATCTAAAGCGGCCGCTCCCGCGAGTGCCAATCCGCGCGTGGCGTTTGTCTACATCGGACCCCCGGGTGATGGTGGCTACACCTATCAGCACGATCAGGGCCGTTTGTATATGGAAGAGAAGCTCGGCCTTAAGGCCGACACCGTGGAAAATGTTCCTGAAGGTGCTGACGCTGAACGTGTGATCACCGACTTGGCTCAGAACCACGACATCGTGTTCACCACCAGCTTCGGCTACATGGATCCCACCCTCAATGTTGCCGCCAAGTTCCCCAAGGTCACCTTCCTACATTGCTCCGGTTACAAGACCGCCGACAACATGGGTACCTATTTCGGCAAGAACTTCGAAGCCAGCTATCTGTCGGGCATTGCCGCCGGCAAGATGACCAAGAAGAACGTGCTTGGCTACGTCGGTGCCTTCCCCATCCCCGAAGTCATCTACAACATCAATGCGTTTACCCTCGGTGCCCAGAGTGTCAATCCGAAGATCAAGACTCTGGTCGTTTGGTCCAACACCTGGTTTGACCCCGCCACCGAGCGCCAGGCCGCCATCAGCCTTCTCGACCAGGGTGCCGATGTGCTCATGGCTTATCAGGATAGTCCGGCAACCATTCAGGCCGCTGCCGAACGCGGTGCTTTGGCTGGCGGAAACGACAGCGATATGGGCAAGTTCGCTCCCAAGGCCTACCTGACCAACCCCGTCTGGAACTGGGGTCCCTACTACACCAAGACTGTCGAAGCTGTGAAGGCCGGCACTTGGAAGACCGAGCAGTTCCTGGGCAACATGGCCGATGGCACTGTCAGCCTGGCCCCCATGGGTGAAAGCATTCCTCAGGACGTGAAGGATCTGGTCCTCGCCGCCCAGGACAAGATCATCAAGGGTGAACTGGCCGTATTCACCGGTCCCCTCAAAGATCAGAGCGGCGCCGAGAAAGCCGAAGCCGGCAAGGTTTTGGCCGACGGCGAAGTCCTCGGCATGAACTGGTTTGTTCAGGGTGTCGAAGGAAAGATTCCTCAATAATCACGAGGCATTGGTTTCAAGGAAAAGGGCGGTCCTTCAGGGGCCGCCTTTTTTTTAGTAACGCCCGAGTTCCAGGCCCTTGTCGATGAAGTACCGGTAGGTATCGTACTCCACCGTTTTGGGGATGGAATGATCGGAATGGAGGGTGAATCCAAAACCCTTTTTCACCAGGGGAATTTTGGCTTCGAGCTCCCGGTCGATGGTGGCCCTGTCGTTGCTATAGACAGCCCGCACATCAATGCCACCCATCAAGGACAGTCGGTCGCCAAATTGCCGGTGCAGGCGCAGCAGGTCCATGCCCGCCTTCACCTCGATGACCTGCAGGCAATCGATGCCGGCTTCCATCATGCCGGGAACCAGAGGCTCGATAAAACCGCAGCTGTGCATGATGACCGGAAGGTTTCGGGCTTTGTTGGCGGCTATGGTTCGGATGTGTCCCGGCTGAATCAGCTCCCGATACATCTCGGTGGAAAACATCGGATGTTCCTTGAAGCCCATATCGGCGTAATACCAAACACCATCGGGAGCCCCCTCTTCGGCAAAGAGCGCTTCCTGCAATTGCACTGTCAGTTCCGCGTAGGTTTGAACCATGTCGGCAACCCATTCGGGATCCAACGCCATGCCCACCAACAGATTCTCATGGCCGCAGACAGGGTGCATGGATTCAAAAACATCGAGCCCGCTTTGGACAAAGAACCGATTTTGGGCCCGGGCCGCTGCCTTGGCCTTGCGATACCCCTCGAAGTTGATGCGGCGTCGGTCAAACTTGAGTTTGGGCTTGATTTCGGCTTCCCACAGGTCTCGGTCCTTGACGAGAAAATCGACATGCTCGGGGGTGGTGTCGTGGAGCTTGTGACGCCGCAACAAGGCTCCATTGCCATCGCGGACCAGCCTTGTTTCTTCGGTCTCCTCGACCACCTGCTCCTTCCAGTCGAGGTCAGCCATCAGGTTGAAGGACCAGAACTCCGACATATCGTAGCCAAAATGGGTGCTAAGATCTTCGTCGATGCCCACGTGCCCCTGGTCGGCCCAAGCTTGATGGGTGTCGTTCCAGAAATGCTCGAAGACACCAATGCGGTCAACAGGTTTCCGCTTCAAAATATTGGTCATTCGTTCTATGCCAGTCATGGTTTCCATGGGCTCATGTTAACCCGCGTTTAGCTCGCACAAAAGGCCTGGAGTTATCTGGCCATATCACGATATTATCCAGAGGATGGAGAATTCGGCCGCCAGCAGCTTCAATCCCTACATCCTCCACGTAGGGGGAATCAAGGCCGACAACTGCCCGCCTGCAGGCACGGTGTTTGAAGAACGGCGGGTACGCTGGTTCGAGCTGGAGCTGATCCACACCGGGGGCGGCCACATCGTCACCAACGGGAAAGAGCTAGCCACGGTGGCGGGAAGTCTTTTTTTTCGAAGCCCTGGTATGGTTGTCCAGGGGGTTGCCCCCTACACCTGCCAAATCGTGCTTTTTGATGCTCAATTTAGTCGGGAGCGGGAGGCTCTCTACCACAACGTCGATTTTTGGAACGACGCCGATGGCCAAGGCTACGGCCAAGGCCTACTTCCCCATCCTCTTTCGGATTGCAGGATCTTGGCCGACCCTACATCCTTGGTCCGGGGATTCCAGAAACTCGAGGGTCTTTTTCTTCGCGGAGGTACGGACCACCAGTTGGCCTTGAAGCATGCCCTGTTCGAAATTTTGCTCGCCGTGGACCAGGCTGACCCAGCCGCCGGCCGCCTTTCACCGCACCGGGACCGGCTCGATGAGCTTTGCCGCCGGATTGCCAGCCGACCCGACCAGCACTTTCGACTTGCCGACTTAGCCGCAAGCGTCAACCTGAGTCCCAATTTCCTATGCCGGATTTTCAAGCAAACCTACGGCATAACGCTTTTCCAATACGCACACCGGTGCAAGATCGACGCTGCCGCTGTTCAGCTGCTTCAGACGGAACTGCCGGTGCGGGTCATTGCCCTCGAGCTGGGCTTTGAGAATCAAAGCTATTTTCATACCCTATTCAAACGTCTGCGTGGTCAAACACCCGGCGAATACCGACAACGCAACCGCTATTGGTTGTAGGGTTGAAATCGGTAAGATGAGACGAAAAGTCTCAAATATAGGTTCAATTGGTGTTCATTATTGACACTATTGGGAAATGGGGTCCATGCTTAGGCCATGGGAACAGAGAGCCGGAGAAGAAAAGTCACGGTGGAGGACCTCGTCGGCCACTCCGGGGTTTCGCGCAGTTCGGTGTTCCGGTACTTCCAGGGAAAGCCGTTGCGACCGGCCCTTCGAGAGGCCCTCGAAACAGCGATTTCCCATCTGGAGGGTGTCACGCCCCGCTCTGGGTTCGTCCAGGAAGTCTTGGTCTCGATGACACCGGGGGGTGCCCGGTTCGAGGGTTTCGCCCAAGTGGTCGATGGTCTGATGGAGAGGCTTTCGCAGGTCGGAGGTAAGGTCCGGCTGGTGGCCGGAGCCGCTGACCTGCCTCGGGCAGCGTCTCCTGGCGTTGGTGTTCTGATTCTTGGAAAAAACTGCTCAGAAGAGGAGTCCGAGGCGTCTCAACTGGAAGCGGCTGGAATTCCCTTTGTGCTGATCAACCGCCTCTTGCCCCATACGCGTTGGAGTTCGGTCGGCATCGACAACCGGCGGGCGGCAGCGGAGGCCGTGGGTGGCCTGATTGACCGGGGTCACCGCCGTATCGGTCTCTGGACGGAAGGCGAAGCGGTGAACCGGAATGTAGCCGACAAGGTTCTGGGGTTCCGTGATGCGTTTCAGAAGAGGGGCCTTGCGGTGCCTGAGGACTGGCTGTTTCACCGGGCCGACGGAGAGTTCCAGGACTTGCAGGGGCGGCTCTGGAACAACGGTGAGCGGCCGACAGCTTGGTTTGCCCTCGATGATGACTTTGCGTTGCAGGTCATGAAACAGGCCCGCAATGCAGGACTGAAAGTGCCGCAAGACCTCGCCGTGATTGGTTTCAACGACCTGGAGTCGTCGCACTATTCGTCTCCCTCCCTCACCAGTATCCACGTTCCCTTCCGCCGTTTCGGCACCGACGCTGTCGAAGTCCTCGAGGCTCTGATGCGTGACCCCGGCCGCCAATCCATCCAGTGGATACTGAAACATCAATTGATTGAAAGAGAGTCTACCGACTCGTCGCAAAAACAAGGAGAATCTTTATGAACAGCATTCCATCGCAAGCCATCCTCGAGCCCTTGGCTGATCCCGCCCGTTTTCTGCAGGGCACCGGCCTTACCGCGGCCGGCCTCGACCGGGCCCTCACCAAGGCCCTGAAAACCATCAAAGCAAAAATTCCTCACTTTCCGGCCGGCTCGTATCCCCCGGCTGCCAGCACAGGACAGATTTACCAGCCCATTCCCAACACCGACTGGACTTCGAGTTTCTGGACGGGTCAGCTGTGGCTGGCGTATGAACTGACCGGTGACCGCAAATTTCTGCAGGCGGCGCAGTCGCATCTGCCCGATTACCGCAAACGCCTTGACACCCGTACCGCCACGGATCACCACGACCTGGGGTTTCTCTACAGCTTGTCTGCCGTGGCTGAGTATAAGGTGACCGGGAATCCTGAGGCCCGTGCCACAGCGCTCAAGGCTGCCGATCTGCTGATGCTCCGGTTTTTTGAGAAGGCCGGGATTATCCAGGCCTGGGGCGATTTGAACGACCCGGTCAACAAGGGCCGCATTATCATTGACTGCGTTATGAACATGCCGCTGCTGTTCTGGGCCAGTGAAGAAACGGGCAACCCCTACTACCGTCAAGCGGCCTCGGCCCACCTGGCCCAGGCCAACCGCCACCTGATCCGTCCCGACGCCTCCAGTTTTCATACCTATTACTTCAACGTCGAAACCGGCGAACCCCTGCGGGGCAAGACCGCTCAGGGCTTTTCAGATGACTCGTGCTGGGCACGCGGCCAGGCCTGGGCCATGCTGGGCTTGCCTCTCA
>JAIFLN010000072.1 GCA_020049045.1 Spirochaetota bacterium | reverse complement strand
CGCGGGTCGAGACTCCCGACGAAAAAACCTACCGGCTGTACGCCGGAGGAGGGCTGCTGGGGACGTACCTGCTCTGGAACCACTCGGCTCCCGGCGTGGATGCGTTGGCACCCGAAAACCCGCTGCTGTTTGTTTCCAGCGTCATTGCTGGTCTTGAGGCACCGGGGTTGGCCCGTTTCAGCGTAGTGACAAAATCTCCTATGTCGGGAGGGGTTGCCGAAACCCGCTGCGAAGGCCCCTTTGGCCGGGCACTCAAAGGCAGCGGGTACGATGCTCTGGTGTTCCACGGTCGGTCTGACACTCCCGTCACGGTGATTCTGTCAGAAGGCAAAGCCCGGTTTGTCGATGCCGGACCGTTGTGGGGACTGGACACGACAGCAGCCACCGACCGCCTGGCCGCCGACCACGGAACAGACTCGTCCGGTATTGCGGTCATCGGTCCAGCCGGCGAAAACCTGGTTCGGTACGCCAGCATTATCACCGACTACAGCGTTCAGGCCATGCGCATGGGTGTTGGTGCGGTCATGGGCTCGAAGAACCTCAAGGCGGTGGTGCTATCGGGACTGAACCTGCCGCCGGTGGCCGATCCTTCCACGCTAGACGCCATTGCCCGCCGTTTCGAGGCCGATATGCCTTCGAATAACTTGGCCATGTGGCAGAAGAACCCTCCTGGATTCTCGGCGTCGGCCGACCTATCCGACTCCGAAACCGCCTACATCGGTGCCGACAATTACAGGGCCAACCTGAAGGTGGAGGGTTCGAACTACACCCGGGCGAATTACCTTGAGCATTATCGGGGTGCCAAACCCTGTCCAGGCTGCCCCAACGACTGCATCAAAACCATCGATCCTTCTGGAACCGCTCGTCCCGCCTCGGGCATCCATCAGGAGGTTACCGGCTCACTGGGACCGAACATCGGCAACAACAACCTGGAGCTTTTGCTGGAAGCCAACGTCCTGTGCAACTTGATGGGACTTGACCCTGTGTCGCTGGGTTTCACCATCAGCTTTGCTCAGGAATGTGTACTGAAGGGCCTTTTGCCGCCGCTGGAACCCGACTTGCTGGAACTGATCCGCAGCATCGCCCTGCGCACGGGAACCGGTGACCTTCTAGCCGAAGGCACCCGCCGTGCTGCCCAAAAGATCGGCAAGGGTGCGGAAAAATGGGCACTCCATGTCAAAGGCATCGAAATGGTCAGCTTTGAGCCGCGGACCCAGACCAACCTCGCCCTGGGGTATGCCACGGCTCCCATAGGTCCCCGTTACGACATCTGCGAACACGACTGGGATTTCGACACCGTTACGGGCTGGGAGCACACACTCGACTATTCCCGGGCTATTGGTGTTTTGGTACGCACTCCGATGCAACACCTGGGGGCAGACAAAGTGCCGAGTTTCAAGGCCCTCAACACCTTGTGGAGTGCCTGCGACGCACTCGATTTGTGCGTTTTCGCCAGCGCGCCGACTCGTCTGCTCGACCTTGAGACCATTTCGAAGCTCATTTCGGCGGTGACGGGTTGGAAAACCAGCACCTACGAGTTCATGCGCTGGGGAGAGCGCCGCAACCACCTGATGCGGGCCTACAACCTGCGTGAGGGACTGATGGCGGACCAGGACACGCTTCCCGACAGGTTTTTTGAGCTGCCCATCGTTCATGGACGCCTGAAGGGACACGTTCTTGACCGGGCGGAATTCGGTCGTGTTGTCAAAACTTACTACCAGATGATGGGCTGGGACGAGCAGGGTGTGCCGCTTCTGGCTACGCTGCTGGACTTTGATTTGGCTTGGACGGAACAAGGAGTGAACCGATGAAACTATGGGGCAAGGACTACACACGCCAACAACTGGAAGCTCTGACCGGAGATTTACGTCAAATTGCCGATATCGAGCTGCAGACGCGCTCTGAAGGCACCGAAGCGGGAACCCGTCAGGCGTGGATCCGCACCGGGGCCGGCCTGGACTTTCCGGTTCATCTGGACAAGGGGATGGATCTGGGGCACGCCACGTTCCGTGGCCTTCCCCTGACCTGGCACAGTCCGTCCGGCCCCGCTCATCCGCACCGGGCGGAACTGGAAGGTGCCGGCTGGCTTCGGGGTTTTTCTGGAGGCCTGCTGTCGCTGTGTGGCCTGACCAATGCCGGACCACCCAGCCGCGATACCGCCACTGGTGAGACTATCGGACTTCATGGGCGCATCGGTGCCTCTCAAGCCAGACGGGTCTCGGTGGAAAGCCGTTGGGAAGGGGACGAGTGGAAGCTTGTTCTGAAGGGTACTATGGAAGAAGCCGCCTTATTCCGCCACCGCCTGACCCTGGAACGCACCCTCGAAGTCATTCCAGGGGTACCTGGCTTTCGCATGAACGATCGCATTCGAAACTTCGGAGGCGAACCAGCACCCCTCATGCTGCTCTATCACTGCAATTTCGGCTGGCCGCTGCTGTCGCCCGAGGCACGATTGATCAGTCCGGCTACCAAGGTGCTGGCACGTGATACCGCGGCGCAAAGCGGCTTGGAGCATTGGTCCGAGTTTGGTCCACCCGTTGCAGGGTGGAAGGAACAAGTCTTCTTTCACCAGCTGCCCGAGTCTCAGAAAGTCACGGCCACCTTGGAAAACCGCCCCCTGGGAATCGCCATCGACCTGAGTTTTAACAGCGGTGAGTGCCCCTTGTTGACCCAATGGAAGCAAACAGGCTATGGCGACTATGTTTTAGGCATTGAACCAGGAAACTGCCTTCCTATTGGTCAGGAAGCCGCCGCCAAAGCCGGCAATTTGCCCTGGCTGGCCCCGGGAGAGACCAAGGAAGTCCATCTCGAGTTTTTGGTGCGAACGCTGTAAAACCTCACCCCTGCAGCACCACCAGCAGCGCCCTAGCTTCGGTTTTGCCCGGATTGCGAAGGGCGTGGGGCTGGTCGCCGGGATAGCGGGCCGTTGCCCCCAGTTTGACGCGTTTGCGGCTCCCTCCCACCTCTACCTCCACCGATCCGTGCAGAACGGTCAGATGTTCGCGGGTGCCGGGGTCGTGGGGCTGGGACACCAGCGCACCACCGGGGGCCAGGGTCAGTTCATACCACTCATGGCTGCCGGCCAGTTCGATAGGCCCTAGAATACGAAGCACATACCCGGCATGGTCGCCGGGCAGGGTGGGAATCTCGTGGGAGTCGACCACCAAAATCGGGTCGAGGTTCCTTTCGACGGTGGACAGCAGATCACCAATGCCCACCCCCAGGGCTGTGGCCAGCCGCCAGGTGATAGCAATGGTGGGATTGGCCTGTTCGCGTTCAATCTGCGACAGCATCGACTTGGAGACCCCTGCCATCCGCGACAGATCTTCGAGGGTCAGACCCCGCGCCATGCGCAGTTTTTTCAACATCACACCGACTTCGGGGGGAGTTGTGGAAGAGGAGTTTTCTTTCATTCCCAAATACCTTGCCTTGTTCCACTATATTGGATAGAATCCATTATAGTGGAATTATGAAAACACAAAAAGAAGCCTTCCTTAACGGACTCCAACAGAATCTTGACCTGTGGAAATCACAGGGGCTCTACAAACAGGAACGCATCCTCGATTCACCTCAAGGGGCCGAAGTTGTCTGCGAGGGCCGCACCCTGCTCAATTTCTGCGCCAACAACTACCTGGGACTTTCAGGTGATGTGCAGACCAAACAAGCGGCCCAGACCGCGCTGGAACGGTATGGCTACGGGCTGTCTTCGGTGCGGTTTATCTGCGGCACCCAGACGGTGCACAAGGAACTGGAAGCGGCGCTTTCCCGATTTCTTGGAACCGACGACACCATCTTATATGCAGCGGCCTTTGATGCCAATGGCGGTGTGTTTGAGCCGCTGTTGGAAGAACAGGATGCCTTGATCAGCGATGCGCTCAACCATGCGTCGCTCATCGACGGCATCCGCCTGTGCAAGGCGGGGCGTTATCGGTACGCCCACAACGACATGGCTGATCTGGAGGCACAACTGAAACAGGCCGCTGCTGATGCCAAGCGGTACAAGCTCATTGTCACCGACGGAGCTTTTTCGATGGATGGCACCATCGCCCAACTGGACAAAATTTGTGACCTGGCCGACCGCTACGAAGCCCTCGTTCTGGTTGATGATTCGCATGCCACGGGATTTATAGGCAAGAATGGACGGGGAACTCCTGAGCTTTACGGTGTTCAGGACCGTGTCGATCTAGTGACCGGAACCTTCGGAAAGGCTCTGGGGGGTGCCATGGGCGGGTTCACCTCGGGCCGACGTGAAATCATCGAAACCCTCCGCCAGCGTTCCCGGCCGTACTTGTTTTCCAACACTCTGGCACCAGTGATAGCCGGTACCACATTGGCCTTGCTCGAACGCCTTTCACGGTCTACGGAATTGCGTGACCGGCTGCATGAGAACACAAGGTACTTCCGCCAGAAGATCGAGAGTTTGGGCTTCACCATCAAGCCCGGTACCCATCCCATTGTTCCTGTCATGCTGTTCGATGCCCCCTTGGCCCAGATGTTCGCAGCTTCGATGTATGAGCGGGGTGTTTTGCTCACCGGTTTTTTCTACCCTGTAGTCCCGATGGGACAGGCTCGGGTAAGGGTCCAGCTGTCGGCGGCACATACCCGGGAACAGCTGGACCGGGCGCTGGTTGCCTTTGAGCAGACCGGTCGCGAGCTGGGGGTTCTATGAAGGCCGAAAAGATTCTCGTGATCGGAGCCAATGGCCAGATTGGCAGCGAATTGGTCGAGGCCCTCGTTCATCGTCACGGCGCCGCGAGGGTGGTGGCTGCCGACCTCCACACGGGGTTTTGTGGCTCCGAAGTGGCATTTGCGAAGCTTGATGTGCTCGACAGCAAAGCTCTTCGAGCTTTGGTTGTTGCCGAGGGCGTGACGCAGGTGTACCATCTGGCGGCCATTCTTTCGGCAACAGGAGAAAAGGTTCCGCTTCAGGCCTGGAATTTGAACATGAACGGTCTCCTCAACCTGTTGGAACTCGCCCGCGAGCTGCTGGCTGAAGGAAGACTCCTGCGGGTGTTCTGGCCCTCATCCATTGCCGCCTTTGGTCCGAATTCACCCCGTCTGAACACACCCCAATATTGTGTGATGGACCCCACCAGCATGTACGGAATCAGCAAGCTTGCCGGGGAAAGACTGTGCGAATATTACCACCAAAAATATGGTGTCGACGTTCGCAGCCTCCGATACCCTGGTATCCTCAGTTCCAAAACGCCCCCCGGTGGTGGCACCACCGACTACGCCATCGCCATTTTTCTTTCGGCAAAGAAGCGCGAGGTTTTCGAGTGCTTTTTAAGCCAGGATACAACCTTGCCCATGATCGCGATGGAAGATGCCCTGCGTGCCACTCTCAGCCTGATGGAGGCCAGCCCCGAGCAGATAAAAATCCGCTCGTCCTACAATGTGACGGGATTGTCGTTCAGCCCCGCCGAGCTGGCACTGGCCATCCGGCAGCGGCTGCCGGCGTTTCAGATCCGTTATGTGCCCGATGAGCGTCAGGCCATTGCCGACAGCTGGCCCCAAAGCCTCGACGACAGCCGCGCCCGTGCCGATTGGGGCTGGAAGGCCCTCATCGGTATGGACCAGCTGGTGGACGGGATGCTCGCATGAACCTCAGTTTGTTTGACCTGTTCAAAATCGGCATTGGTCCCTCCAGTTCCCACACCGTCGGCCCCATGGTTGCCGCCCGCCGTTTTCTGCTTGAAGCTGGTTCCCTTGAGGACGTGACCGGAATCGAAGTAGCGCTCTACGGCTCGCTGGCTTTGACGGGCAAGGGCCATGCCACCGACAAAGCAGTCATTCTGGGGCTGTTGGGCGAAACCCCGGAAGGGGTGGATACCAGCCAGGTGGAAGCACGGCTAGCGGCTGGGGAAGCCTCTGGTACCCTGGCCTTGCTGGGCCGCCAAAGCATTCCTTTCCGTGCCGCTAACCACCTGAAGTGGCACCAGCGCGAAACCTTACCCGGTCACCCCAATGGACTGCGGTTTATGCTAAAACGTTCCGGCGGTACGGTTCACGAGAGGAATTTTTATTCCGTGGGAGGGGGGTTTGTGGTAGCCGAGGGTGAGAGCCGGTTTCCTGAAACGGCAACCCCGATGGAGTATCCCTTCGACACCATGGCCGAGTTGCTCAATCATGGACGCACTTCGGGTTTGTCCGTGTCGCAGATGCTGAGGGCCAATGAGCTTTCCAGTCGTACCGAAGCGCAATTGGACTCTGGTATCGCGCGCCTTTGGCAGACCATGGAA
Source organism: Spirochaetota bacterium (assembly GCA_020049045.1). Lineage (GTDB taxonomy): Bacteria > Spirochaetota > Spirochaetia > JABEVK01 > JABEVK01 > JAIFLN01. The sequence continues at coordinate 6,878 of JAIFLN010000072.1, read as the reverse complement.
ACCTGCATCGATCACGGTTTGTCGCAAAACGGTCTGTTGCCGGGCGGCCTGGAAGTCAAGCGCCGAGCCGCTCACCTCTGGGCGCAGCGTGCCCACAACTATCCCCACGACGAGCTTTTTCAGGTCAGCCTCTATGCCATGGCTGTGAACGAGGAAAATGCCGCGGGCGGGCGGGTCGTCACAGCACCAACCAACGGGGCCGCCGGCATCATTCCGGCGGTGCTGCGCTACTACGCCCGCGAATGCCATGCCATCGATCCAGTCAAGGGTGTGCAAGACTTTCTGTTGACGGCGGCAGCCATTGGCATGCTCTGCAAGCGCAATGCTTCGCTGTCTGGGGCCGAGATCGGCTGTCAGGGAGAGGTCGGTGTAGCCTGTGCCATGGCGGCTGCCGGTTTGGTTGCGGCGCTGGGCGGCACCAACGAGCAGATCGAAAACGCGGCCGAAATCGGCATAGAACACCATTTGGGTCTGACATGCGACCCCATCGGCGGGCTGGTTCAAATTCCCTGTATTGAGCGCAACGGCATGGGTGCCATCAAGGCGATCACCGCTGCCTCGCTGGCCCTGAAGGGCGATGGCACCCACTTTGTCAGCCTCGATGCGGTGATTGAGACCATGAGGCGGACCGGGGCCGATATGCATCGTAAGTACAAGGAAACGTCGCTGGGCGGCCTCGCTTTGATTCCTGTAAACCTACCGGCCTGCTGAGCCGGCTGGGCAGGGGCCCGTCGACTCCCGAACGACAAGTTTGGGTTCATACAGCCGGTAGCCATACTGATTTTTGGTCATGGCGTCGTAAAGCAGTTCAAAAGCAAGGGCACCAATCTCCTGGAAATCGGAACCTATGGTGGTCAGGCCCGGTGTGACTACCGAGGCCATGAACGTATTGTCGATGCCGACAACCGAAACCTGCTGCGGTACCGAAATTCCCCGGGCTGTCAGCTGTCTGATGGCACCGATGGCCATCTGATCGTTTGTAGCGATCAGGGCAGTGAAGGGTGTGCCCCGGCGCAACAGCTCTTCGGTCAGCGTCTGGCCATCATCAATCGAAGTGGCAAGCGAGGATGGCGGGGCGACCAGAATCCCTTCACCCAAAGCTTGGGCCTGCATGGCCTTGCGGAAGCCGGGAATGCGCCGGTCGTACAGATCCTTCTCCGACAAGCCGCTCAAATAGGCTATGTCACGGTGTCCCAGCATTTTGAGGTGATCAACAGCGCTTTGCATCCCTTTCACATAGTCAATCTCAAAACAAGCCGCTCCAGCCGTGTCGATTCCGTGGTCTCCAAACAAAACGGCCTTGGTTCCCGAGCGAAGCAGATCCACCAGACGTTCGGTGTGGAATTTGTAAGGAAGAACCTCAATCAGTACGCCGTCGATGTTACGGGACAGCACATGCTCGAAGTATTCATCAGCATGGTCTTTTCCATTGCAGACATTGACAAAATACCCCTTTTGAATGGCGGCATTTTCGAATCCGATAATCATGTCGGTATAAACCGGGTTGGAGATATCGTTGAGGATGACCGAGAGCTGCAGGGTTTTGCTCGTGGAAAGGCTTCGGGCCACATGATTCGGCAGATACCCCAACTCACGTGCTGTCTCCAACACCGCATTGCGAGTTTCGCTAGAAATCTTGGAACTGTTGCCAAAAGCGTACGAGACGGTTGCAACGGAAACCCCGAGCCGATGGGCAACATCGGTTCTCGTGGGTCGCTTCATGAAAACTCGAAAGGAATAGGCATGGGGACAATCTTATCCCCGGTTATGGAATACAGCAAGGAGCCTGAAGGAGGAAATTCCAGGGTCAATTCACCTCGATACGTGCCAAGCTCGACCCTGACCTCAAGGGAGAGGGAACCGGCCTTTGCCGCATAGGCGTAGGGCATGGGATACGTAATGCCGGCTGCCAGCGGGTGGGCCAGGAACACATAGTAGGTTTCCCCGTCTTTGCGGACCCAAAAGGGAGGTAACTGAGTTTCTGGCTGGAGCGGAGTAAGAACCGGCTTGAGCTTGGGGAGGGCTTCTGGTACCCCGGAAACACAGGGGGCGGAACTCAGGCGCAGCAAGAGGTTCTGGTAGCTGTCGTGTCGGACCTTACCCGGTTCTCTGGGCAGTCGTTTCAACACCAAGGGCATTCCTGCTTCGGCAAGTTCCACGATTTGTGCCAGCGTTTCCTGCTCAAGGTACTCGCAGTCAACCAGAAGTGCCTCAAAGCGGCCCTCTCCAACGACAAGGAAGCCTTTTTCCCAACGGGCTTGCGCCAGGAACGACGAAGAAACCCAGAGCGGCGCATAGGGCCGACTTTCCTCGGAACGGAGAATGTGATGGAACTCCCAGTAGTACACTCCGCTGGGCCTCACCTTGTCCTTGGGCAATTCCCCTGCCATCAATGCATCCTCGTAGGGTAGAAGGCAGGCTAGGCGGCTGTAGGTAACTCCACGCTTGAGAACTGCTGAAATCTGAGCCATGTAACCGTTGAAGTCTTTCAGCCTTGGTGCAATAGCAGCTTGAGGACCCACATGTACGCCTGCATAGAAGCGCGCCTTACCATCTCCGGAGTCTTGGGGCATGCCGTGCCAAACAATGCTGTTCACTCCGGAGGCAAACAAGGCATCGGCGCAAAGTTTGAGGTCGTCCAGTCGCTCCTCACCGATGTGCGGAGCGGGGCCCGGCCAGGCAATCCAGCCGTACAGACAGGTGAAAGCCTCGCAAGATACGGTTTTTTGGCCGGCCAGCAAGGCCGCCGAAGCCGCAATCGACGAGAATTCCGGATCAAAAAGCAGTGCTTCGCTTTCCGGAACGTCAACCAGGGCATACGCTGCCAGAATGTCGGTGGGTGCCCCGTGGCATTGCACCCGTGCCGAGGCGTTGAGGGTATGGCAGTGCCTGGAGTAGGGAACGTAGAACTCGTAGTACACGTATTCCGCCAAAAGGGAACGGTAGTCATAGCGAGCCTCAGGGTCTGAGTCGAGTTTGGGCATCAAAGGCAACACATCGTAGCCAAAACGCTTCTGAAACGCTTCACGGAAGCCAGCGGTCCAGAGAGGTGGAACCGTCTCTACTTCCCACGAATCGCAAAAGAGCGAGTTTTCATGGGTTCCCTCAAGCGCGGATTGCAGCGCGGCTCCCATCACCCGGGCATAACGATGAAAACTATCCGACTCAAGGTGGTTGAGTATGCGTCCGTGTTCTTTTTTGTGCGAAAGTTCCCAGGAACGCCCTAACCGCTGAGCCGAAGGCCCCTCCCACGTTTGCGAAGCAAAAGCCGGCTCGACAAAACTGCCGCCAAAGGGCCAAAGGGTACCAAAAGTCAGATCGCACCCCAAACCATGACGATCACAGGCCCGGCGTGCCTGTGCCACCAGGTCCTGCCATGCGGGTGACAGCCAGGGAACCCCTGGACCTTTGTCGGGTTGGGGGTACACCCAGGCGATTTCCACCCCGCCAAAGCCCTGCGAGGCTGCCCAGGCAATTTGCTGTTCGATGGCTTCAACCGTGATGGGATTGCTGAACCACCACCATCGGGTATAGGGCCTGGGGTCACGATCCATGCGGGAAGGGCGGTTAGAAAGGTCGGTTAGTTTGATCATGCACGGCTCCCTTGAAGGGCAGAATCGAGGTCAGAAAGAATGGTTTCGAGGTTTTCAAGACCGATGGAAACACGGATCAGATTGTCGGGAATGGCCATTTCGGTGCGTTCTGCCTCGGCCATAAATAGTCCCGGAGAGATAGCAAGACTCTCGAAGCCACCCCAACTGGGACCGACCTCGAAACAGCTTAGAGTCTTCAGGAATTTTTCAACTCCCACCCGACCAAATTTCGGGACAAACGAGAACAAACCTGATGAACCCTTCATCTGCCGGTCGATCAAAGCCCGATCGGGATGATCCTCAAGGCCGGGCCACAAGATTCTGGTCACCTGGGAATGCTGCTGCAGAAAAGCGACTACCTTCCTCGTGTTTTCTGCATGCTTCTCCATACGCAAGGGAAGGGTTCTCAGTCCACGGGTCAGAAGCCAGGCTTGGTGGGGGTCCATACAGGATCCGATCAAGTCGCGTTCGTTGCGGGCAATGGTTTCCAAAGTGTCGGCCTTGCCGGCTAGCGCCCCTGCCACCAAATCACTGTGCCCTCCCAGGTACTTGGAAGCCGAATGAGCCACCAGATCGGCCCCCAGGGCAAGGGGATTCTGATGCAGCGGGGTAGCCCAGGTATTGTCCACCATGGTGGCGATTCCCCGCAAACGTGCCGCACGGGCAATGTCTTCAATGTCTTGTATCTGAAACAGGAAGGTCGAAGGACTTTCCAGATAGACGAGGCTTGTTTCGGGGCGAAACGCCGCCTCGAAAGAGGCGCAATCGCCTGCCGCGACAAACGTTACCGTCACACCAAAACGCGCCAGATAGCGGCCGACAAAATGCTGGGTCGGAACATAGGCATTGCGGTGCATGACCACATGGGAACCGCTTTTGACATAGTGAAGAATCCCCGCGCTGATGGCCGCCATGCCGCTGGAGAAGCACAAGCCACGCTCGGCGCCTTCCAAAGCTGCAATTTTGACCTCGGCGAGCTCAACCGTCGGATTGCTCGCCCGACTGTAATAGTAGCCGCCCGAGATCTCCTTCGACGTGAAGAGGCTCGTCTGGTAAATGGGGGGGATGATGGCCCCGAGATGCTTCGAATAATCATCACCTGCGTGGGTAACGATATCTTCCGGGCCCAGAAAGCCTTGTTTCACATTATTTTCCTTTGAGGGTCGGGTCAAAAGCGTCACGCAGACCGTCACCAAAGATCGAGGTGGTCAGCACGGTGAGCGCCAGGAACAAGGTCGGAAAAAGCGGCAGGTGCCAGTAGAAGAACATGAAGTACAAACCGTCGGCGATCATCTGCCCCCAGCTGGGAATCGGAGGATTGATTCCGACCCCAAGGAAGCTCAGCGAGGCCTCGAGCAGCATCGCCTGCGGGATGGCGAGCACAAACCCGACGATGATGGGGCTCATGCTGTTGGGAATCAGGTGACGACGAAGGATAAACTGTGAGTTAGCTCCCATAGCCCGGGCCGCCTGAACAAACTCACGGCTTCGTACCGCCATCACCTGGCCACGGACCAGCCGGGCCACGTTGACCCAACCGAACAAGGAGCTGATCAGGATGATGTTCAAGACCCCACCACCTAGCAGGCTGGCCGCCAGAATTGCCAGCAAAAGAGGGGGGATGACCGAGAAGATTTCGACAAAGCGGGTGATGATCCAGTCGGTTACCCCGCCGAAGAAGCCCGCCGCCGCGCCCAGCGGCACCCCGACCAACACGCTGAACAGGGCCGAAACCACACCGATGCCCAGCGAGACCCTGGCACCGTACAAAATGCGTGAGTAGAGATCTCTTCCCACGTTGTCGACTCCGAACCAATGGGTCTCCGACGGGAAGGCAAGGGCATCGGTGAGGTATTTCTGTTCCTCATACGAAGCCGGTGTGATCAGTGGGGCAATGATGGCGGCGAGGGTCAGAAGCAGTATGAAGACTCCTGAGACAACCGAGGCCTTGTTTTCAAAAAAGCGCCGCCTGGCGTAGAAGCCAGGGCTGTGGATGACCACGACGTTCATTTTGGTTCTCCTCCCTGGACGCGGGTTCGGGGATTCAAGAAGAAGTAGGCGATGTCGGTGAGGATGTAGGCGATACCAACCATCAGCGTCAGAAGCAAGATCAGAGCCATTTCCAGCGGGTAATCACGCCGGGCGATGCTGGTGACAAAGTAGCTGCCAAGACCCGGAACCCGGAACATCTGCTCGACAAAAATCGAACCCGTGGTGATACCGATAAAAATAGGGAAAAAGATCGTTACCATCGGAATGGCGGCGTTCTTCAGAACGTGCTTGAACAGAATCGAACGGTAGGGCAATCCCTTAGCCAACAGAACAGTCACGAAAGGTTTGTTGAGGGCATCGAGAAAACTCGACCGGGTATACCGGGCGAAAGTGGCCAATGGGACCACCGCATACGCTGTCACCGGCAGAATCCATGCCACGGGGTCTTCCCCCCAGCCCTTGGTCGGAAGCCATTGCAGCCAGACTCCAAAAACCAAAATCAGAACCAGACTGAACACATAGATGGGGATGGTGATACCCAGCGTGGAAACGGCGGATGCAATGTAGTCGACGGGGCGATTTCGCCGGAGTGCGGCGGCGATCCCAAGAAGAATTCCCAGTGGTGTTCCTACTAGAAGTCCTAAACCTCCCAGAACGAAACTGGGAGGCCAGGCGCGGGCCAACAGATCAACCACAGTTTCACCGGGGCTTTGGTAAGGAATACCGAAGTCTCCTTTCAACACACTGCCCATATACAGCAGGTACTGGACCACCAAGGGTTTGTCCAGTCCATATTGGGCCATGATCTTGGCCTTGGTTTCGGCGGAAAGCGGCATTTTGTCTTCGTCAAAAGGACCTCCCGGTACCGAATGCATCAGCGAAAAGATCACCACAGAGACGACAAAAAAGGTGACAATCAGGGAAGCAAGACGTACTCGGGGTAGAAGCAGGCTGTGAAGCATCCTGGGCTCAGCTCCCTTAGGCGTGGCCTTTGCTTGCTGCACTCAGGACCGCTGCGGGGGCAGCGCGGGTGGAAGGGACACAAGTCGGCCGACGCGTCGGAAGCCAATGCCTCGCCCCGAATCGGCTGGCGCTTCTTCCGCTTGGTGGGGTCAGGAACCGGAATCGCTTCCAGCAGGGCTCGTGTATACGGGTGGGAGGGCCGGGCGAAAATCTCCTTGGTCGGACCGTACTCCATGATGCGGCCAAGGTACATGACCACCAGGCGGTTGCTGATGTGCCTCACCATGCTCAGGTCATGGCTGATGAACACCATGGAAAGACCCCGGCTGT
>JAIFLN010000085.1 GCA_020049045.1 Spirochaetota bacterium | reverse complement strand
AGTCGACAGGCCCCGTCCGCGTTTTGCGTTCGTGACACCATGGACTCTTTGTCGCCTTCAAAGGAACCCAAAAGCCCAAGACCAGTTCGCCGGGGTCAAGGGAAAGGCGTTTATCGAAACAGGACCGCAGGGGGCGGGTGCGCCGGACAGGCTCCCCTCCCAAGGGACCGGGTACGATGCTGTCGACCAGGGCATCGGCCAGAAGCAGCGGCAGAACGGCCTCGCGGTAGGGCAGAAGGCCGCAGACGTTGCCGCCCAGGGTCAGCCGGTTGCGGATGGTATGGTCGGCGATGTGCCGGACGGTGGCCGACAAAAGCGCATAGGCCTGGGTGTCCTCAAGCTTACCAACCGTCTGTCCCGGCCGCGTCCGGTCGTCTTTCGGCATGGCGCAGCTCCGGTATGGCTTTGATGTCTATCAAAGTATTCACGGTATAACCGCTCTTGTCGGCCATGGTCACAATTTCGGTAGACCCTGCCAGGTAGCGGGAATCTTTCCCGGCCGTCCAGGCGGCCACGGCCTCTTCGGCGCTGAAAACCCGCTGGTATGTAACGGGAGTCACGATCATGATCTTCCCTCCCGCAGTTTCCAGAGGGCTTCGGCAGTAAGGGGGAGGTCAACCACGTTAACCCCCACCGCCCGGGAAACAGCCTGGGCCAAAGCTCCGGGCACACCGATGATACCCTGCTCACCCAGACCTCGAGCGCCAAAGGGACCATCGCCCTGAGGCGTTTCGAGAAAATCGACGAAGTACTCGGGTTCCTCACCAAAACGGAGCAGTTTGAAATCGCGAAGGGAGGCATTGAGCACCCGCCCTTTTTGGTCGAACACGAAGCTTTCCCGGGTGGAGAACCCGATTCCCATCGCCAGAGCTCCCACCACTTGCCCCCGCGCCAAATCGGGATTGATCAGCTTTCCGATGTCCATGGTACAGGCGGCCTTGGTCACCCGGAAACCCCCGTCCTGTGCGAATTCCACCTCAATACCGCAAGCGCCCAAAGTCCACTCCAAACCGGGCCTTCCCTCGCCGGTCTCGGGGTCCAAGTGGGTCAGATGGCGGGCGATGTACTTGCCCCGGCCGATGACAGGGCCGCCGATGGCATTGCCGTCGGGGTAAACGTACCCTAGAACAATCTTTTCGAGGGGGAGCGAATACCGGGGGTCATCTCGGACGAAAACTCTACCACCGGCAACCTCAAGGTCTTCTTCGGGACAGCGCAGGGGTTGGGCAGCGATCTTTTTGATCTGCCTTACCGCATCGGCCACGGCATCGAGGGCTGCCCGGCCGGCCATAAACAGCGAACGGCTGGCCGCCGTAGCCCAGTCGTGGGGGGAGGTGTCGGTATCCACCTGAGGTACGACGCGAATTCGGGACGGGTCGAGCTTGAGCGCTTCGGCCACCATCTGCCGCAGCCCGGTGTGGGCCCCCTGCCCCAGTTCGACCACACCGGTGGCCAACGTAACACTGCCGTCCTCCGCAAAGGTGAGCAACGCGCCTGCATCGGTGAACGTGGGAATGGCGGGTGCCTTCCAAAAGGTGCTGATGCCCTGGGCATGGACCTTGCCTTGCTGGTCGGTCCAACGGTCCGCCCTCCAGCCCAGCCTCCGCTGGACGGTTTGAAGACAGGCGGCCAGGTTGCCGGTATTGGCATCCAGGACGGAATTGCTGGGGGTGGTGTCACCGGGGCGGATGGCATTGAGCAACCGAAGTTCCGCAGGGTCCATCCCCAGCTTGTCAGCCAGCAGGTCCACGGCACGCTCCATGGCGTACGAAAGCTCAATATGCCCGAAACCGCGGAAGGCCGTTGCAAAGGGGTGGTTGGTATACACACACAGCGAGTCGGCCTTGACGTGGGGGATGCGGTAAGGTCCTGTGCAGGCGTACCCAGCAGCGCGGGCCACATTCACGGCGTAATCCGCATAGGCACCCGAATCAAACAAAAATTCGATTTCAGCGGCAACAAAAGTGCCGTCCTTTTGGGATCCCAGGCGGATGTGAGCCTCCAACCCGGGACGGCCAGGACTGGAAATCAGGTCAGCCTCACGCGAATTCACGAGACGCACGGGGCGGCCCCCCAGTTTCTGGGTGAGCAGGCAGGCCAGTGGTTCCAGCTGAATGCCCGCCTTGCCGCCGAACCCGCCGCCCACGGCTCCGACCAGCACTTCAATCTGAAGCTCGGGAATTCCCAGCGAACGAGCCAGCAGGGTCCGCACTCCGAAAGGGGACTGGGTCGAGGTACGGACTACCAAACGCCCCTCACCGGATAATTCAGCCTGCACCGCCCGGGGTTCCAGAGCCGCGTGGTCACCGGGAGGAAACGAAAAGGTCCCTTCGACCACCACTTCGGCAATTGCGAGAGCCGCCTGGGCGTCTCCTTTGCGGATTTTGGTGCGGTGCGCCACATTGCTGCCTGGCTCAGGAAAGATGGCCGGAATATGCGAATACGAACCCAACTCCGGGTGGAGCACCTCTGCCTGGGCCGACAGCGCTTGCCGCAGGGAAAGCAGGGCCGGCAGGGGCTGGTAGTTCACTTCAAGCAGGCGCAGTGCCGTCTGGGCAGAAGCCTCATCGTCGGCGACAACCACCGCTACGGGCTCGCCGTGGTAACGCACCTTTCCCCGGGCCAGCGGTGGTTTGTCTCCCATGTACAGACCGATGAGGTTGGTCCAGTCAGCACCGGTGAACACCCCGCGAACCCCGGGGGCTGCCCGCGCTTGTTCGGTGTTCACGCTCAATATTCTGGCGTGGGCATGAGGACTGGCCAAAACAGCGGCGTGGAGCATGCCGGGCCGAAGAAAATCGTCGGTGAACCGTATGGCCCCGGTGGTTTTGCCTTGGGCATCGTCCCTGGGCAGGGAAACCCCCAGAAAGCTTCGGGCAGTGTTGTAGTCGGAGGGAATGTCAAAGTCCTGAACCGCCCCGGCGTCTTGCACCTCAACGGTTACCGTGTTCAACGTCGACAGGAGGCCTTTCAGGCTTTCTCCCTCCTTCCAGGCTGTGATGGCTGCGATCACCGAGCGGTCAAATAAAACAGGATGCCCGGGCTTCCCCTGAAAAACGGGCCGGCAAGCCTGGATAGCGGGTACCTGACCTTCTTCCGAACAAGCTTCAGCAACTCGTTCGTACAGAGCCGGGGTAACCAGGGGCATGTCGGCCAATGCGACAAAAAACCGGCGGGTGGTGACTTCGGCTGCCCCCCGGCGCAGGGACGAGACCATGCCTTGCTTCCAAGCATTGTGAGACAGGCATACCACTTTGGGATTGCCGGCGAACTTTGCCGCCAGCTCGTCCCCCCGAAAGCCCGTCACCAAAAACACACGGGGGCAGGCTTTCAGGGCATTCTCAACGACGGTTTCGACCACGGTGGACCGCCCCCAGGGGAGCAGAAGCTTCCACTCCCCCATCCGGGACGAGGCCCCGGCGGCCGCAACAACGCAGTCGAAATCTGTCATAGAAGGACGTTGGACTTGCACGAACCCGTAGGAGTCTTGGTGATCCAGTTGTCCACCGGCTCGTGCTTGCGGATGCCCCGCCACACATCTTCGGCGCGGATGGGCATATGCGTCAGTTCAGCCTCGACGGCGTGCTGAATGGCGTTGCCCAGGGCAGGCGCCACCGAGATCATGGGGTGTTCGCCCACACCGCGCGCTCCAAACGGTCCGTCGAGCTGTGGAGTCTCAACAACGATGCACTCGATTTCATCAGGAAGGTCCCGGGAGGTGAGAATTTTGTTGTCGGTAAACGAAGGATTCAATAGATGACCTGCTTCGTCATAAATATACCCCTCGCAGAGCGCCGTGCCCAGTCCCTGCAGCATGCCGCCTATGCACTGGCCGCGCACGCTCTCGGGGTTGATGACCTTGCCGACGTCGAAGGCCGAGGAAATTTTGAGCACATGGAACTCACCGGTCGCCGGATCGACTTCGACCACAATGCCGTGAGCCCCGAAGGTCCAGTCGAGAGCCGGGTTGCCTTGGCCAGTCTCCTTGTCGAGGTTGGTCAGCCCTTGGGCCACATAACGGCCCACACCGATTAGGGGACCGCCGATGGCATTGCCGTCGGGAAAGGCGTACCCCAGAGCCAGGCTGGTGAACGTAACGCCATGGTTGGGGTGGTGTTTGAGGAACACCCGCTTATCGTCGTGGTCAAGGTCAACCACCTGGCAGTGCAGCGCTTGTGCGGAGGTTTCATAGGCGTGGGCCAGCAAATCGTCGGCGGCCAGAATGCAGGCATTGCCGGTAAGCAGCAGCCCCTTAGAGGCCACCGTCTGCCAGTCGTAGGGGTCGCGGTCGGTATCTTTTTCGATAGTCACCTTCACCTGGTCGAGGCGGAACTTGAGCCTCTCAGCCACAATCTGCTCAAAAGCGATGGTGGAACCCTGGCCGATTTCGGTCAATCCGATGTTCACATTCACGGTACCGTCGGAGTTCATCTTGATGATGGCGGCCGTGGCGGTGAACGGCGGCATGGCGGGAGCCTTGTGCAGAGTCGCCACGCCCTTGCCGATCTTTCTGCCGGTGCGCTTTTCGCGGGCCTTTTCTTCGGTGGTCAGGCTGCCGTACCCAATGCTCTTGGCCACGGCGTCGAGGCACTTGCGGGGGTTGCCCGAGCTCTCAAAAATCTCCTCGCCGGTGAGGGTCAGGTTGCCGGGAACCAGAAGGTTCTTCCGCCGGAACTCGAGGCTGTCCATGCCGATGGCCTGGGCCACCAGTTCCATATGCCGTTCCAGTCCCCAGAAAAACTCCACATGGCCGAAACCACGGTAGGCGGTTCCGTAGGGTTTGTTGGTATAGACGGTGTAGGCGTCGATCCAGGCAGCGGGAATATGGTAAGGCCCGGCGGCCGAATAGCCGGAAGCGCGCGTCACATTGACGGCGTAGTCGGCGTAGGCGCCGGCGTCCCAGAACATCTCCATTTTCTGCGCCAGGATTTTCCCTTCGGCAGAAACGCCGGTCTTGATGCGGTAGGTGAGCGCACTTCGGCAGGGCAGCAGGCTGAATTCTTCTTCGCGGGTGGCCTGGAATTTCACAGGACGCCCCCCGGCCTTACGCGACAGACACGCTACCAGAGGCTCGATATGGATACCGGCCTTGCCGCCAAACCCGCCGCCCACGTGGGGAATCAGCACCCGCACCTTGTTGAGTGGCAGTTTGAAGGTGTAGCAGAACAGGTTGCGCACGGTGAACGGCGACTGGGCACTGGTGTGGATGACAATGTCGTCCGAAGGCTTCCATTCCACAATGGCAACATGGGTTTCCATGGGAACGTGCTGCACCGAGGGGTTGGTGTATTCGCGCTCGACAATCCACTGCGCTTCGGCAAAGCCGGCCTCGACATCGCCCTTGCGCAGCTTGGTCAGGTTGGCCACATTGGTGCCAGGCTGGGGGGTAAAGGCAGCCTTCATGAAGTCGTAACTGCCCAAGTCAGGATGGACCAGAGGAGCCTCGGCCTTCATGGCGTCCATATGGTTGAGCACGGGCTTGAGCACCTCATACTCCACTTCAATCAGGTCCACCGCTTTTTTGGCGATAGCCAGGGTGTCGGCGGCCACAGCGGCCACGGCTTCGCCGTAATGGCGAACTTCGGTCTTGGCCAGAATGTCCTTGTCGACCACGTACAGACCCAGCCGGTAGTTCAGTTCGGCCCCGGTTAAAACAGCACGCACACCGTACAGCGCTTCGGCCTTCGAGGTGTCGATTTTCACTATCTTTGCCCGGGCGTGGGGGCTCTTTTTCACCTGGGCCCAGAGCATGCCGGGCAGAATCATGTCGCTGACGTAGGTGGCCGACCCGGTGAGCTTGTCGCGGGCCTCGGAGCGTCTGGCTTCCTTGCCGACGTAGCGCAGCTCTTCCGCTTTCAGTTTTTCAAGCATGGTGCAGCTCCCCCTTCTTCGGCAGTTGGCCCGAAGCGTCCAGAACCGACTCGATGATCTGTGTGTACCCGGTACAGCGGCAGAAGTTGCCCTCCAGGCCGTCCTTGATCTGGTCTTCTGTGGGTTTGGGGTTGCGGTGCAGCAGTTCCTTAACCGACAAAATCATGCCCGCTGTGCAAAAACCGCACTGCAAACCGTGGTTGCGGTCAAAGGCCTCTTGAATCACCGAGAACTTGCCGTCCTTGACCTCGCCTTCGATGGTTTCCACACTGCCGCCATCGGCCTCGACTGCCAGCACCATGCAGGCGTTGACCGTCTTGCCGTTGAAAAACACCGTGCAAGCTCCGCACTCGCCGGCTCCGCAGCCTTCCTTGGTGCCGGTGAACCCCAGGTCCTCGCGCAGAAACCGCAGAAGGGTCCGGTTTTCCTCCACGTCTTTTTCGTAGCGGCTGCCGTTGACTGTCAATTGAATTTTCATGCCCTCACCTCCTGAAGCAACCGGCGGACGTAGGTGCCGATCATGAATTCCCGGTATTCCTTGGTACAGCGCACATCGCTGATAGGACTGGTGGCCTTGGCAACCGCCTCTACCGCCGCCTCAACGGCAATGCCCGCATCGAGGCCTTGAACCAGAACCGGCGTGGGTGCCGCCGAGCTGACGGCAATGTTCAGTTTTCCACCCTTAAGAGCGACGGCCACTCCTACGATTCCTAAATCGTGGCCCTGAATGCGCTTGAGCTTGCGGTAATCGCCCTTGACGCCGGCCGAAGCTGCCGGGATCTCAATCCTCTCCAGAAATTCCTCGGGTCGCAAAATGGTGCGCTTCACTCCGATGAAAAAGTCCTGGAACAAGACGCGCCGTTCGCCGGACTTCGAAGAAAGCACGGCGGTGGCACCGAGGCACAAAAGTGCCGGGGCCATGTCGGAACACGGCGAGGCATTGACGACGTTGCCGATCACGGTGGCACGGTTGCGGACCTGGTAGCTGGCCAGGTCGTGGGCGCAAGCAGCCAGCAGAGGGTAGTCTTTGCGCACCCGCGCGTCTTGCAGCACCTCATTGATGGTGGTGGTCGGCCGGAAAACCAAACCATCGGTCTGGCTCCACGAAAGGCCGGAGAAGCCCTCCACTTTTTTCAGGTCGATCACTACCTCAGGTTTGTGAACTCCGGCACGGATGGTGACCAACAGGTCTGTGCCCCCGGCCAGAAGTTTGGCCCGGCTGCCATATTCCGCCAGCAGATCCAGCAGTTCGGGGCGGGTCCGGGGTGCCATGTAACGAAAGGACTGGAGCATACGACCTCCTTAGGGGACGATGTGGGTACCGGTTTCTCCCCGTAGGGCCCGGGCCATGTTTTCGGCGTTGGTGATGAGGGCCCGCTTGCCCCCGTTGGCGATGTAGTTCAGAACAGCCCGGACTTTGGGCTCCATGCTTCCCTTACCGAACTGTCCTTCGGCCAGCCAGGTTTCGGCCTGCGCCACAGTGATGGTATCGAGCCACTGAACGTTGGGTTTGTTGAAGTTGAGAGCGATTTTTTCGACTTCGGTAGCGATCAGAAACAGATCGGCCTTGATGGAAGACGCCAGCAGGCTCGAGGCGTGATCCTTATCGATGACTGCTTCCACCCCGTGCAAAATGCCACCGGGACCTTCCACTACGGGAATGCCTCCGCCACCGGCACCAATGACGGTGTGCCCCTGCTGGCTGAGTTCCTGAATGATCGATTCCTGAATGATTCGGCGCGGCGCCGGAGACGGGACCACCCTGCGCCAGCCCCGGCCGGAGTCTTCCACCACCGACCACTGGTTTTCAACACGGTGTTTTTCGGCGTCGGCGGCGCTCATAAACGAGCCCACGGGTTTCGCTGGGTTCTTGAACGCCGGGTCGTTCTCGTCGACAACGGTTTGGGTGATGACGGCAATGGCCCGGTTGGGCAGGCCCCGACGGCGGAATTCATTGTACAGAGCCACCTCGAACATATACCCGATGGAACCCTGGGTGTTGGAGCCGCAGTAGTCCAGCGGAGCCGGAGGCAGTTCTGCGGAGCTGAGTTCCGACTTGCGGAGCAGAAACCCGACCTGGGGGCCATTCCCATGGGTCAGCACAACATTCCAGCCCGCTTGGATCATGTCGACCACGTGGGGTACCGTCAGACAGACGGCCTCGTACTGGTCGTACAGCGAGGTTTTCTTGGGGTCACGGATCAGGGCATTTCCCCCGACGGCAACGACGGCGATCTTTTTTTCGATTCCCATGTTCAACTCCTTAAGCCGTGTACAAACCCCGAAGCCGCGTCGAGGCCGGAACTGTGGCCCTGGTCACCCAGGACACTCAAGGCGGTTTTCCAAGCGGTGCCGCCCCGTCCCAGCGACAGGGCCAAATTCACCAGGCTGTCAGAAAACAACCCTTCGGCGGCACTGGCCAGAAACGCCGCCGAAACTGCATTCGTTCGGGACAAAAGCGGTAGTAAATCCGCCTTGCAGGCCATTCCGGAACCCTGGGACCAACGGGCCGCCACAAATCCGGTCAAGTAGTCATCGCCCGCCGGGGTCAGCCCGGGACCGAAACCCACCAGAGCCGCCGCCCCCTGCGCAAACGAGCGCTGCAAAAGCAAAGCTCCCTGATCCAACCTGAGCGAAAAAGCATCTTCGCCCAGCCCTTTCCGCGCCTTGAGAACCCTCAAATGCGCTTCCACCAGTCCAATCCGTCGTTGCACCAGAGCCGAGCCAAGCGGTAGAAAGGGCATGGTCCCGTCATGCCGGGCAACGGGACCCGGATCGTCCCAATGCCCGCCATCTCCGGGCAACCGGGTCACCAAGGCACTGCGGGGGTGCAACGCCTCGGGCTTGGTCACCAGAGAAACCAAGAACGGTTGCCCCTCCACCCTCCAGTTCACCGCCGAAGCGAATTCGCTGTGAACTGTGTAGGAGAAGGCTCCCATCGGAAACAGAGCACCGACCGCCAGAACTTCAGTTGGCGAGGTAGGCACGGGCCAGGGCCTCCTTGATCGCCTCCTCCACATGAACCCGGCCCCACTCGATGTTCCGCCTTAACGCCAGCGCTGCGCCTTGGCTATCCCGAAGGCGGATTCTGCGGAGAATCTCCAGGTGATCATCGCAGGTTTTGGCGAAACGTTCGGGGTCGGTGATATCAGCCAGCCGGACAAAATGGATGCGCTTGTCGATGTCTTTCAGAGTCCGCACCAGCACCGAGTTTCCCGTGCCCAGAGCCAGCACCTCATGAAATTCCTCGTCGGCGTTGGCAGCGATGCCGTTCATTTCCGGCAGCACATCCCGCAGTCGTTCCCACTTTCGCTCAAGTTCCCAGAGCTGGGTCTCGTCCATGGGGCTGCGGCACAGCCGTTCAACCACCGAAAGCTCCAAGACCTGCCGGACATCGTAAAGCTCGTTGATCTCCTTCATATCGATTTTGCGGACGGCATAACCCTGACGAGCTTTTTTGACCACCAAACCCTGCTCAACCAGCTGCCCCAGCGCTTCTCGGATGGGACTACGGCTGACGGAGAACTGGGCACAGAGGTCTTCTTCCGTCAAGCGTTGCCCGGGCAGATACTGCCATTGCAAAATACGACTGCTTAACTGGGCAAAGACATCGGTACTCAGGTTCTCCTCAGCCATCACTCCCTCCTGGAACGCGCTCCTCAGCTAAAAACGAATATTTTGACCGGTTTACCGGGTCGCTCGTTTGACTCCTCGACTGACGCGGTCAGTTTCATCCCCGTTTTCGGCTCGTCAAGTTCGATGCGTCCCGAAGCTCTCAGACCGTTCTCAAACTGGACAATCCCGAACAAAAGGAACTTCTTGGTGTACCCTTCAGGAAGGTTCCAGACTCTGGTCCAGGTCAGCAGGGTGCACGGACCTTCCAGGTCAAATTTCACCCAGCCCTTACCGGTGACCGGATCGCGGCGGGAGTTGCACTTTCCGCAGATCATGGGGGCGGGATAGTATTCGCTGCCACATTTTTCACAGCGGAACCCACTGATTTTGGGTGCCTTCACATCGTACATACTGAAATCAATCATGGTGGGCCTCCCTCAATCCTTGGCGCAGATGACTGCGACCACGTTGTTTCCAAAACCGCCGAAATTCACCGACATGCCGTACTTCGGATCTTTGACCTGACGGCCTTCTTCAGCCTCACCACGAAGTTGACGGACCAACTCGACAACCTGCGAGACCCCGGTACCACCCACAGGATGCCCCTTGGACTTGAGCCCGCCGGAAGTGTTGATGGGCATTTTGCCGTTGATGGCTGTTTCTCCCTTTCGCACCGCAAGGTACGACTTGCCTCTTTCAAAGAAGCCGACCTCTTCGCTGATGGCCATTTCGAGGATGGAGAAGGCGTCGTGCAGTTCGGCGAAGGAGATGTCCTTGGGGGTCAGCCCTGACATTTGGTAGGCTTTTTCGGCGGCGATGCGCACGGCGTTCAGCTGCAAAGGGTCCTTGCGGTTGTGCACGCAGTGGGTATCGGTGGCGCTGGCCACCCCGGCGATGCGCACGGGCTTCTTGGCAAACAGCTTCGCCTTGGGCGAGTCCATATTGACCAGAAGGACAGCGGCGGCACCGTCAGACACGGGGCAGGTCGAATACATGCGCAGCGGCTCGGCGATGTAGTTGTTGACCACATCGGCCTCAGGTCCGTCGGCAATGGCCTCGATGGTGCACGTCGCCTGAATGTGCGCGTACTTGTTCTTGATGCCGTTATCGTGGTTTTTCACGGCCAGAAGCGCCAGGTCGCGCTCGGTGAGGCCGTACTTTTCCATATACATGCGGGTAAACATGCCGCCGAACCCGGGTAGGGTCAGGCCCATATTATACTCGGTTTCGGTGTCGAGCATGGTGGACACCACATCGGTGGCCAGCCAGCCGGTCACCTTGCGCATGATTTCACCACCGACGACAAGCACCACATCGGCCATGCCGGAGGCCACAGCCATATAGCCGAGCTTCACAGCGCTGGCGCCCGAGGCGGGTCCGTTTTCCACCAGTTCGGCGGGAACGGGCTCCATGTCGAGGCGGCTGACCATAGCCGAGGCGACGGCCGACTGATGGCAGAGCAGGCCGCTGGCCATGTTCGCCACCAACACCTGGTCGATTTCTTTCCGATGCTCCAGAAACCCGGCGTCCTTCAGGGCGTCGGTGGCCGCGTAGGCCAGAACATCCGCCAAATCATATTCCGAGGAGTTTCCGAACCGGGTGTGCCCGATTCCAACGATGCCTACTCTTGCCATGGTTTACCTCTTGAAGCCGGGGAGCTGGGGATAGTCCGTCGGCATGATCAGCTTGTCAGCGGTCTTCAAAATGTCGGCGGGGACAGGGCGGGTACCGGTGCATTTGACGTCGCGCACGGCGTTCCACAGCTTCTTGGTCAGCACGAAGGTGGGCACACCGCCCAGTTCGTGGCGGGTTTCGGGGAACTGCGCCGAGCGGTCTTCCAGCTGGTATTCGATCATCCAGCGCTTGAAGCCGTTGGGGCTTTCGGCGACGATCCAGACTTCGTCTTCGCCCAGAATGTCGATGTGGTGTTCCATCTTGGCGGCAAACAGCTGGGCACCGACGCGCAGACCGCGCTTGATGGTCATGGTGTGGAGGCTCATGCCCAGACCGGCGTGCACATGGCGGCTGGTGACGATGCCGGCGATGACGCCGTTGATGGCGCCGACCAGCACAAACTCATTGGCCACGCGGTAGCGGTACCAACCCAGAATTTCCGAATACATGCGGACGGCGACAATGTCGTAGTAGTCCGACGGAACACCGATCAGAGGATACACGGTGCCCAACAGAGCGCCGACTTCTTCGCGGCGGGCTTCGCGCACCACCATAATCTCTCCCGAGGCCAGTTTGATCATCTTCGGGGGGTAAGGCTTGAGCTCAATCTCCGGGGGCCTCAGTTTCTTTTCCATATCATCTAGTGCCATGATTCACTCCTTTTCTTGGGTTTCGTTATTTTCGGGCTTCTTTATGAAGCCATTCGTTTTTTGCTCCGGCGATATCGCCGTACTTGGTCAAAACTGCCTTGGCCTTCTTAGCCATCAGTTTCTCGTAACGGTCGTCGTCCACATGGGCCACAATGCGCGAAATCGAGGCTTCGCCGTCGACGAACTTCCAGGGGTAGCAGCCGATGGTGGCCCGCTGGTTCAGCAGCAAGTCGATGTCACCGCCCACGCACTCAGCGTGGATGAGTCCCACATTGAACATCTCGATGTGCATCAGCTGGTATTTGTCCTCGGTGAACACCTCGTCCAAGCCCTTGCCATACTTGCGCTTGAAGTGGTCGTCGCACTCCTTGGCCTGCTTGGGCATCCATTCCTTGATCTTGGTGTTCATCGGATGGTCGGCCGAACCGCAGTCCACCCCGATCCAGCGAAGCTTCTTCTTTTTCGCCCAGTCAGCAAACTCCCGGTCTGGTCCCGGATGCTTGATCATGTAGCGGATTTCATCGCCGGTGGGCTGGTCCCAGCCGTAATGGTGGAACCCCGTGTGGATAAGCAGGATGTCGCCTTCTTTCACCTCGACGCGGTCTTCCACCATTTTCGAGGTGTAGACATCGTAGTCACCGCACACGTCGGAAAGGTCAACAATGGCACCGTCATGGACCAAAAAGTCCATGTCGAGGCTGGCGATGTCCTTGCCGGGGGTGTAGAAGTGAATCTCACCGTCCAGATGGGTACCGATGTGGTTGGAATGGGTGACCACCTGGCCGTTGGCCCCGTTGGGGGACAACCGCTTGAAGTACTGCACCTGCAGCGGAATGTAGGTGGGCCATGGCGGAGTGCCGATGCCCAGGGGAATGGATAGGTCAATAACTTTCAATGCTTGCCTCCTCAATTTTCAATCCAAAAAATCTCACACAGAGACCACAGAGTCACAGAGAGGAAGGGGCCTTGCTGACCTATTCCTCTGTGTTCTCTGTGCCTCTGTGTGAGGCCTTCTTTATGTCGCTGTATACTCCTCTGCAAACGCCGCCAGCGCGTCCTGAAAACAGTTCTCCGGCGGCTTGACCAGTCCGGCACCGACCATACCGACCCCCGGTTCCTTGTGGGCAATGCCGGTATTGATCACCGGCAGAATGCTTTTTTCGACCACGAGGCGCACGTCAATGGCCGTAGGAGTTCCCCGGAAGTCCAGAATGGGAATTTTGTAGAAGTCGCTCTCGGCCAGGGTGATCTCGTACATGGCCTTGGTGAAGTTGATGGCGTCCTGGGGAACCCCTCCGACAAACTGCACAATAGCCGGGGCAGCTGCCATGGCGAAACCGCCGATGCCCGCTGTTTCGGTGATGACCGAATCGCCGATATCGGGGGCGGCGTCGGCAGCGGTGTAGCCGGGAAGGTACAACCCCTCCACAATGCCCGCCGGGCCGGTGAACCACTGGTCGCCCAGACCCGAAAGCCGAATACCGAAGTCGGTGCCGTTGCGGGCCATGGTGGTGATGACCGTGGAGCCCTCGATACCGGCAGCGGCGTCCACCACGCACTTGCAGGCGGGCATGGACAGGTTCAAAAAGAAATGGTCGTTGGCGTGCAGGAACGACAGGATTTTGGCAATCTTTTCCTTGGGCTCGTCGAGCATGACCAGGTAGGGGGCAAACTCACGGATCATCAGCGAGGTGCCGGCGCGGTTGCGGTTGTGGCCTTCGTCGCCCATCTGCAGTACCTGCGCCAGAATACCGCGCATATCCACAGGCCCGTGCGCCGCCAGCACCTTCTTCATCACGGGGGCCAGGTCGGTTTCCATCCATTTCAAACGGTCGAGCACCTCGGCCGAGAACGCGCCGTAGCGGAGCACCTTGCCCAGGCCCTCGTTGAAGGTGGCATAGGAGTAATTGCCGTAGGTCTCGTTCTGGAAGATCCATACCGGCATTTTGCTGGTCATGATACCGGCCATGGGACCGACAGAGCCATGGTGGTGGCAGGGTTCGAAGGTGATTTTACCGCTGGCGGCCAGTGCTTCGGCTTCCTCGCGGGTTTTGGCCAGGCCCTCGTAAAGCAGGCCACCGATGACGGCACCGCGCATGGGGCCGGCCATCCTGGCCCAGGTGATGGGCGGACCGGAATGCAGAATCAGGTCTGGGCGCATTCCCGGTACGACGTCCTTGGCAATACCGACACCCACCAGCATGGGCTTGCCCTTCAGCATGCGCTGGACCGCCTTGGCGTTGGCGGCTTCAATGTCTATTTTGGGATTCAGCGCCAGGCGGTCGAGGGCGGCGATCATGGCGATGTTGCCACCGGCCGGGGGGCGCCAGTCCATCTGAACAACGGAAACTCCCCTCTGACGCAGGTTGTCGGCAAAGGATTCCAGGCCGAGGTTGACGGCCTTCAATTCCGCTTGGAACAGGTCGGCAACACTCATTTCGCACTCGCCTTTTCAACAATTTTGACCGCGAGAACCGAGGCCTGGTAATTCGAAGGCATCACCACAACCCCGGCGGCTTCCAGCTTGGCTTTCTGACCGGCCAACCCCTGGTAGTCACCCTCGGTACCGGTGACCGAAGCCACCACCGAAAGGTACCCGCCCCGCTTTTTCGCCGCCTCTTTGGCAGCCAACAACGAAGGAATCAAAGCTCCGGCCGGATCGGCATGCGAACCGAAGCCCAGCACCACATCGACCAGCATGACGGCGATTTCCGCGTCGCCGCGCTCGGCGTCGACCCGATCGGTGCGCGTGCTGGGGTCAATCATTGGATGGGGACGGCCCACGGTGAACACATCGTCGCCCAGGTCGACCACAGTATGACCAATCGAACGGTTGGGGTCCGGCGGAACAAATTTCGGATCGGTCTGGTTGTTGGAGTACACGGCACCGGTCAGTTTATGGAGAAGAATCCAGGCTTCGTCGGCCAGGGTACCGCCTGTATAGTAGCCGCGCAGATACTTTTGTCCCTTGGCCATGCCGGAAGTCTCGCGTTTCACCAGGGCCTCGACGTCAAAAGCCGGAACCTCCTGGCCAACGGCCATGCGGGCCGCCTCCTCCAAGTTCGAGGCCCAGCGGACACCAGGGGTTTGTTGTGAGGCCGGTTCCAGACCGATAAAATGGACCACACAGGGCTTGCCGGTAGCCATCAGCGCCTTGACCACCTTGTCAGCCACCGCTTTGGCCGGCGGTTTGGAGACAACAACAATGGTCTTGGTGATAGGGTCTTGAGCCAGCGCCTGAATGCCCGAAAGCATGGTCAAGCCGCCGACTTTCTCATTTTTCAAGTCACGCCCGCCGGTACCGATGCCCTGACTGACCCCGGAGCCGAAACGGTCGACCAGACAGGACACTTCCTGCAGGCCCGTTCCCGAGGCGGCGACAATACCGACAGGACCACGGCGGACCACATTGGCAAAGCACAGCGGCTGACCGTTGATGATGGCCGTACCGCAATCCGGGCCCATCAAAAGCAGGCCCTTTGACACAGCATAGGTTTTCAGTGCGATCTCGTCTTCCAGCGAAACGTTGTCGGAGAACAGCATGACGTGCAGTCCCCGTTCCAGGGCTTTACGGGCCTCGCGGGCGGCATAGGCTCCGGGCAAAGAGATCACCGCGACATTGGCACCGGGAAGTTGCTCCAGAGCGCCGCCGAGGCTTCGGGGTTTGGCCTGCGCGCCTTCCGCAGGAGCTTTCTTACGGATCAGCAAAGCCTCGGCCGCCGTAATGGCAGCATCGGCGGCAGCCAGGTCAGGACAGTCGACGGCGACAATCAGATCGTTGGGCGTGATCCCCGCCAAGTCGGAAGCCGTGTACGCCAAGGATGCCAGCAGCTCCAAATTCATGGGAGTGCCCATGGCAACAATGGAATCCGTGACCCGAGCTCCTTCTTTCAGCTCTTTGCTGAGGAGCATCAGGAAGACGGAATCAAAGTAAGAGTCTTTCTTAACCAGGACCTTCTTCACGCTTAACCTCTTCTGAATAAGACATCATATACCTGATTGTATACAAGTCAAGGATAAATCTCTTGACGTCGAGTTGATTTGGGTGAACACTACCTTCAACGGCGTTGCCGTAGGCCAGAATTCCAACAAAGAGGTAGCAAATGGCAGTAAGAGAAATCATTCAAGTCGAAGACAAGGTCTCCATCCTGAAAGGGATCCCCCTTAGCCTTCAGCACTTGTTCGCGATGTTTGGAGCATCGGTCCTGGTACCGATCCTGTTCAACTCGGTGGCGAAGGTCCAAGTCATCGACCCCGCTCTTGTTCTTTTGATGAACGGTATCGGTACCCTGATCTATCTATTTATCTGTAAGGGCAAGGCACCCGCCTTCCTTGGGTCCAGTTTCGCCTTCTTGGCTCCCACCTTTACTTGTATCGCCTTGGGTGCCACACCCCAAATCGGTTTCTCGATGGCTGTCGGCGGTTTCGTCGTCGCCGGTCTGGCCTTTGTCGTCGTGTCGCTGATCATCCGGTTTGCCGGACGCAAGTGGATTTCCATTGTGCTTCCCGCCGCCGCCATGGGTCCCATCGTTGCGCTGATCGGTTTGGAACTGTCCCCCGTAGCCGTCGGCATGGCCTTCTACAAGGATGCCTCGATGGGTTCCGGTGTCATGATTGCCAACAATGTCATCGTGTCGTTGTTCACCCTTTCGGTGATCATTGTCGGGTCTATGGTCTTCCGCAAGTTCTGGGCGGCCATTCCTGTCCTGATCGGCCTGGCAGCCGGCTATATCCTGGCCGTCTTTATGGGCATGGTAAACTTTGACGCGTTGACCAACGCCCAGTTCCTGACCATTCCCCAGATGGTGTTCCCCACCTTTGATATCTCGTTCATCCTGATCATTCTGCCCGCCGCGCTCGTCGTCATGTCCGAACATATCGGTCACCTGTTCGTCACCAGCAACATTGTCGGCCGCCCCCTGCTCAAGGTTCCCGGACTGCACAACTCGATGTTGGGCGACGGTGTTTCGACCATGCTCTCTGGCTTCACAGGTTCCTGCCCCACAACAACTTATGGTGAAAACATGGGTGTTATGGCCATCACCAAAGTCTACTCGGTGTGGGTCATTGGCGGTGCGGCTGTCATCTCCATCATCATCGCCTTCTTCGGCCACCTGGCCGGAGCCATCAACACCATTCCTACGGCCGTCCTGGGCGGTGTGAGCATGATGCTGTTCGGAGTCATTGCGGCCTCGGGTCTGAGAATGATTGTCGAAGCCAAGATCGACTATTCCAAGAGCCGCAACCTGCTGCTTTCGGCGGTCATCTTCGTCGTCGGTATCTCGGGTGTTTCGATCGACATTGGCAAAGCTCAGCTCAAGGGCATGGTTTTGGCCACCCTCGTCGGTATCTTCCTGAGCCTGGTGTTCTACATCTTCGACAAGCTGAAGTGGACCGCCGAACCCGACGAATCGGTTTCAGAAATCGACTGAGAAGCAGCCTTGAAGCACTGGCGTGAGACCCAAAGAATCTTCGCTGAAATTCAACACCTGACCAGGAGCGGCCGACGCTGCGCCCTGGCTACGGTGGTGAAGATCGAGGGTTCGGCCTACCGCAGGCCGGGCGCCAAGCTTTTAATCCGCGACGATGGCACCTTGCTGGGCAACGTCAGCGGAGGCTGCCTCGAGGCCGACCTGGCCGAAATCGGCAGGTCGGTCCTCGCTTCAGGCCGGGCACGCCCGGTGCACTACGAGACCAACGGCCCCGAAGACGAACTTTGGGGCCTTGGCCTGGGGTGCAACGGCAAGATCGATGTGATGGTCCGGCCCTGCTCCCTATCCTTTCAGACCACTGTTGCCCCGTTGCTGGAACAATTGGCCGGGGAACAACCCTTTTCCTATTCCCAGTCCTTTGAGGACGAACAAGGCACCTCCTTCACCGAGTCGTTTGTTCCCCCTCCCCGTCTGTTCGTTTTTGGTGCCGGCGATGATGCCCTGGCCCTGGTCGCCCTGGCCGATCAAACCGGCTTCCGTGTCACCGTAGTCGACCACCGCCCGGCCTTGCTGACCGCCGAACGCTTTCCGGCGGCCTGGTCGCTGATTCTGACGCGCCCCGAAGAGACCATCCCCGTCCCTCTCAAGAGGGAGTCGTACGCCGTTTTGAAGACCCACAGCCTGGCCCATGACCGTGCGTGGTTTGCCCGCTGCGCCCAGGCCGGTGTACGGTATCTGGGCTTGATGGGCCCCCAGGCCCGCCGCCTGGAGGTGATGAGAGACGGCCCCGCCGTACCGCCACAAACCCTGTTCGGCCCCGTAGGCCTGGACCTGGGCGCCGATGGTGCAGAGCAGATAGCCGTCAGTATTGTCGGCGAACTGCTGGCGGTGCATCACGCGCGCAGCGCCGGACACCTGCGAGACAGAACCAAACCCATCCACTGAAAGGAATTGCCATGCTGTACGAACTGCGCATCTACCATATGCATCCGGGCCGGATGGAAGCCATCCATCGGCGTTTCAACGACCACTCGATGAAGCTGCTGGCCAAACACGGCATGAAGGTGCTCGATTTCTGGGAAAACGCCGACGGTGAAAACAAGCTCTACTACGTGGTCGAGCACCGCGACCGCCCCGCACGAGACAAAAGCTGGGCCGACTTTGTCGCCGACCCCGCGTGGCAGGAAGTCAAGCGCCTGTCCGAACTCGACGGCCCTATTGTCGAGCGCGTCGAAACCATCTTTATGAACCGGGTACCGTATTCACCGGTGAAGTCGTAAGGCCGTTACCTTTCTGGAAAAGTTCTCTGTCCCGGGTCTCTTCAAAAAGATTCGTCTCTGAGAACCCGACGTTGTTCAAAGTCCACGAAATGAACTCGTCGAGGGGAAATTCCTCGTCTCCGAAAAGGTTTGCCGAGGTGATGTCAGAAAACCGACTTACAAGAAGGCTGGCCTGACGGGATTCCTGAGCGGGTGGTGTGGCACTTCTACCCGCAAGAAATCCGACGGCCGACTCGACCTCGGGCCAGTTCAGATGATTGCGAAACAACCCCTCCTCTTCGCTCCAGAGACGTCGGGCAAGGTGTCTTGCATAAATAGAGCCTTGTTCCCGGGAATGCACGTAGAGAGCCAGCAGGAAGAGGTACACGGTGACGAGCCGCTGTTTACCGTCGATCACGTAAGAAAGCGGTCTGGAACTCTCCTTCCGACCAAACGTCAGCGCACCGAGATAAAATTTGTCGTAATCGAGGACTACGGGTTGTCGATGGAAAGATCGTCGATTCCTACAAGTCTTTCATTAAGCCCCCAGAGAACAAGTATTGGGCTCGCTTCACAGACCAGATCCATGGCATCGGTGCAGAGATGACCGCTGAAGCACCGGACTTTCCGGCTTCGTGGACTATCTGGCGTCATTGGATCGAGGGACAGACCGTTGTCGCCCACAACGTTTCGTTTGATCGATCCTGTCTCGACCAGGCGCTGGAGTTCTATGGTTTGGAACCCGTTGCCTATGAGACCCAATGCACCTACAGGATATGGGGCCACAGCCTCGATTCCTGTTGCCGCGACTTGGGAATCCCGCTAAAAAACCATCATGACGCCCTTGAGGACGCTATGGCATGCGCAAGACTGTACCTCGAAGCGGGACGACAGGGGAAAGTTCCAAACCAACATCGTCCAGCCACGCAGAACATCGAAGCGCAGCTACAGTCGACACCATCTTTATGACCCGGGTGCTGTATTCGCCGGTGAGGTTGCCGTAGGGAAAGAGAGGGTTCAGCATTTTTTTTGGAAATTCATTGACACGTATATTTACACGTGTCATATTTATCTTGTGAAGAGTTGGTCATCGAAAGACATCCTGAAGGTCCTGTTTGCCGATGGTTGGTTTTTCAAGCATCAGGTTGGATCGCATGTTCAGCTGATTCACCCCAGTAAACAGGGCAAAGTGACAGTGGCTCACCCCAAGAAAGATGTTCCTATCAAGACCGTTAAAAGTATCTTCCGACAAGCCGGAATCCCATTGGAGGACTGACATGAAGACCTATTTGTATCCAGCCTACTTTCACCGAGCCGAGTCTGGGTCCTATGGGATCGAGTTTCCGGACTTGCCCGGTTGCTTTTCTACCGGTGATGACCTAGAAGATGCACTCAACATGGCGCGTGAAGCCTTGGGATTACATCTGTTTGGACTTCTGGAAGACAAGGATACCATCCCAGCACCTTCCGCCATCGAAGCGGTTCCCCAAGAGGCCGGTAGCTTCATCGTTCCCATTGAAGGCAGACCAGACATGGTCAGGGATGAAATCCGCAACCGCTCTGTTAAAAAAACCCTGACTATCCCTTACTGGCTCAATGAGGAAGCTGAACGCCACAACGTGAATTTCTCCCAAGTGCTGCAGGAGGCCTTGAAGCAACGCGTGGGGGTTTGAAGGGTTCCCCCTCACTCAGCAGTTCACGGCGCGGGCAGTTCACCAGCCAAAAACACTTCGTCTACGTCGAGCTCGAACCCCGGAAGCACTGAGCTGGCCAGCTTGCCTGTCTTTTCAAAGGTGACCTCGACACCGAACTTGCCGCTTGGCTCGCGCAGATATTGCTGTATCCATTGACCGTTGGGGTCGACAATCCAGTATTCGCGCACGCCTGTTCGCTCGTACAGGTCGAACTTTTCATGTTGGTCCTTGCGGCTGGTCGACTTGCTCAGAATCTCGACCACCAGGTCGGGCGCACCCCAAATTCCGTTGTGCCGAATTTTTGTCTTGTCGCAGACAACAAGCACATCGGGCTGCACCACCGTATCAACCTCGTCCTCATCCATTTCACGCAACGGTGGAAAGAATACATCCACGGCAGCGTTGAACGCTTTGCAGGGTTTACCCTTCAAGAAGTTCGCCAACTGCCGGTAAATTTCGCCAGAAATCCCTTGATGCGGAATCCTCGGTGCGGGGCTCATATTGTAGGCCACGCCGCTGATGAGTTCCCATCGCTCCTCGTCGTCCCATTGACGGTAGTCGCGATAGGTATAGTGCTGGTCAAATTTACGAACAGGAAGTCCCATATTCCTCATCTCTCCATTATACCTTCCCTGACAGAGGTTGGCGAGGTTTTGCTTGAGCAGACCAGGTTCCACTTGACGAATCCATAGTGATGCTATACCGTGATGGTATGACATCGATCATGCATCGCACCACGTTCTCTCTTGATGAACTCGCCATAAGCCGATTGCGTGCCCTTTCCAAACGCTGGAGGGTGTCGCAGGCTGAAGTCATCCGCCGCGCCCTTGAGGCTGCCGAGAAACTCCCGTACGAAGACACCGCGCTCCAAGCGCTTGAGGACTACCATAGCAAAGGCGGTTTGGCGGCGGAAAAGGCGGAGGGCTACTTGAAACAGTGGTCCGAGGATAGGGACGACTGGGGCCGGGAGAGTTTCCCCTCGTGATTCTGGTCGACACGAACTATCTGATCCAGCTCCTGATTCCTGGGACTCCGGAAGCGTTGCGGGTCCGGCAGTGGGTGGGTTCCGGCGAAGTGCTGTGCACGGCCGCCATCAGCTGGTACGAGTTCCTCTGCGGTCCGGTCGATTCCGAGGAGATCTCGCTGGTGCGGTCGCTGCTGCGGGGTGGAATTGTACCGCTGACCGAAAGCGGCGCCGAGGCGTCGGCCCGTTTGTGGAACCAGGTTGGCCGGCAACGCTCCCTGCGGGTCGATTCGCTGATTGCTGGTACGGCCCTTGAGGCGGATATCACCCTGGCCAGCTCGAACCTCCGCGATTTCACCAAGTTTGTCCCGGGCGGTTTGACGCTGGTCGGGTAGCGGTTGCCTCCCCCTTCCCTCCTTTGTCTGTTCCCGGTACCCTGTGCGCATGAACAAACAAGATAAGCGCCGGTATCAGGCAAATTGGCAGGCAGAGAGCGAGGCGGTGTACTTGTACCGTCGTCTGGGGACTACAGAAGAGAATCCGCAGTTAAAAGAAGTGTATGGAAAGCTGGCCGACAACGAGGAAAAGCATGTGGCCCTGTGGGCAGGCAAGCTGAGCGAGAGCGGCAGCGACCCCGGGGTGTTCAAGCCCGGTTTGAAGACCAAAATTCTAGCGTTGCTGGCCAAACGGCTGGGAGCGGGTTCGGTGATTCCGTTGATCGCATCGATTGAAAAAGGTGCTGCCGGCGAATACGCGGGTCAGACCGAGGCGGAAATTCCGGGTCTGGTGCGCGACGAAAACAGCCACGCCCGCGTGTTCAGCTACCTGGCACGCAGCGGTTCGGGGCTGGAGGGTTCCGAGGTGGCCCGCTTTGAAGGCCGCCACCGCACGGGGGGCAACGCCCTGCGGGCCGGGGTGCTGGGGGCCAACGACGGCTTGGTGAGTGTGTTTTGCATTGTGATGGGTGTAGCCGGTGCAGGAGTGGCAGGTCCTATCATTTTGGTGACGGGGGTGGCGGGGCTTTTGGCCTGTGCTTTGTCAATGGCGCTGGGCGAGTGGCTTTCGGTGCAGAATGCCCGGGAACTGTACGAGAACCAGCTTCGCATCGAGGCGCAAGAACTCGAGGAAGCCCCCGAAGAGGAAAAAGAGGAGCTGATTTTGATTTACCAGGCCAAGGGGGTGGGACGCGCCCAGGCCGAGCAGATGGCCAACCAGATTTTCCTCGACAAAGCCGCGACCTTGGACACCCTGGCCCGCGAGGAACTGTCCATTGATCCACAGGAACTGGGAGGGTCGGCTTGGGAGGCTGCCTTCACCAGTTTTGTTCTGTGCGTGATCGGCGGCATCATTCCGGTGTTCCCTTACTTCTTCCTGACCGGATGGGAGGGACTGGCCGTCAGCGCCCTGGCTTCGGCGGTGGGGTTGTTCCTGCTGGGCTTCATCAGTTCGATGATCACGGGTCTGAACTGGGTTTGGGGCAGTGCCCGCCAAGTGATCTTCGGGGTAGCGGCGGCGGCGGTGACCTTTGGTATCGGGGGCCTGATCGGGGTCGCATTGTAGTCTATCGACCTTGAAGCCCCTTCTTCTTGGCCTGGTGGCCTCTTTGTTTTTCAGCCTCACATTTATTCTCAACCGATCGATGGATCTGGGTGGTGGATTTTGGGTTTGGAGCGGGGTTTTGCGGTTTGCCTTTATGGCACCCCTGCTAGCCGTGCTGGTGTTCTGGAACGGCGGCTGGAGACCGATGGCCAAAGAGGTAGGCCGTGCTCCGGGTCGCTGGTGGGGCTGGAGCACGGTGGGTTTCGGCCTGTTCTATGCCCCTGTGTGCTGGGCGGCCAGTTTTGGCGAGGGTTGGCTGGTGGCCGGACTGTGGCAGGTGACCATTGTAGCGGGCACACTTCTGTTCCCCACAGGAAAATTTCCATGGAAAACGCTGGCGTTTTCAGGTCTGATTCTGGTGGGGGTGGCCCTGCTTCAAAGTGGCCAGGCCATGAAAACCGACCTGACAACAGCCCTCCAGGTGCTGGTCCTGGTCGTGGCGGGAGCCATAGCCTACCCGCTGGGAAACCGAAAAATCATGGCTCTGGCAGGAGGTCGTCTCAACACGGTGCAGCGGGTGGCCGCCATGACCCTGCTCAGCCTGCCCTTCTGGGCCATCTTGGCGCTGACGGCCTTGCTTCAAGGACAGGTTCCCTCCGCCGAGCAAACCATGCAAAGTCTTCTGGTGGCAGTCTTTTCCGGAGTCATCGCCACGCTGCTGTTCTTTCAGGCCACCGACCTGGTCCGTGGCGACCCGGTCAGACTGGGGGCCGTCGAAGCCACCCAGGCCGGAGAGGTTCTCTTCAGTCTTGCCGGTGAAATGCTTCTGCTGGGAGCTCTGTGGCCCGATCCGCTGTCGCTGGCGGGACTGGCCCTGGTCATCACGGGGATGGCAGTCCACAGTCTTTATGGGCATAAAAAATTGGCGAACGGTGACTAAACCATGTACACTGAAGGTATGAGCAACGGTGCCGACCTGGTACGCTGGGTCCACGAACTGTCCCTGAGCCTGTCCAAGGCTGCCAATCTCAACGAACTGTACCGCCAGTCGGTGCAGGGTTTGCTTTCACCCTTGGGATTCGACCGTGCTGCTCTGATCAGCTACAATCCGCTCACCAAAGAAATGCAGGGCACCTGGGGGACAGACCGAGACGGTCTGGTGGTCAACGAGTCGGCTTACCATTCCCTGATCACCGAAGGACACGCTTCCCTCGATGAGGCCCTGGCCCAACCTGACCGCATCAAAGTCTGGGAGGACTGCACCCTGCGCTACTGGGACGAAACAGTGGCGTTAGGTTGGAACGCCATGGTGGTCTTGCTGGATGGTGAGAGGGTACTGGGCTGGCTGTCTGTAGACAACGCCTTTCGTCATCAGCCTTTAAGCTCTCTTCAGCGTGAGGTTCTGTCACTGTACGGAAGAACGGTAAGCACCTTGATCCAGCGGTTGCAGTTCGCCGAGCTGACAGAAAAATACCGTGCCCAAAACGACCTCAAGGACCGCTTGTTCACCATTCTGGCTCACGACCTGCGGGGGCCGATCGGCAACCTGAGTGTCATGTTGGGCTTTGCCTGCGACCAGCCGCTGGAAGAATCCGACCGTCATGCAATTCTGCTGGAAAGCCGCCAGGCGGCGCTGCGGACCTACAACCTGCTCGAGAATGTGCTCGGATGGGTGCGGGGACAAATGGAAGAAGTAGCCGCACTGCGCGAACGCATTCCCGTTGTCCGACCTTTGCAGTCCGTTCAAGCCTGGCTGGAAGCCACTGCCAAGCTCAAGGGCATCTCCCTGGTGGTGGAGTGTCCAAAAACCCTGACGGTGATGACCGATGAGCGAATGTTGGAAACCGTGGTCCGAAACCTTGTATCCAACGCCGTGAAGTATTCCCCTCCCGGCAGACCGGTGACGTTGCGGGCTGAGCGCGGCGAAGAGACCATCGTAATCAACGTCGAGGATCAAGGAATGGGAATGGACAAGTCCAAGGTGGCCACCCTGTTCCAAAAGAAACAGGCTTCCAGCGAACTCGGTACAGAAGGCGAGTCGGGCAGCGGGCTTGGGCTGCAGTTCAGCACCGATTTGGCCCGCACCATGGGCGGACGACTGGAAGTGACCAGCAAGCCCGGGCAAGGCAGCACGTTCAAGCTCATCCTTCCCGACGTACTCGACGGGGAGTTGTGATAGAATGGGTCATGGCTTACGACCTGTTGGGACGCCCGTTGCGCGACCTGCGGATATCGGTCACCGACAACTGCAATTTCCGGTGCACCTACTGCATGCCCGCCGAGGCCTTCCCCGCCGACTTTCCCTTTGTGAAGGGGTCACAGCTTCTCACCTTTGACGAAATAGGCCGCGTGGTCGAGGCTGCGGTCTCTCTGGGCCTGAAAAAGGTGAAACTCACCGGCGGAGAACCGCTGATGCGTTCACTGCTTCCCGAACTCATCTTGGAGTTAAAAACCCGCTTTCCCTCCCTTGAGGTGGGTCTCATTACCAATGGACTTCATCTCAAAGCGCTGTTGCACCGCCTTGTGGCGGCCCGGCTGGACTCGGTCACCATATCCATCGACTCGCTTGACCCCGATCAGTTTTCCGAGCTGACGGGGAACGGTCACCGGCTCGAAACCATTGTCGAGGCCATTGAGGCGGCCCACCAGGCCTTCGGTGCGGTGAAGCTCAACACGGTGTTGCTGAAGGGAAAGAATGACGACCAGATCGAGCCCCTGGCCCGGTTCTTCCGCCGTCCGGGGTTCAGGCTCCGCTTCATCGAATTCATGGATGTGGGAACCCTCAACCGCTGGAGCCGCGAACAGGTGGTCACCGGTGACGAGGTTCTGGCCCGTTTGCGTGCCTTGGGAACCCTCACCCCTGTGGCCAAACACCACCCGGGCGAAACCAGCGAACGCTGGGCCTGGGCCGACGGTCAGGGAGAAGTCGGCTTCATCAACTCGATCAGCAGACCCTTTTGCGGTGACTGCAGCCGGGTGCGCCTAGGGGCCGATGGCCGGCTCTACACCTGCTTGTTTTCAGCGGTGGGTCACGACCTGCGCACACCCTTGCGGGCCGGTGCCGACCTCGGAGAAATGACAGCGTTGCTGCGAACGCTTTGGACAGGCCGCTCCGACCGCTACTCGGAACTGCGCACCGACGGGTCGGGCAAGCGGATCGAAATGTTTGCGGTGGGAGGATGAGATGCTGAGCCATGTGGACGAAAAGGGACTGCCTACCATGGTCGACGTGGGCGGCAAGGCCGTCACCCGGCGCACCGCCACGGCGCGGGCCGTGGTCGACTTTCCCCCTGAAGTCTTCGAACAGCTGAAACAGGGGGCCGGCCCAGGGCAGAACGACTTGGTCGGTTCCAAGGGCCCGATTTTTGCCACCGCCGTGGTGGCCGGCATCCAGGCAGCCAAACGCACCTGGGAACTGATTCCCATGTGCCACCCCCTCCCTATCGATGGTATTTCGCTCACTTGTGAAGTGTGCGGCGACCATGAGGTCGAAGTATTGTGCACGGTGAAGACCACCCACAAAACAGGGGTCGAGATGGAAGCACTGACCGGGGCATCGGTGGCGGCGCTCACCCTCTACGACATGACCAAAGCCCTCAGTCATGCCATTGTCATCCGTTGTGTTGAGCTGGTTTCAAAAACCGGCGGAAAGAGCGGCCATGGCGCATAAGGCCTTGAACCCCGCGTGGACCTTTCACCCCTACGAGGTGGCTCTGGTCGGGTATCAGAACTCGGGAAAAGCCACCCTCGCCTCCCAACTGATTCCGCTCTTGGGTTTGAACGTTGCCAACATCCAGCACGATTTCCCGCAGCAACCGCTCAGCCGTCTGGAACATCTTGACGCGGATGCGCTGCTGATCGAGGATCACCTGTCCAGCGAGGTTCTCAAAA
Organism: Spirochaetota bacterium; assembly: GCA_020049045.1. GTDB lineage: Bacteria > Spirochaetota > Spirochaetia > JABEVK01 > JABEVK01 > JAIFLN01. Next base: position 8,297 of record JAIFLN010000085.1, on the reverse strand, counting down.
TCCTCGTTCTCGACGAAGCCTTATCCATCATTAACAACCCCGCCCTTCAGGGCCAAGTACCTCTGGCCACCGTCGGCCCGTGGTCCAAACGCCCTGTCCTTCCTTGGAACGTGCCGTATTACCACCGCGATGATGCCCTCGGAGTAGCCGCCTTCCTGCGTTCCCACTGGGATTTGCTGACAATACGCCGCCCGGTTTTGGGGCTGGTGCTCACCGGCGGAAAAAGCACCCGCATGGGTAGCGATAAAGCCGCCCTGAACTACCATGGCCAGGAGGAGTCCCGGCGGGTTTTCGAGCTTCTGGGAGAATTCTGCCGCGAGGTTTTCATCAGCTGCCGGGCCGACCAGGCCAACCTTCCGGGGCGTCAAGGGCTGCCTCAGATCCACGACACCATGACAGGCAAAGGCCCTCTGTCGGGAATTTTGGCCGCCTTCGAAGCTCGCCCCGAGGCCACCTGGCTGGTGGTAGCCTGTGATCTTCCCCACCTGGACCGCGAAGTCTTGGCCAATTTGTTGGCGCAGCGCAACCCGCACCGGTTCGCCACCGCCTACCGGGGTCATCAAGACCTGCCAGAACCGCTTTGCGCTCTCTACGAACCAAAAGCCCGTGCCCGGCTCTACCAGTTTCTGGCCGCCGGGTACGATTGTCCGCGCAAAATGCTGATCAATTCTCCGGTTAACGTCTTGGAACCTCTGGCGGGTGACCGCCTGACCAACGTCAATTCTCCCGGGGAGGTACCCCATGATCTGCGTCGCTGAAGCTGACTGTCTGCTGGCTGGGCTTCTGCCCGTCGCAACTTTCGAGACTGTACCTTTGGCACAAGCCGTGGGAAGGTGCCTTGCCCAGCCGTTGTTGGCCGATCGCGACGGTCCTCCCTTCGACCGCGTCGTCATGGACGGGTATGCCATCGATTCGCGCGAAGGCTTGGGCTCGTGGTCGGTCCAAGCCTTGCAATACGCCGGGAATCCGCCTCTTGATCTGGAAGGTCAGGCGGCTGCCATCGAGACAGCCACCGGTGCCGTTCTCCCCCGTGGCTGCGATGCGGTGGTCCCCTACGAAGCCGTCGACCGGCAGGATGATACCGTAAGCCTCAAGCCATCGGCACCGCTGCCTTCTTCAGGACAATTTGTCCACCGGCAGGGGTCCGATTACCGCAAAGCAGATTTGCTCCTTCCTGCAGGGACCCTGCTCCGCTCTCCCCACCTTCATTCCCTTGCTTCCTCCGGCATGGATCCGGTGCCAGTGGTTCGCCGCCCCGTGTGGGCCCTCATTTCCACCGGCGATGAGCTGGTCGAAGTTCGAGACGAACCCCTGGCATGGCAGATCCGTCGCAGCAATACCGCCGCCATTGCGGGTGAAGCCGGGGCCTGGGGTCTGGCACCCCGCCACCAGGTTTTGCTGGCCGACGACAAAATCAGACTGCGTCAGGGTCTGGAACAGCTGCTACCGGGCTTGGACGTTCTGGTGCTCACCGGCGGCGTCTCGGCCGGAGCCCGCGATCTGGTCCCTGGTATCCTTACCGAAATGGGAGCCTCCACCGTCTTTCACAAAGTTGACCAGCGACCGGGCAAGCCCTTGTGGGTGGGGCAGCTGCCGGAAAGCAAGGAGCACCCCCGCACCGTCATCTTCGGCCTTCCTGGCAATCCCGTTTCCAGCCTGTTCGCCTTCCGCCGTTATGTGCTGCCGTGGTTGTTGACTGCGGAAGGTCGACCGCCGGAAGAACGTTCTGTTGAGGTTTCGGGACTGACTCCCCCTCAGACCGGCCAGACGTTGTTTCTACCCTGGTCGCACCGCTTGGGCACCTTGCCGTGGTTCGGCTCGGGTGACTTTTCGGCTCTTGCTGACTCAGACGGGTTCATCGAACTCAATTCTGAACCACAGTCCCTGGTTCGCCCTCGATTTTATCCCTGGGGAGGGACACAATGACCGTCACCGTCCGCTATTATGCCCGGCTCAAAGAAGAAGCCGGTGTGGCTCAAGAGTCCCTCGAAACCTCGGCAGGGACCATCGAAGCTCTCTGGAAGGAACTCGTTGAAAGGCATAGTTTTACCCTCGATGCCAGCCTGATCAGGGCCGCACAGGCCGACGAGTTCTGCACCTGGAAGGCCCCATTGGTCCCAGGGGCCCTGGTGGTGTTTATGCCACCCGTTGCAGGAGGATAGAAGATCGTGCGAACGATGACCGTTCAATTTTTGCTTGTCGAGACCCGCATCGAAGACCTTCCCAAACTCGAGGTGCCGCAAGCCAGCGGTTCGGTGGTGGTTTTTTGGGGCCGGGTGCGTGATCACAACGACGGCCGTTCGGTAACGGGGCTGGAGTACACCAGTTACCCTGAGCTGGCCCTCAAGGAAGGTACCAGGATTGTCCAGGAAGCCGTCACCCGCTTTGGTCTTGATGCCGTCCGCGCCATTCACCGGGTGGGAACTCTGGCGGTTGGGGACGCAGCAGTGCTGGTCGAGGTGGCCTCGGGACACCGGGGTGAGGGTTTCGAAGCTTGCCGCTGGGTGATCGATGAGATCAAGACCAGGGTGCCGATCTGGAAATGCGAGCATTATACCGAAGGAGACCGGGAATGGGTGATGTGTCACCACGGACCTATTACGACCGGCAGCTGAGGGTACCCGGCTGGGGGACTACGGGCCAAGAGATTCTGGGCCGTTCTACCGTTCTGGTCATTGGGGTCGGAGGTTTGGGTTGCCCGGTGTTGGCGGCCCTGGCCCGATCAGGGGTGGGCCGACTGGTGTTCTGCGACCCTGACCGCATCGAAGTCTCCAACCTTCCCCGGCAAACCCTTTTCACCCCCGTCGATGTCGGTCGTTCCAAAGTGGAAGTTGCGGCCGCAGCCCTTGCGGCCGCCAATCCCTGGATCAAGCTTGAGCCCAAGGCAGTGCGTGTGGATGCCACGAATGTCCGCGCCCTGGTGCAAGACTGCGACCTTGTCATGGACGGTACCGACAATTTTGCCGCCAAGTTTTTGATCCACGATGCCTGCCGCTCGGCGGGCAAGCCTCTGGTTATGGCCAGCTTGTACCAGTGGGAGGCGCAAGTGATGGCCTTTCCTTTTCATAGAAACGCCCCGGGCTGCTGGCGCTGCTTGTACCCCGAAGCCCCGCTGGACGGCTGCATCGGGGTTTGCGCCGAGGTGGGTGTCGCCGGAGCTCTGGCCGGCGTGGCTGCCAATTTCCAGGCTCTGACGGCTCTGCGCCTCCTGTTGAACCTCGAAGGTCCCGAAGCCTGCGCCACCTGGATTGTCGACGCTGCCGACTGGTCTCCACGCAAGCTGAAATGGAAACCAGATCCGAACTGTGACTGCCGTCATGGCCCCGGGGAATGGACCTGGCTGGAACAGCAAACCACTGCCCGCGCCACGCTGGAAGCCGCCTGGCCTTTGATCTCAGTTGCCGGACGTCAGATTATCGTGGACATCCGGGAACCCTCTGAGATTCAACCGGGGGAGTGGGAGTTTTTTCAGGCCGCCGGAAGCGAAGTGGTCCATTTCCCCTGGTCCTCTTGGACTGACCATCAGCCGGACTGGCAGCCTCAGAGGACTTATCTGATCGTCTGCGCCCATGGACGGCGAAGTCTGTCCGCCGTAAAAACCCTGCCGGCGGACATCCAGGTTCTTTCCCTGGCGGGCGGCGTTACAGCTCTTTCTGCTCTTGGACCGCAGCCGTACCCTCATCGGTGAGAATCTTTTCAACGTCAAGGAGAATTCTCACCTCCTCACCAACCTTTCCCAAGCCCGAAATGTAGTGGTTGGCCTCAAGATCCCTGCGGAAATTCACCGGGGGCTCGATGTTCTCCGGAAGAATCCGGGTCACTTCGGCGACGGTATCGCATATCAACCCTGAAGACAGAGCTCCTACTTTCACGATAATCGTGCAAGTTCTATCGTCGTATTCGCGGAAAGGAAGGTTGAACCGCAACCGCAGGTCCATCACAGGAATCACCGAACCGCGCAGGTTGATCACCCCGCGGATAAAGGGCGGGAGGTCGGGCACTTCGGTGATTTTCTGCCGTTCAATGATATTGATAACATGAGTGATCGGAACCCCGTAAACCTCTGGCCCCAAATTGAACATCAAGTACTGATTTTCCTGGGCGTTTTCTTCCTCTTCGTCATCCCAAGCCATATCAGCCATCAGACTACCCTCAACTGGAATTTTTGTAGCATTGCTTTGAGCTTAGTTCTTTATTCGCACAAAACAAGAAAAAGACAGTCACCCCTTGACGAATCCATCCACCCGAGTCTATTGTTGACTTACTCTAACGAGAAGGAGAATTACATGGCCGCCAAAACCCCTGCCTTTGAAACCAACCTGATCCACGCCGGACAGAGCCCCGACCCCACCCAGCTCAGCCGCGGTGTGGCCATCCACCGCACCAGCAGCTTCGTGTTCAAAAGCACCGAACATGCCGCCAATCTGTTTGCCCTCAAGGAATTCGGCAATATCTATACCCGGCTGGGAAACCCCACCACGGCGATTCTGGAAGACCGGATCACAGCCCTTGAAGGCGGAGCAGCCAGCGTGGCCTTCGCCTCGGGTACCGCAGCCATTTTCAGCACCATCATCACCATCGCCAAGCAAGGCGACCATATCGTTTCGGCATCGAACCTTTACGGCGGTACCTATACGCAATTTGACGCTATTCTGCCCGATTTCGGAATCACCACCACCTTTGTCGATGTGAAAGACCCTTCCAATTTCGAGAAGGCCATTCAACCTAATACCAAGATTCTCTATGTGGAAACCATCGGCAACCCTGCCCTCGACTTCGCCGACCTCGACGCCATCAGCAAGATTGCCAAGAAGCACAAGCTGCCCTTGGTGGTCGATGCCACCTTTACCACACCGGCTCTCCTGCATTCGATTGAGCATGGAGCCAACATTGTGGTGCAGTCGCTGACGAAGTGGATCGGCGGTCACGGCACTGCCATCGGCGGCATTGTCACCGATGCGGGTAACTTTGACTGGTCCGATAAAAAGTTCGATCAGTTCAACAAAAACGACAAAAATTATCACGGCCTGCGCTGGGCCATTGATCTACCCGACGCTCTCAAGCCTATCGCCTTTGCCCTGCGGCTGCGGACCGTTCCGCTGCGCAACCTTGGAGCCAGCCTCTCTCCCGATTCGGCCTGGATTTTCCTTCAGGGTCTGGAGACCCTCAATCTGCGCGTTGCCCGCCATGTGGAGAACAGCCAGAAGGTGGCCGAGTACCTCGAAAAGCACAAGAAAGTCTCCTGGGTACGCTACCCCGGTCTCAAAGCCGACCCTACCCACAAGGTTGCCGCGAAATACCTGAAGAACGGTTTTGGCGGTGTGGTGGTTTTCGGGGTCAAGTCGGGCCGGGAAGGCGGCGGCAAGTTCATCGACAACCTCAAGCTGTTCAGCCATCTGGCCAATGTCGGTGACGCCAAAAGTCTGGCCCTCCATCCGGCCAGCACCAGCCACAGCCAGCTGAGCGACGAGCAGCAAAAGGCAGGAGGACTTCCTCCCGAGCTGGTTCGACTGAGCATCGGACTGGAAAACATCGATGACCTTCTGGCCGACCTGGACCAGGCTCTGGCTCTGACGTAATCAAACCCGGAACTTAGCCACCTGCGAATCGACCTTCTCCAGGGCCAGAGCATTGTCCTGTATCATCTGGCCAATGCTCTGGTAGGCTTTGTTGAGTTGCTCCATGTCGCCGGTTACCCGCTCGAGTTCCATCTTGGTTTTCAAGGAGAGCTCGTTGAGTGCTCCCATTCCTGCCCGAAGGGTGCCGGCTTCCTCAGAAATCTTTCTGGCGCCGTTGTTTACCGTCCCGGTAATACCATGCATAGCCGCCAGAGCGTCCACCACTTCCTTGGAACCAGTACTTTGTTCCACCATGGCAGACCGAATCTCGTCTTCAAAGCGGTTCACCACACGGATGAGTTCAGCCACCGAGCTGAACCCCTTGGAGACTTCTCCCGAGGCCCCCACCGCACCGTCAATGGAGGACTTGATCTTTTTCAACTGGGCACCGACTTCCTTGGATTGCTGGGAAGACTTGTCAGCCAACTTGCGGATTTCGTCGGCAACCACCGAAAACCCGGCTCCATAGGTACCGGCATGGGCGGCTTCAATGGCGGCGTTCATGGCCAGCAGACTGGTCTGAGCGGCAATGCCGGAAATCACTTTGTTGGTATCCAATAGCAACGTCGACATCTGGGCAACCTTGAGAATATCACCGTTGGCTTCATTGATCCGGTTCTTGCCGCTCTCTGCCGCCAAAGTCAGCTCCGTGTAGCGAGACTCGACCTGTTCGATGTTAGCCGTCACCGAACGGATGTTGGAAACCATCTGCTCGATACCGGCACCCGATTGTTCAATCATCGCTGCCTGCGACTGCAGCGAAGTGTTCAGGGTCTCCAGGTTCTCACCAATGGCCTCAATGGAGCGATGGGCCGAGTGGACAGACTGGGTCTCTCCCTCCGCTTGAGCCATTAAATGGCTCAAAGATTCCGTCATTCCCCGCATCACCGACTCTACATTGCCCATTCCAGACGCCAGTCCCGAGTACGACTTTTTCAGTGTGCTTGTCGATTGACGGATATCGGTCACCATGGCACCAAGTGTATCGGTATAGGTATTGAACACATCGGCCAGCATGCCCACCTCGTCAAAATTGAGCACCGCAGTTTTCTGGCTCAGGTCTACGTCCTTGCGGGAGGAAAGTTCGGTGATCCGTGTTTTCAGAAGGTTAGCCTGAATCTCACGCTCCCTTCGGGCGAGGACAATGATAATCAGAGTGATGCCGACGATGACCAATCCCACGAATAGACTCGACAGCAATAGGCCCTGGGGGCCCTGCTGCTCCGGTGAGCGTCCTATAAAGTACTCGGCGACATAGGCAAGATGCACTACCAACGCCAGCCCCGAGCCCAAAACGGTAATGAAGTCCCGCGTGAGAAGAAAAGTATCCCGTTCACCGTCACGGAGTTTCTGCATGTTCAGAGCGCGTTTGGGCTCCAGCAGCATGAGGTTGATCAAGTTGGCATTCAGGGTGGCGAATAAAAATCCTTCGGTGATCTTGAACGCCAATACCCATCCCAGAGAGGTCCCTCCAGGAGCCTTCCAACCATTCAAGGCAAAGAAAACCAGCGTCCCGACGGTCCAGAAACCTGTGGTGATGGCAATCAACGCCCAAGGAAGACCAAGAGCCGACTTGCGCGCTTTTTCGTAGAGGCCACTGTGCTGACCGTCAGGATTCTGCAGCCACTGCGTCAACGGGGCCAGCATCCGTCGGGCTACCACGATCATCAGTACTTCGATAACGGCCACAAGAACAAAGATCAGTGGTTTCTGAAAGGTCAGAAGAATTCTATCGATCAGGGAAACATCCAGACTGAGGTTGAAGGTATGGGTGAAAGCCTCTCCCAGAATCAATGCCAGCAAAGGAATAAGAACCAGAGAAGCTGCGATACGTCCAAAGAAGGGTTTAACCAATTTCATGATACTTTATGATCGAATTCACGCCTTCTGATGTCAAGTTGAAACTCCCCGGCTGGGCAAAATCCGCATCCTCCCTTAGAATAGACCCATGGAACAAGTGAATTCCAAGTTGTCAGTTCTGGTTGTCGATGACGAGCCCTTGAACCTCTCGCTGGTTGAGTCGCTTCTCACTCCCCTCGATCTGATGGTTTCTCTGGCCGTCAACGGGTTTGAAGCTCAGAAACTCATGGCGCAACAGACGTTTGATCTTTTGTTGTTCGACATTATGATGCCGGAAATCGACGGACTGGAACTCACCCGATGGTCAAGAAAAGACGTTCGGCATAAGGACGTGCCTATTTTGATTTTGACCTCGCTGGTAGGAAAGGATGCCCTCACCAAGGCCTTTGAAGCCGGTGCCGTCGATTTCCTGACCAAGCCGTTCCACGGTCCCGAACTGGTTTATCGGGTCAAAGCTCAACTGAAACTCAGGGCCCTTCAGCTCCGCATGGAATCGTTTACCAACGAACTGAACCTGCAAGTTCTCAAAGCCATGAAAACCGAAGAAGAGCTGCTGCAGAGCCAGACCGCGTTGGCCGCTGCCAACCTGACCCTTTCGGACTGGGCCCACAAAGATACCCTGACCGGGCTATGGAACCGGCGGAAAGCTTGGGATCTGATGGAGTACGAGTCCGAACGCAGCCTGCGGAAAGCCTGGCCCATTGGATTGGCCATGATCGATATCGACAAATTCAAAAGTGTCAACGACGCTCTGGGTCATGACGTTGGCGATCAGGTTCTCAAGAAGGTTTCGGCCGTTCTGACCGAGAATCTGCGCAA
>JAIFLN010000211.1 GCA_020049045.1 Spirochaetota bacterium | reverse complement strand
TTGGTCCTACCCTCATGGTCACCAACATCTTTTGCAGTTCGTCGTTCAGACTTCTGATGTCCATCGGGGCCTTCTTCGACAGTCCCCAGAATACAAACCCAGAGTTGGTGGGATTCTTGGCCGCTAGACTTAAGAGGCGTTCTCTCACTATTGGGATGAGTGGGACCCGCCTGTTGTCAGTGTTCTTGGTCGGTTTGAGCCCCTCGTCCTCCTCCCACGACTGGTGGACACTCAGTAACGGGTCTCCCACAGCGTCAGGCTGTAGTGCTACCACCTCCCCGGCCCGTAGACCTGTGGATGCTGAAAGCAGATTTCCGAGAAGCTGCCGCTCGTCTCTCCAGGGTAATGAGAAGAGCTTCCGGGCTTCTTCCGGGGTTAGGACTCCTCGTTTTTCGCTCTCACCTCGGAAGGTCATCACCCCGTCTGTGACATCGGTCGAGATTAGGCCGTTGCTGAATGCCCATTTGAGGGCCGTGGTGCCCACGACAAGAACCCGGTTCTTGGTTGCCGCAGCCAGGTCGAGCTCAGGTGAGGAGATATGTATGCACAACGACTTGATGTCGTCTCTGGTAACCTCGGCTAGGTGCTTTCCCTTCAAGAAAGGAATCCAGTACTTCTTTGCCCGGAGGGTGGACGTCTTGCAGTGCTTACTCCGGATCTGGAGACCGTGGGCAAGCTTTTCCTGTACATATCTGGACTTCTCGAAGTTCCAGAACTTCAGCAGAAAGTCCTCAAAGAGAACTGAGCCGGGAGTGTCTGTGATCGTCGCCGACAATAGTAGTCCCCGGCGCTTCAGGATGGAAACAATCCCTTCGGCATCCTGAGAGGTCAGGTTCTCCCGCTGCAGTGTTTCCAAAACCCTCTGCATAGTGAAGACTTCGCCCAGTGGACGCCGCGAAGAAGTTTTTGTCGGGACTCCATCCTTAAGCCAGTCCGCGACGACAAGCAGGGCCTCATCGCGAGTGTCCTTACCAGTCGACTTCGCTGAAAGTCGTTTTCCCGTCGCCGGATCGATGAGTTGGACGTAGAAAATTCCGTTACGGGGATGTAAATGAAAACGGCGCATAGTGCCTTTTCCTCTTAGGCCGATCCCATTGCTCATAGGATCTGCTCATTCGCAGGATTAAGGAACCAGCGCCTGTTTTCAGGTAGCTGTTCAAAAGAAACTGGGAAGTCCCTACTACGTAAGAACTTCCCAGTGCTTGCCACCGACCAGAATCGAACTGGTGACACGTGGATTTTCAGTCCACTGCTCTACCAACTGAGCTACAGCGGCGTTCTCGTGCAGAAAGTTTTTACCATACCCACAAAAAAATGTCTAGCCTGAAAATGCACCCGGGAGTACATTCCCTGCATGCCTTCGCAGATTGCCCATATCCTGCTCGGTCATCAAGCTGTCTCGGTTCTTCCCCCAAATTGGATCCAACAGTGGTCCGACGCTGCGTTTCGGCTGGGTTGTCAGGGTCCGGATGTCTTTTACCACAACCGGCACACCAAGCCGGGGGCCTTTCTGTACGGTACCCGTCTCCATCGGCGGGGCTGGGGGGATTTTTTGTCTCGGTTCCGCAGAGAAGCCTTGGATCGAGGCTGGGGACCCGAGCACCCTGGAATGGCATTCCTGGCCGGACAGGTAACCCATGGTTTCTTGGACCGCCAGGCACACCCCTTTGTGGTGTCCTTTTCAGGGTGGCGTGTTCCAGGTGATTCTGCGACGGAGAGTCTACGCCACTCCCATGCTTTTTTTGAGAGAATTCTCGATGTGTGCCTTTGGAACCACTTTTCGAAAACACCGTTGGAATCCTGCCGATGGCAGGAAAACCTTCCTGGACCCGAGGATTTTCCAGCGGATTTCTGGATAGCATGGGCAGAGGCTCTTCATGAAGTCTTTCCCCAGCTCTCGGCTCGGGCCGATGTGGAAACTCGCCTGAAGAATGCTGTTTCTGATACCAGGGGATTCTTATCGTTCACTTCCCCGGGAGCGGCAGGACATGCTGTGCGTGCGGCCCGCCATGGCGCCCTGCATTTTTTTCATCCCATTGCCCTTCCCGGGTGGGACTTTCTGAACATGACCAGCCAGGATTGGCCCGATCCGCTCACCGGGCAGGCTCGACAGGAATCGTTTCCGCAGCTTTTTGAACGAGCCCTCGTAGAGGCTCGCCACGCGCTGACCTCAATCACCGAGCCAGCTGTCGGCTGGACGGAACTTCTCGGTAATGGCAGTCTCAATCTCCCTGGAGCAGACGGGGTAAGTTTGGCACCTAAGTTCTGCCGCCCCTGGGATTTCAGTGCGCTCTACGACCGGGAGGTCGAGGCGCGGCTGTCGGCACGGGTGTAGGGGAAGAATTTCACGTCCGCTGTCAGCAGGTGGCCAATCACCACTTTTCCGACCAGGTAGTTGAAGAACGAAGTCGCATCTGTTTCTCCCTTGAGAAACTGGTCCCGAAGGACCACGGCCTCGGTGACCAACTGTCGGTGCAGCTCCGCATGGTGCTCTGCTTCCGGATACTTCACTGTCTGCAAAACACGTTCCTCTTCGGCAAAATGCTGCAGTACGTCGTCGAGCAACTCCTGAAACAGGCCGGTGAGCACCGCCTTATTCTGCGAGGTAAGCGAGTGGTCCAAGAGTCCGTTCGCGATTTCCAAGAGACGGCGGTGTTGGTTGTCGATACCAGTGTTTCCAGACTCCCATTCCGTGCGCCATTCCAGCTTTACCAAGGCAATAGGCAGGGTATCTTCGGAGTTCCAGCGCACCACCTGGTTTCTTCCACCATTTTTGGCCCGGTACAAGGCTTGGTCCACTTGTTTGAACCAATGCTCCCGCGACTCCTGGGGCTTCCACTCGGCAACCCCGAAACTGGCCGTTACCGGTCCCACAGTAGGGAAGGGCTCCGCCTCGATGGTCTGGCGGATTTTTTCGGCCAGGATGCAGCCTCCCTCAAGGTTGGTATGGGGAAGCAGAATGACAAATTCCTCTCCTCCCCAGCGGAACACCGAGTCAGGGCCTCGGATCGAGCTGAGAATTCGGGATGCCGTGGTCTTCAGGACCAGATCCCCGGTTTCATGGCCCCAGGTGTCGTTCACCCGCTTGAAGTGATCCAGGTCCAGCATCACAAGCGAAAGAGGTTGGCTATACCGCAGGGACCGATCCATCTCTGAAAGTATTGTTGTTTCAAGGAGGTGGCGGTTGGAGAGCCCCGTAAGTTTGTCGGTGGTTGCCAAAGCTTCGAGCACCTCATTTTTGAGGCTTAGCTCTTTCACGAGGCTGGCCGCATCGGTGATCAGAATCAGGCCCGTCCAGAGAATCGAAAAGAAAATGGTGAAGATAAAGGTAAAGGAGCTGACGACATTGTTGCTCAGCAGGGAGGCCTCTGCATTCTGGGGAAGCCAGAGCAGCCCGATGCGTATGACGTGGCAGGCTATCAAACCCAAGCCGATCAGCCAGGCGGCACGATGAATGACGGTGGAAACTTCTCGTTTCGTCCTGGAAACCGCGAACAAGAACTCACCCGTCACGACAACGATCAACACGGAAGAAACGGTTGCCCTGGCAAGGTACGAATCCCAGAGGTAGGTTGCCGGTAACAGTACACCCAACCAAACCAGGATATACACATTGAACCGACCTGGCCACGTCCGCGGAATTTCGGCCCAGGTTCGTAATCCCCAGGCCAAACTCAAATAGAAAAAGAGCAGCAAAAGGTTGGCGGCAATAACGCTCAGCCATGACGAAAGGGTGCCTTGACCCATGAACAGCAGAAAACTGAACATGGCGGTCACAAAACCGGCAGCATAGATGGTCAAATGCTTCTCTCGGCGGTACAAGGCCAAGATCACGGTCACCAAAGCCAAGGCTCCAGCCACCAGCATCATGGTGAACGTCAGCGTTTTTGTATCCATGGCACAATTCTAGACGGCGGGGGCTTCTTTTACCACAAGCCTATGATCCTCTTTACGCTCCAGCCAGCCCTCTTTTTCCAACTGGTTGAGAATTCCCAAAATAGGCTTGCGGCTGATATCGAGTAATTCTTTGACCTCGGCAATTTTCCATTCTCGTCCCAAGGTGCCCGGACCGCAGACCTGGGATCTCAGGATGGCCCACCCGGCCCGACCGTAGATCCACGGGGTTTCGGTTGCGACAGCCAAGTCCATGCGCGCCAGATCCTGATAGGTTTTCTTGAAGAGGGCGTTTGGTTCGTTGTCGATATCAACACCATGGACGCTTTTTTCATCAAGCTGGTCGAGTGCTTTTTTTGCGATGGGTGATAAGTAGGTTTCGGGGTCAGCCACCGGCAGGAAGAAGCCCTCTTTGCTGCGGAGAATTCCGTCATCAACAAGTTTTTCTGTCAGAAAAGTGTAGACCGCCTCAGGAAGCCCCATCCGCTTCTTGAGTTCGTCCTGGCTGATTCCGCCGGGTTGAGCTGCGGCGTTTCGGGCCTTCTTGGAAAAGTGGGCCCATGCCTTGGTCATGATCCGTACACCTTCGGTGCCCACGGTTTCTTCGAATACTTCTTCCCAGAGGGGAGGGGGGAGGACGGCAAACCCGTTGACCCGCAACCCTATGGAATACAGCGCATTGACCGTCGGGAGCCCGGGAAAACGAAAGGTCTTTTTGACAAAGTCAGACAAATCGCGTGGTTCGACGGTTCCGCAGGTGACAAGGGCCAGGTCCAGCGGAGGGTCGCCTGCCGGTTCGAGGGTGTACTGCTGGCCTGTCAGACAGGGCAAGACTTTTTTGGAGGAAACAGCGATCAAGAACTTACCGTTGCCGCCATCGACTTTTTTGAGGTCAACCTCAAGGCCTTCTGCCGGTAGGAGGGAACCTTTCAGCTTACCCCTGTTGGCGGTCACCGTCTGGTTCTGGGCCCCGAGCGGAACCAAGTAGGCCTTGTGCTCATGGCGGACAGGCCAGTCAGCGGGAAAAAGATGCAGACCGGGCGTCATGGCTTTTTCGGGAATACCCTTGAATTGAAAGCGGGTCTTTCCGTCGGGTGCGGTTTGGAAGTTCCGGGCCTTGAGGTCGCGGCCGGTTTCGAGAACCGCCAATTCGCTGAGAACAAAGGGAAGGGCGTCAAAGGTGAAGTTGACCCAAAAGAGCTTTTCATCGTCCCCGGTACGCCAGGGTTGGCCGACCAGGGTGAGGGTAGGAAGCCGGAACATCCGGACGGGGATCTTTGACATGGATGTCACATCGCTCCTGTGTTATAACGGTGGAATGAGCAGTCTAAACGAAATTGTCGCCGTTGCCAAGAAAGCGGCCCTCAGGGCCCGCGAAGTCCAGCTGAAGGGGCTGAAGGAAGGAACCGAGATCCGCAGCAAGGGTTCACTGCGCGATTTGGTGACTGCTGCCGATATAGCCTGCGAACAGGTGATCGCCCGTACGGTGACCGAAAGTTTCCCCGACCACAACCTTCTGGGGGAGGAGGGGGGGGACCAGGGGCGGACCAGCGATTGGCTGTGGATTGTGGATCCCATTGATGGGACAACCAACTACTCGCGTCACATTCCATACTTCACCACTTCCATCGGTGTTTACTACAAAGGTAAGCCCGTGGTTGGCTTGGTAGCCAACCCTCTGGTTGAGGAGACTTTTGTGGCCGTGGAGGGTCAAGGTGCCTTCTTGAACGATGCGCCCATCCGGGCTTCCTCGGCGATACGCTTCGAACAAGCCGTCTTGGCCGCTGGGTTCCATTACGACCGCGATTCCAATATTGATCTGACTCTCAACGCCATCCGAACCTTCTTCGATCGCGGTATTATGGATCTGAGGCGATTTGGTTCAGCGGCGCTGGAACTCTGCTATGTGGCGGCAGGGAGGACGGAGGGGTATTTCGAGATTGGCATCCATGCCTGGGACTTTGCTGCGGGTGCGTTTATTGCCTCCCAGGCCGGTGCTGTGGTCACCGATGCCGCCGGCCTGCCGCTGACGCTGAAAAAAAGCTATGTGGTGGCAGGGGCAGCCGGATTGCATGCTGCGATGCTGGCCGAACTGGCACCGTGGCACATCGCTCAGGAGAACTCGCCTTGGTAAAAAAAACATTTTTGACTCTGTCCCTATTGTTCGCTGCGGTTTTGTGCGGGGCGCAGGAGACGGAAAAAGTTTCGGGAGCTGCCGGTCCGGTGCTTTATGGAGACGGCGGCGGTAGAATTTGGAAGTGGTCGGAAGGGGAAAAGACTTATCTGACCGAAGGCTCGGACCTGGTGCTGGGCGGGGTAGACGACAAGGCTTTGTGGGGGTGGTCCCGCGAGGGAACCATAGCCCGTTTTTTTACTCTGGAGCTCCCCAAAAAGAAGGAAACCAAGGACGAAACCAAGACCGAAACCAAAGTCAGTCCACCGCCACAGCCCGAGTTCGACGCGGGGTGGTATCCGATACCTGACCGAGCCGACCGAATCGGCGATAGGGTTCTGTTGGTGTACGGAGCCCTTTCGGGCAAGCCCCGGTACGAGGTCTGGCAGGCGGGAATACCCCTCGCGGCCCGGGCCTTTGACGATGGGCGGGTGATTTATGCCCTGACACTGGGACCCGAGACCGGATGGATGGTGGCCGGCAGGGACGGCTCCGGTCGTCCATGGCTTGAAGTCTCGGGCACTCTGATCGAGCCTCCCGAAGGCTGGCGTGGCCGACTGACCGTAACAGCCTGGCCGATGGCCGCAGGGTGGGGCGCCCCCGGCACTGCCTTGCCCCAACCGCTGTTTTGGAGCGCTGAGGGGTGGACCCAGCCTGCTGAGGCCGCCAGTTCGGGGGTTTACCCGCTGTTAGGTGCCGCTGTGGAAGAGGGAAATCTGGCTCTGGCCGGCTGGCAGGCCGATGATGGCACGGGGACTTTGCGGCCCTGGTTTTGGGACGGTGCCGCGGCCGAGGTTCCCGGCGGGGCCGCCGATGGTCAGCCCCAGGTGTTTTCCCTCGGGGGCAAAGGGGGGGCGTTCATGGTGGTCAGACACCAGTCGTTTCCTTGGTTTACAAAGGAAGATGGAAAAGAAAGCTTTCCCTTGGAGGGACTTGGGCAGGAAGACCGGGTTGTGGCAACGGAACCAGAAAAGAAACAGCCTGAATCATGAATTGCTAAAAATTTCGAGAATATCTTGTCGACCACTTTTGGTTGTGGTACTATCATAGCAAGTCCATGGAAACTCTTTTTGATCCCAGCGTGTATCAATTTGATGCTCATTCCCTCCCAGTTTTAGGAGTTGGTGTCCTTCTGTTTGCACTGGGGTTTTTCGTCAACTTGCAGGAAAGGGCCTCTGCTCTGGGTTTATGGTATCTGGCATTTTCTTGGTCTGTTGGCACCTATTGTCTAGGGGCCGGCTTTTCGTATGCCACTCTCGATGCTCAGTATGCCTTGGCGTGGGAACGGTTCGCCCATGTCGGGGTTTCCTTGATACCGGGAGCGTTTTTTAGTGTGACCGCCCTGATTCTGGGCAAAGTCAGACGATATTTCCGCTTTTCTGTGGCGATTGTTCTAGTCTCCGTCGGAATGGCCTTGGCTTCCGGTTGGACGGACCTTGTTGTGGTCTCGAATTTTGTGGTTCCGTGGGGATACTACCCCAGCTACGGGATGCTGGGAATTGTCAATCTTATTTTCTTCATAGCCGTATTGGTTTCCGTTTATGTTCTGTACATCCGGGAATATCGAAAAAGCCGCTCTGTGACGCATCGTCAACGCCTTAGGGGTTTGATGCTTTCGCTGGGTTTCGGATACCTCGGTGCCGTGGATTACTTGCCGGTGCTCGGATTACAAGTCTTTGCCTTTGGCTATATCCCCATTTTTATTTTTGTACTGTGCACAGGTTTTGTTCTTCGACGCTACCGACTTGTCGACATCACTCCGGAACTGGCGGCTTCTCAAATTCTCAAAACGCTGCGCAGTCCCGTCGTCGTTGTAGATCTCGAGGGGTTGGTGCGTATTGCCAATGACGGTGCTCTCGAGTTGCTCCGCACCGAAGGGCAACCGGTCCTGGAAAATCCCATCACTTCCGTATTGCCGGGTACTCTACCCGATCCTCCCTTTGCCGACGTGGAATACCGCCTCAACAAAGAAGGGCGGACTGTGACGCTTTCGCTTTCCGCCTCCCTTCTGGCAGATGCTCGAGGAAAACAATTGGGCACCGTGTTTGCTGCCTATGATCTGACCGCATTGAAAGAATCACAAACCCGCCTGGAGGTCCTTGCCCTTCATGACGCGCTGACGGGACTTCCCAACCGGGTGTTGCTCTTTGACCGCATGAGCCATCTGATTGCGTTGTCTTCCCGGGAAAGCCGGAAGTTCGCACTGCTCTATATGGATTTGGACCGCTTCAAAGCGGTCAACGACCAGTATGGTCACTCGGTCGGTGACCGGCTGCTGATTCAAGTCGCCTCGCGCCTGAAAGGCTGTATTCGGGACTCCGATACGGTTGCCCGGGTGGGCGGGGATGAGTTTGTTGCGCTCTGTCCCGAGGTCGGAACTAAGGAAGCTTTGAGTGTTGTTGCCCAGAAAATCGTCCAATCCCTCCAAACCCCTTTTGAGGTGAATGGTTTGGTGGTTTCCATCGGTGTCAGCATCGGCATCAGTTTTTTTCCCGACGACGGGCTGGACCCGGACAAACTTTTGACTTTGGCCGACGGTGCCATGTACAGCGTCAAAGAAGCTGGACGCGGCGACTTTACCTTTTCGCCCTCAAAACGATGAATTTTTCGTCGAGTGCTGCCGTCCGCACCGATGCAAACCGGGCGGCTAATGCCTTGTGATGACCCAGGTGCCTGTTGGCGACAACCCAAAGCTCACCTTCGGGTTTGAGAACCTTCCGAGCCTGATCAAACATGGAGAGCGCAATTTCCAGGGTCTGGGCATTTTGATAGTGGAAAGGTGGATTGCAGAGAATTAAGTCGGCTGAAGCAGCGTCAAAGTCCTCGAGTCCGTCCCCTGGTAGAAAGAATCCCCGTCCCCCCAGCTCATTGATGTGAAAGGTTTCTCTGGCTGACCAAACAGCCATAAACGACTCGTCGACACAGTAGATTTTCGCTTCAGGGGCGCGCCGGGCCGCTGCCAGACCCAGTACTCCGTTTCCGCATCCCAGGTCGATGATCGTTTTTTTCCCCATACCGATTTTGGGGAAGTGCTGCAGCAGCAGTCTGGTCCCTTCATCGAGGTTTTCACGGCTGAACACCGAGGCATGGTTCACCAAACGCATTCCCAACCCCTCAACGGCGAACACGGTGGGGAATTCGGGTTGGGCAGGGGCTCTCTCGGCCACTGTCGATCGGATCAGCCGGGCTTTTTGCTCCGCCAGGTCGGTCACGGTGGGACCCAAAACTCTCTCAAAAATTTCGAGAGTTGATGTGTGCAGTTCTTTGACCATGGCCGAAGCCGCCACCACAGACCCAACGGGCAACAAGGAACGGATTTGGTGGAGCTGGAACTCGAGGAGCGCATTGGTTTTGGGCAAACGGTAAAGGACCATAGGAGTCTTTTCTGGTTCAGGAAGTGTCAGACTGTCCAGCAACAGCACCTTGTCACTGGACAGCTCATTGGCTTCCAGGTTGAGCAAGGTCGACCGTTGACCCAGGCTGGAGTCAGAGATTTGTGCGACAGAACGATGGTTCTGAATGAGAAGGACGGTCAAAGCCCCAAAAGCGTCATTGAACACCACCTGCAGCTTCTCAGAGGTATCCACCGCCTCGAGTGCATACCGGGCCAGAACAAGATCCGCAGCGCTCCAAGCCTGAAGCGCCGGGTCGCCGTCATAGGGCTGGCGGCCTAAGGAAAGTGTTCCCCAGGGGGTGGTCCAGGTTTTCATGCCTTTATTGTAGGGCCGGCACCTGCCAATTGCCAACACCTCAGCCATCGGTTACCTTAATGCCATGAATACTGAACGAATTCGCCTTGAGGGCATCAGCCCTCGCACCTGGGAACACCCTGCTGACCGTGCGGCTTTGACAATCCTAACGCAAATTCCAGGATTGCCTGAGCTGCTCAAGGGGCTTGGTGGGATGACCTCCGACCGCTCTTTGCGTCTGACTTGGCTTGCCTCCTCGGTTCGTTCGGGACCGTTGCAAATACCAGCGGCTCAGCAAGCGGTGGTGGAAGCCTGCCGAATTCTCGACGTTTCACCCGTTCCCGAGGTGTTTGTCTCGCCTGGCCTGGATTACAATGCCCGGGTCCTGGGATTTGAAACACCTTTTGTCGTCTTGGGTGGCGGGTTGGTTCAGACGTTGACCCCCGAAGAGCTGTTGGCTGTGGCAGGTCATGAGATTGGCCACCTGAAGGCTGGGCATTCCGTCTATCGTACCGCGCTCTGGCTGCTGACCCAGCTTTCTCTCCAACTCACCCAGGCTGCTGAACTGGTTCGTCTCCCTGTCTACGCGGCGCTTCTGGATTGGGAGCGAAAAAGTGAGCTTTCTTGCGACCGGGCCGGACTGCTGGCTTGTCAGGAACCCAAGGCGGCATTAGGAGCGCTGATCAAGGTCGGTTACCCGGGGTTGTCCGGTGTGATTGACGAGAGTGAGCTGCTGCGCCAAGGGGCCGATTGGGAGGCCTCTGGTGACCTTCTGGACAGTCTTTTCAAGGTATTAGGGAACTGGGACGCCACCCATCCGGCTTTGATTCAGCGGTATTCGGCACTCCACAGCTGGTCTCAAGGTGACGAGTACTCCGCAATTGTGGCAGGAACCCTCCGCCGTGAAGGGGCTGCGGATCCGGGTGCCGAAATGCGTCAGGCCTGGGAGTCGTGGAAGGCCGATCTCAACAGATCCCAGGATCCTGGCACCAAGGTGGTAGCCGACGCTGTCAGACAGGCTGAGAATTTCCTCAAAGGTATGCTGGGCCGATGAGCGTGTTTCCCGAATTTGCCGTCCATAAAACGGTTCCCCTGAAGTTTTCGGGGGTGGAATTGCGATTAAAGACCAGCCACGCCTTGTTTTCCAGCCGTCACGTCGATGATGGAACGATGCTGCTTTTGAAAACTCTGGCGCAAACCGGTTCAGTGCCCGCAAAGGGCCGGGTGCTCGACGTTGGTTGCGGCTATGGTCCGTTGGCCGTGGCTTTGAAGAAGTTTCGTCCTGAGTTACAAGTGACAGCTCGGGACCGTTTGGCGCTGGCGGTGGCGTTTACCGCTGAGAACGCACGACTGAACGGTGTGACCGTTGATGCGGAAGCGGGTCTTCTGTTGGAAGAAGTCCCTGGTCCCTGGGACCTCGTCGTGTCGAATGTGCCTGCTAAAACAGGAGAGCCCGTGCTGATCGATTTCGTGCCCCGTTCTTTGGCACTTCTGGCACCCGGGGGCCTGGCTGCCGTGGTGCTCATTGAGCCCTTGGCGGCTTGGTTTTCTCAAGAGCTGGACAAGTGCGGTGCCGAACAGATCTATCAGGAGTCAGGCAAGGGCTACCGGGTGTTTCATTACCGGTCAGGAACGGTCCCCGCGAAGGGTTCCCCGGAGGGAGCGGCTTTTCCGGAAGTTTACCGCCGAAGCGAGGTTCGCTGGTCGGTGGGACCGCGCAATTTCTTGCAGAAGACGTTTTATGGATTACCGAACTTTGATGCCCTGGACTACCGTCTTCAGGTGACACAACCCCTTCTTGATGACATGAAACTCAAAGGCGATTGTCTTGTCTGGGAACCTGTCCAAGGGCATCTGTCGACCTGGGCCGACAGTGTTCTGCCCCCCGAGACGGCCCTTCATTTGGCCGGCAATGACCTCCTCGGGTTGTTGGCCTCGGCTCAAAACGTGGTGAAAAGGAGCGCGCTTCTCCATCCTGCCGCCTTTTTCTCTGACTTGGAACTCGGCCCCGGCAGCATCGGATCGGCCCTTTTGCAGGTTTTTCCTGAACCTGAGATCAAGTGGGTTGATGACACCCGCGAGGCTCTGCTTCGGCTTTTGGCTCCAGGCGCGCAAGTTCTATTGAACGGAAGCTCTACCGATCTGACCCGTTTTTTGGAGCGTCATCGAGGTCTCAGAAAGCTCAGAGATGAGCGGAGCAAGGGCTGGCGCGCCGTCCTGATGGAACGCACACTTGCCATTACTTGACTTGTCGTGTCATAATCTCCTGTATGAGGATTACCACCAAGGGCCGGTACGCGTTGAAAGCAATTTTGTACTTGGCCGTCAATGCCCAGGGAGTACCCATTTCCATCAAGGAAATTTCTGCCGTGCAGAAAATATCACCAGAGTTTCTTGAGCAGCTGTTTTTCAAGCTCAAGAAAGCCGGCGTGATTTCGTCGGTTCGCGGACCCGGTGGTGGTTTTTCCCTTGCTCGTCCCTTGGATGAAGTCACGGTGAAGCAGGTATTCGACGCTGTTGGTGAAGGACTCGACCTGACGCCTTGTACCTCTTGCAACGATGAAACCCCTGTGTGCACGGAACACGACGAGTGTCTTTCCTTCGATGTCTGGAAGGCCGCTGCCGACCAGATTCAAAATTACTTTGGAACGCTGACCCTTAAAATGATTGTCGACGGCAAAGCCCGGTCTTTTTTTGACCCAGCCAAAGAAAGCCTGGGCGCCTGATCGTCTTTCAGCCTTTCGACTGGCGGTAGCTTCCTGGTGATGCTCCCCAGCGTTTGCGGAAGCAGCGGATGAAATAGCTCTGGTTGGAGTAACCTGAGGCCCATGCAGCCTCTTTGCAGGAAAGGCCGGTCTCGGTGAGGAGTTCCGCCGCCCGGAGCATCCGTAACTCTTCAATATAGGTTGTGAGCTTTTCTCCCCTCGCTGTTCGAAACAGATGCGACAGATAGTCAGCACTGCACCCCAGGCGTTGAGCCAGCGAAGCCACCGAAAGGCTTGAGTTGCCCAGATCTTCATGAATCATTCGGCGGCAACGAACTACAGGCAGGGGCTCTTCCTGACCCTGCGCGGGTAAGTCGAGCAGCAGTATGGCCATACCAAGGACAGACCGGATCAAGTCAGTGACAATCCTGGTGCTGTGTCCGAACACCGGACCTTCGCGGTGTTCAGGGTAAGCAACCTGGGGAACTCCGCCGGTTCCTTGGTCGGCCAAGTGGCACGACAAGTTTGTTTTGTCGGCATACAACACAATGTTGAGGAAGGGGTGCCCGTCGGCAACAATGGTTTCGGCGTGATAGGTCCGGGGGGGAACCAGCAGACACTCTCCAGGTCCGAGATCAAGGATACCGGAGGGGAAGCGGAATTTCGTGCTGGAACTCCGTTGGAAAAAGACTTCCGCACCCAGGTGAAAATGGCCCTCTGGCGCTCCTGGCTTTGGAAAAAGTGTGGCGGTTGAAGCCTTGGCAGGAGGGGGAAGACGAACACTTGTCCCGGGACGACTAAGGTCTTCGTAGGCTGCCTTGAGATGAAACCTCAGTGCTTCGTCACGGTTCACGATCTAAGAATTTTATCATACATGAAAGTTTCTTGGT
>JAIFLN010000053.1 GCA_020049045.1 Spirochaetota bacterium | reverse complement strand
AAGCGCACGTAGGCCACCTTGTCGACGGCTTCCAGCTTTTTCATCACCAGTTCCCCCAGGGCCTTGCTGGGAATTTCGTGGTTGGCCTTGCCTTCCATGGCCGCTTCGTCCTCAAGCGTGTTGAGCAGTTCCTCAATCTCGATCTGACTGACGGGGCGTTTTTCCAGGGCCCGGACCAGGCCGCGCTCAATCTTTTTGACGTCAAAGGGTTCGCGGCGGCCGTCGCTCTTCACCACCATCAGCGGAATCTCTTCGATGCGTTCGTAGCTGGTGAAGCGGTACCCGCAGGCCAGGCATTCGCGGCGGCGGCGCAACGACGTCCCCGAGATGTTTTGCCGGGACTCGATGACCTTGTCTTCCAAATGGGAACAGAGCGGACACTTCATGGCAAAATCATACCACGAAAAGGCTTCACACGGCCAGATCGGTGGGCGGAGTCTTGGCTTGAGGCTCCCGGGCACCGATCAGTCCAATGCCGAAGCTCAGCGGACCGACCCGGCCGATATACATCAGCGCCATCAGCACCGTCAGCCCCAGGTCGGACAACCGGGCGGTGATGCCGGTGCTCAGGCCCACGGTTCCCAGGGCCGAGGCCGCCTCGAAGGCCAGGTTTTCAAAGGCAAACGGGTCGGTCAGGCACAGCGTCAAAGTCCCGAGCGACAACACAGCCAGGTAGAGTCCGGCGGTTGCCGTGGCGGTCAGCACCCGGGCCTGCGGAATTTCGTTGCGGAAGAGGCTGACGGAGTGGCGTCCGCGGAGCAAACTGACCACCACCGCAAACAGGGCCGTGATGCTGGTGGTCTTGATTCCTCCACCGGTTCCTGAAGGCGACGCGCCGACGATCATCACCAGGATGATCGCGAAAAGCGTTGCCCGGGAAACCAGGCCCAGGTCCAGAGTATTGAAGCCGGCGGTGGCCGAGGCAGAAATCACATGAAAAGCAGCCGCACCGAGGGCACTTGTCCAGGGGAGGGGTTTCAACAGCGGTTCCGTGAAAAAGACGATCAGAGTGCCCATAACCACGATCAAGCCCGTGGTGACCAAAATGGTCTTGGTGGTGAAGGTGATCTTCCGCTTCTGCCGGATGGCAGCCCAGAAGTCCTGCATGACGATAAACCCCACCGCCCCGGACAGGCAGAGCAGGGCAATGGTGAGGTTGATCCACGGATCAGCGGCAAAGCCTATGAGGTTGTCGTCGTACAAGCTGAAACCGGCCGTTGCGAAGGCCGAAACCGAGTGAAAAATCCCACTCCACAGGGCATCGGGTTGACCCGCCGCCGAAAAGAGCCCCCAGAGGATCAGCGCTCCGGTGGTTTCGATGACCAGGGTGAACACAACGGTATGGCGGATGAACGAGCGCAGGTCGAAGCCTTTGGGAAGGCTGTAGCTGGCCCTCAAAACGCGTTCCTTGTCGGGGGGAAGAGGTTTTTGCCGGGCAATGAAAAAGAACGAAGTAACGGTCATAAAACCCCAGCCGCCCAGTTGAAAGAGGATCAACAGGATAGCCTGGCCCAGCCAGGTGTAGGTCCCGCCAAGGCTGACGGTCACCAACCCCGTCCCTGAAACAGCCGAGACAGACTGAAACAGATGGTCAAGGAAGGGGACTTCAGTCCGATGGCTGAAGGGGAGGGCGAGAAGCATCGCACCGCCCAGCATTAACACGAAGATGCCCGTTGCCAGCGTTCGAAACGGAGTGGAAAGGTTCATTGCCCTCAGTGTACGCCCCCCCTTGCCATTGAGTCCACTCGGGGTGCGATACTGCCACCAAGGAGTGCTATGATGGACAGAGTCACCTTTGAACCCGCCCAAGAAGCCGATATCGACCGCCTGTTACCCGTGTACAACTACTACGTCCGTACCAGCACGGCCACCTTCCACACCGAAGAAATCGACCGGGCGACCTTTCGGGCGCTGCTGTTTCCCGGTTACCCCCGTTACGACAGCTGGACCATCCACGCCGACGGCCAGCTGGCCGGTTATGTGATTCTAGCGCGTTACAAGCCCCGCGAAGCCTACGACGGCAGCGCCGAAGTGACCATCTATCTTGCCCCCGACTTTCCGGCTCGGGGTTTGGGATCAGCCGCGCTGACCTTTGTCGAGGCGAAGGCGCGCGAACGGAATTTCCACAATCTGCTGGCCATTATCTGCGGTGAAAACACCGCCAGCATCAAGCTCTTCGAAAAGCACGGCTATTCCAAATGCGCCCATTACCATGAGGTGGGGCGCAAGTTTGACCGGTGGCTGGACGTGGTCAGCTACGAGAAATTGCTTTAGCCGCCGCGCCTGCTGCGGCCGCATCGGGCGTCACCTCCTCCTCGCTCCGTACTCACGTACCGAAGGGTACGCTCCGTGCGTCGCCTCGACGTCGGGGCGGCTAAAGCTGAAACTTTGAAGCAAAATGCCTCGTTTTCCTGTCAGGGGGGTGTGGAGGTTTCTATGCCCTATTCGCCCCTGACCGATGACCGGGTCTTCCGGTATGTTTTCGGTGAACCCGAAGGTCTTCCGTTGCTGGAAAGCCTGATCAATGCTTTTTTCGAACCTGTGGGGATTCCAAAGATTCATCACTTGACCCTGCAAAACCGAGAGGTTGGACCAACTGACCATCTTGGCTTCGTTTTCGTCGAACTCCGCAAACTCCTTCGGCTTGTGTCCGAGGATCCTCAGTATCAAAATCGAGCCTCGCCAGACTTGAAGAATGCGGCAATTTGGGGCACCTTTCTAGAGAAGCCGGAAAAGAATTGGGTCATTGATCAAAATGCCGTAGCTGAAATGCTGTTGGCCACTCGGATCCGGATGGAGGAATTTATGGCCTTGACCCCGGAAATCGTTTACGAGATACAAAAAGAGATGTACGAACACGACCTTGCAAGTATGAGGGGTGAAGCTCGCCGCGCTGGTTTGGCGGAAGGCCGAGAGGAAGGCCGAGAGGAAGGCCGAGTTGCGAGGAGCATGGAGATAGCGAGAAACCTCAAGGTCAAAGGAATGAGCCCCGTCGAAATAGCAGAGCTGACAGGGTTACCAATCCCCGCCATCGAAAGTCTTTGACCGACGGCTCTCCTGGGCATCGGAAAAGAGAAAAACTCTTTCGTGTTAATGTGAACAAATTCACAATAAAATTGACATCTCGGTTTTGATGCTCTAAACTAATCCTTAATGAGATAAAAGTGAATCGATAAGCAATTCATGAGTTGCTTTTATCTCTCAAACCAGCAATAATAGTGGCACCGAGCTCTAAAGTTGTGAGAGGAGGATTCATGTCAGTAATAACGAAGGACAAAACCGCTACCGAGTTTTCGTCCACTTTGGTCCAATTCATTGAGGAATGGAAGGACAAGCCGGGTAGCCTCATCATGATTCTGCACCGGCTTCAGCAGGAATTCGGGTTCCTCCCCCGGCCTGCCATCATTCAGCTGTCACAGATGCTTCAATTGCCGTTGGCCAAGATTTACGGGGTTGTGACGTTCTACCACTATTTCAAGCTGACCAAACCTGGGCGCAACAACATTCAGGTCTGTATGGGTACTGCCTGTTACCTTAAGGGTGGCGAGGATATCATTCACGAGCTGGAGAACCTGCTAGGTATCCATCTCAACCAGGTCAGTGACGACGGAGAATTCAGCTTCGAGTCGGTTCGCTGCGTCGGCTGTTGCGGTCTGGCCCCGGTGGCAGTCTGCGGAACGGAAGTCTTTGGAAAGCTCGTCCCCGACAAGCTCCCCGAAGTTCTTGCCAAACTGAAGTCCAACTAGGAGCCTGCCATCCACAAGACCCTGGGTGATTTTCTGGCCGACCTGTTTCAAAACGGAGTCGAGGCCGGTGCCCGGAACGTCGGGGTGGTTCTGGATCAGGACGAGCAGAGTTTCACCATGACCGTTACCGACAACGGTAAGGGTATGGATGAGGCCGAGTTGGTCCGGGCTCAGGACCCGTTTTACACCGACGGTGTGAAACACCGCCACCGCAAGGTGGGTCTGGGGCTGCCTTTCGTTATTCAGACGACCAGAATGACGGACGGATGGTTCCAGATTACCTCCCGCAAGGGCGAGGGAACAACGGTGATTGCGCGGTTCAATTTACAGCACTGGGATACGCCCCCTCTGGGGGAACTCCCTGCTACCCTGGGCCAGTTGATGGCTTTGGGCGGTGACCACGAGGCAACGGTAGTGCGGCGCTTGACGGGACCTGGCGGTTCCAGTTCCTACGAGGACAAGAGGAGTGAGCTCCTGGAAGCCTTAGGAAGTCTGGAAGACCTGCAGTCCCTGACATTACTGCGGGAGTATTTCCGCAGCCAAGAACTGGAATTAGTGGAGGTAACAAAATGACCCTTCAAGAACTGAGAGCCATGCGGGAAGCCGGCCAAAAGGCGATGGATCGCCGGGTCGGCGGCGACAAGAGCATCGAGATCATTGTTGGAATGGGGACCTGCGGCATCGCTGCTGGAGCCAAGGAAACTTTGGATGCGTTCGTTAACGAGCTCAACAGCAAGGACATCCGCAACGTTGTTATCAAACAGGTGGGTTGTATGGGCTTCTGCCATTCGGAACCCACCGTCGAAATCCGGATGGACGGTATGCCCGACATCATTTATGGCAATGTCGACCCTGAGACGGCGCGGAAGATCGTCCACAGCCATATCCTCGAGAAAAAACTCGTTGACAAGCACGTCTTCGACAGGCCGTCGAAAGACATCGTGAAGGAGAAGTAAGACATGGCCCTGAATAACTTCTGTCTGGTCTGCGGCGGCACGGGCTGCGAATCAAGTAAGGCCGACGACATTTTCAAAAATCTCAGGACTGCCGTGGAGGCCCATGGGCTGACTGGTCAGGTTCAGGTCGTCAAGACCGGTTGCTTTGGGTTCTGTGAAAAGGGACCGATTGTCAAAATTCTTCCCGATGAGAGCTTCTACGTCGAAGTGAAACCCGAAGACGCCGAGAAGATCGTTGCGGAGCACCTGGTGAAAGGCCGCCCGGTCAAAGAGCTGCTGTACAAAACCGCCGATCAGGTAACCGCCAAGACCGAAGAGGACATCCAGTTCTACCAGAAGCAGATCCGCATCGTTCTGCGCAACTGCGGTATCATCAATCCCGAAGACGTGCAGGAATACATCGCCCGTGACGGCTACCTTGGTCTCGAAAAAGTACTGTTTGAGATGACCCCTCAGCAGGTCATCGACGAGGTCAAGAAGTCTGGCTTGCGCGGCCGCGGTGGTGCCGGTTACCCCACCTGGCTGAAGTGGACCAACACCAGCAAGACCCCCGCCGACCAGCGCTATGTCATCTGCAATGCCGACGAAGGCGACCCCGGTGCCTACATGGACCGCTCGACTCTCGAAGGCGACCCTCACTCGGTGCTCGAAGCCATGACCATCGCCGGTTACGCCCAGGGTGCCACCAAGGGTTTTATCTACATCCGCGCTGAATACCCCCTGGCCATCCACCGTCTGGAAGTGGCCATGAAGCAGAGCCGCGAGATGGGTCTGATGGGCAAGAATATCCTCGGTTCGGGCTTTGACTTCGACATCGAGATTCGTCTCGGCGCCGGAGCCTTTGTTTGCGGTGAAGAAACAGCCCTGATCCAGTCGATTGAAGGCAAGCGGGGCATGCCCGTTCCCAAACCTCCGTTTCCGTCGGTCAGCGGCCTGTGGGGCAAACCCACCAGCATCAACAATGTAGAAACCTACGCCAACATCCCGGTGATCATCACCAAGGGTGGCGACTGGTTCGCGAGCATCGGTACCGCCACCAGCAAGGGAACCAAGGTGTTCGCCCTTACCGGTGCCATCAACAACTCCGGCTTGGTGGAAGTTCCCATGGGAACCACCCTGCGCGAAATTGTGTACGACATCGGTGGCGGCATCAAGGGCGGAAAGGCCTTCAAAGCCGTCCAATCTGGTGGCCCTTCGGGCGGAGTCCTTCCTGCCGCAAGCCTCGACACTCCCATCGACTATGAAAGTCTGACCAAGATCGGCTCGATGATGGGGTCTGGTGGTCTGATCGTTCTGTGCGAATCTGACTGTATCGTCGACGTGGTGAAGTTCTACCTGGACTTCTCGGTGGAGGAAAGCTGCGGTAAGTGCGCTCCCTGCCGTATCGGTGGCCGCAAGCTGCTGAACATTCTCGACAAGATCACCAAGGGGAAAGGCACTCTCGAAGACCTCGCCACCATGGAGCAGATCGGGTTTGCCATGCAGCGCGCCAGCCTCTGTATGCTGGGCGGCACCACTCCCAATCCCATTCTTTCGACCATTAAGTTCTTCCGGGAAGAATACTTGGAGCACATCGAGCAGAAGAAGTGCCGGGCCGGAAAATGCAAGGATCTGGTGACCTACACCGTGATCGCCGACAAGTGCATCGGTTGTACCGTCTGCGCCCGCAAGTGTCCCGTCAACTGCATTTCAGGGGAACGGAAAGCCCCCCATGTCATTGACCAGTCGAAGTGCATCAAGTGCGGCGCGTGTTTTGACGCCTGCAAGTTCGGCGCCATTCTGGTGTCGTAAGGGAGAGTATGAACACGATGAATATCAACATCAAAATCAACGGCACCCCCGTCACTGTTCCAGCGGGGACCAGCGTTCTGAAAGCCGGCAAGCTGGCCAATACCAAGATTCCCGCCCTCTGTGCCCATCCGGACCTCAAGGCCTGGGGTGCGTGCGGCATCTGCGTGGTCAAGGTCGAAGGTTCCCCCAAAATGGTGCGGGCCTGCACCACCGAGGTCGTCGAAGGTCAGAACTACATCACCCATGACCCCGATATCGTCGAAACCCGGCGCACAACGTTGGAACTGATCATGTCCAACCACCCGAACGAGTGTCTGACCTGCCCCCGCAACGGCTGTTGCGAGCTGCAGACCCTCAGTGCCGAGTTCGGTATCCGCGACGTTCCCTTTGCCAGCGGCGTAAGGCGGCTTCCCGAAGACCTGTCGACCCCGTCGGTGCAGTTGCACCCCGCCAAGTGTATCGCCTGTGGAAGGTGCGCCTTGGTCTGTCAGCAGATGCAGGACGTGTGGGCACTGGAATTTCTCAACCGCGGTGACCAAACCCGCATTGCTCCCGCCGGAGACGTCACCCTGGCCGAAAGCCCCTGTATCAAGTGCGGTCAGTGCTCGGCGCATTGTCCTGTCGGTGCCATTACTGAAGTCGATGAGACCCGCAAAGCCTGGGCCGCGCTCCGCGACAAGAGCAAAGAAGTCGTCGTTCAGATTGCCCCCGCAGTCCGCGTTGCCCTTGGCGAAGAGTTCGGTCTGGAGCCTGGTACCCTGGTTACTGGCAAGGTGTATGCGGCCTTGCGGCGCTTGGGCTTCTCCAAAGTGTTTGACACCAATCTGTCGGCCGACCTGACCATTATGGAAGAGGCCAGCGAGTTCATTCATCGCTTCACCACCGGTGGTGAGCTTCCGCTGATCACCTCCTGTTGCCCCAGCTGGGTCGACTACCTCGAGAAGTATCACACCGATATGATCTCGAACTTCTCAACGGCCAAGAGCCCCATGATGATGATGGGTGCCATGGTGAAGACCTACTATGCCGAGAAAGCCGGAAAGACGGCCGCCGACATCGTATCGGTGGCCATTATGCCTTGTACCGCCAAAAAGTACGAAATCCAGCGCTCCGACGACATGCGTTCCTCCGGTGCCGCAGACGTCGATCTGTCGCTGACCACCCGCGAATTGGCCCGTATGATCAAGCAGGCCGGCATCGACTTTGTGAATCTGCCCGACGAACCGGCCGACAGCCCGCTTGGTATCTACACTGGCGCTGCCACCATCTTCGGTGCCACCGGTGGTGTTATGGAAGCTGCCCTCAGAACCGCCTACTATATGGTGAGCGGCAAGAATCTTACTTCGGTTGACCTCGTTGCTGCCCGTGGTATGGACGGTGTGAAAATCGCCAGCGTCAAGATTCCGGCCGGTGGCAAGGAGATCGAGGTCAGGTTTGCCATCGCTCACGGAATGGCCAATGTCAAGGTTGTGATGGAACAGGTTCGCGCCGCCAAAGCAGCCGGAAAGGAACTTCCCTTCCACTTCATCGAGGTTATGGCCTGCCGTGGCGGCTGTATTTCTGGTGGCGGACAGCCCTACGGTTCCACCGACGAAGTGCGTGCCAAACGGACAGCAGGAATCTACAAGGATGACAAGGATTCCGTTATCCGCTTGAGCCATGAAAATCCTTCGGTTCAAGCGCTCTACAAGGATTTCCTTGGCAAGCCCAACAGCGAGAAGGCGCATCATCTGCTGCACACCCACTATGTGCCCAGGCCTTTGTACGTGAAGTAAAATCCTTTCGGGGAGAGGGAGCCACCTTCGGGTGGCTCCTTTTTTTTTGCGATTAGGACTTCTGATTTGGGCAACACTTTCCCGCTTTCCTTCCTGCCCATTTCCGTTTAGTCTGGAGGGATGCGCCACTACCATCACTACGATGAACTGATCCGCAACAACACCCGTTGGGCCGTCGATAAACTCAAAAAGGACCCCAAGTACTTCGAGACCCTCAGCGAGTACCAAAAACCGCCTTTTATGTACATCGGATGCAGTGACAGCCGGGTCCCCATCGACACTCTGACCCAGACAGAACCTGGTGAGTTGTTTATTCACCGCAATATTGCCAACCAGGTCAGCCAAACTGATATGAACCTGCTCGCCGCCCTGGAATTCGCCATCGACACATTGCAGGTGCGGCATATCATTGTCTGCGGGCACTACGAGTGCGGTGGGGTTACCGGCGCCTATCGAAATGATCTGCGAGGCCTGAAGGAAAACTGGACCACTCCCATTAAAGATATTATCCGGGCGCACAAGCATGAGCTTGATGCCATACCGGATGAGAAAGTCAGACTCGACCTTCTGACTGAGCTCAACGTTCTTGCTCAGGTAAAGAACGTCTTCAAGATTTCTGATCTTGAGCGTTTGATCGAAGCAGGGGGCTACTATCCCAAAGTTCACGGTTGGGTCCTGGATATCCGAACCGGCCTGATCAATGACCTTCCCCTTCCGCTGGAGCAATGGAAGTACGAGGGTGTCGTTCCAGTGAACTATGGGGAGGAACCGTGAGTAACTGGCTGTTGGCAAGTATTGAGAAGAAACCGAGTATCGCCGGGATCAAGGATGACGCCGGTCTTCAGCAGGTCCTCACGTCGGACTGCAAAATCGTCTTTGTCCTGTACGGGGACATTCTGAATGTGGGCTCCATCGTGAAGACATTGAAGGACCATGGCAAAATGGTCTTTCTCAACGTCGACCTGATCGACGGCTTCTCAAATCGAGATATCAGTGTTCACTTTCTGAAACAGAACACCCAGACCGACGGAATCTTGAGTTCAAAAGCTTCGATGATCAAGGCCGCCAAGGCGCAGGGTCTGTTTACCGTACATCGTTTTTTTCTGATTGATTCCTTTTCCTACAACAATCTGGGAAAGCAGGTAGAAATCTCCCAGCCCGATTGCATCGAGATCATGCCTGGCTGCATGCCGAAAGTGATCGGTTGGGTCGTTGAACAGGTGTCCATTCCTGTGATTGCAGGGGGACTTGTCTGCGACCGAGAAGATGCCGAGGCAGCTTTGAAGGCAGGCGCAAAGGCCGTTTCATCGACAAATCCTATCGTTTGGGCGTTGTAAGCAAAAAAAAGTCCTTGACGGCCTACGGGACCCGTTGTAGCATTGCCTTGAATTACTAGAGCACAGAGAACAGTAATTCCCTTTCAAGAGTTCGTTTTTTCTTGTTTTCAAGATTAACGATCTTTTCCGGGGAATTCTGTTCTCTGTGCTTTTTTTTTTGCCCTTTCGAGCTCAGAAGGAGATGAAATATGGATCGAAAAAAAGTGTTGGAAGAGCTGTCAACTATTCTGAAAGTTGATCAGATCAATACCAACCATGAAGAGTTGTATGACGCTTCCGCAGATCGATATAAGAAATATGCGAAAGCCAGAAAGGTCCTTGATGTTCCTCTTCCTATTGCTATTGTCTATCCCAATTCTCCCGCCCAAGTCAGCCAGCTATTGATGTTCTGTAACAAGAATCAAATCAATGTGATTGCTCGTGGAGGAAAAACTGCCACAGAAGGTGGTCTCGAAAACTGGAAAGACTTGACGCTTGTTATTGATGCCTTGTTGCTGAATAAAATTCTGAAGATTGACGTGTACAATATGCAGGCAACGGCACAGGCTGGTGTGCCTTTGCAGCAACTGGAAGATGCTGTTCGAAAGATGGGATACACGACCGGCCACTCTCCTCAATCCAAGCCAGTAGCAAAAATGGGCGGTTTGGTAGCCACACGTAGCATCGGTCAATTCTCAACCCTTTACGGGGGAATTGAGGACATGGTTGTCGGTCTGGAGTGTGTGTTTCCTAACGGTCATGTGTCACGAATTAAGAATGTTTCCCGTCGTGCGGGGGGGCCGGACATCCGCCATATTGCCATTGGTAATGAAGGCACTCTTTGCTACATTACCGAGGTCACTGTTAAACTGTTCCGCTATTTTCCAGAGAATCATCAGTTCTTCGGGTATTTAATCAAGGATATTGAAACCGGGATTAAAGTCTTGCGGGAAGTGATGGCGAATGGGTACCGACCATCGGTTGCTAGAACCTACTCGGAAGAAGACGCGGCCCAGCATTTCTATCACTTTTATAAAAACCACTGTGTGTTGATTTTTATGGCGGAAGGCAACAGCGATATTGTTGCGGCAACCGCCAAGGGAATTGAGCAGGCTGTGAAAACCTTTGCCGACGGCATTGTCGAAAAAGTCGAAAGCAAATTGATCCAAGATTGGTTTAATCACCTCAACTGGTCGCAAAAAGATATTGATGATGAATTTGAAGGCATGATCGAGAATGATTCTCACGCAGGATTCACGACGGAGATTTCCGCTGATTGGGAGACGATTCCCAAAATCTATCGGAATGTGATTGCTCGGATCC
The DNA here is from genome assembly GCA_020049045.1 of Spirochaetota bacterium. GTDB lineage: Bacteria > Spirochaetota > Spirochaetia > JABEVK01 > JABEVK01 > JAIFLN01. The sequence goes on along the minus strand of JAIFLN010000053.1, from coordinate 34,431 downwards.
GCAAAGAATTCTCGCGGGCTGCCGATCTGACGATGCTCGGTGGACACTCCTCACATAGTTATAGCAACGGAACGAATATGTACTTTGTCTATAACTACAAGATCCACTGCAATCCTGAAGATGAAATGCGAATTTATCATCATCCCCTGCAAACAATTATTGTGGAAGAAACGTTGAAATTGGGTGGCTCTATGTGTCACCACCACGGTATTGGAAAGTATCGTAATGAGTGGACCAAAGAAGAACACGGGTCGGCCTATTACATGCTTGAAACGCTGAAAAGTGCTTTTGACCCTAAAGGAATCATGAATTTTGGAACGATCTACCCGCAGGAGGAAGGTAAGAAGTATCAGAAATAGTCTTATCGATTCAAACAAATAAAGGAGTTCTTATGAACAAGGAAAAATTGGCTAAGTATTTTCAGTTCTTTTTAATCGTCTTGGCAGCCGGATCGATTTATCCGTTGATTTATTTGAAGAGCAACTACCAAGAGACAATTCTGGCGGTCTTCAATATGTCTATGACCGACCTGAACATGATGTACACCGTTTTGGGTTGGGTTTTCGTGATTGGTTACCTTCCCAGCGGTTTTCTGAGTGACCGTTTCTCGGCAAAGAAGTTGCTGGCTATTTCTCTATTTTTTACAGGCTTGGGCGGATTGTGGTTCGCGCAGGTTCCTGACACCACCATGGTTCCCTATATTTTCGCTATCTGGGGCTTCTTCTCCGTTTTCACCTTCTGGAGCGCTCACATGAAGTTGGTCAAACTTCTGGCGAATGAAAATGAACAGGGTACCTTCTTCGGTATTCTCGATGGCGGACGCGGGGTTGTGGAAGCAGTCCTGGCGAGTATTGCCTTGTTTATCTTCTCAACCATGCTGGCCGGCAGCCTCGAACTCGTCGACAAGCGTGTTGCGTTGATTGCTGTCATCTACATGTACTCCATAGTTTTGATTGTCACAGCTGTCTTGGTCATGCTGTTCGTAACCGATGACAAGAAACTGCTGGCGAATGATGCCACGAAGAAAGAAGCAGTCAAGTCTGCTTCATTTAAGTTCAGCGACCTTGGGGTGCTGTTCAAGAATCCTAAGATTTACCTGCACGGCGGCATCATTTTCATGGGCTACTCGGTGTTCTGGACGGTGTACTACCTTGGCGGATTCCTGGAGTCCAACGTCGGTATCGACGCTGTTTCTGTGGCACTGGTCATGGTCATTGTTCTGTGGATGAGGCCTGTCGGTGGCTTTATCGGTGGCTTCCTCGCTGACAAAATCGGCAAGGACAAGGTTCAGATGGGTTCTTTGGCAGGGGCTGCCCTTTGTTTGATCCTGACCGCCGTTCTGCCTGTTTCCAGCGGTGCCCTTCTGTTCTCCAGCCTGATCGTTGTTTTGGGAATCTTCTTGTATGCCATCCGGGGAACCTACTGGTCCCTGCTGGGCGATTACAAGATTGATGCCCTGATTCTGGGGACGGCTATCGGTGTGATCTCGTTCTTCGGATACCTGCCCGACATCATTCTTCCTGGTTTCAACTCCATGCTCTGGACAACTTTTGGCGCCAAGGGTGGATACAACGCGTATTTCCTTTCTAGCGCTGTACTTGGCCTGATTGGTGTTGTGCTTGTCTTTATTTTCGGTGTCATGGTCAAAAAGGACAAAGCGGCAGAATGAAGATCGTTTGCCTGATCAAGTTTGTTCCTGATGTGGAGGAGGATAGCACTAACCGCATCCTCAACCCGGACGATGCCTGTGCTTTGGCTTACGCCTTGATGATCAAGCGGAGAAATCCCGAAACCATCATTGAGGTTGTCACCATGGCTCCGCGTACCGTGATGGGTCATCTCGAAGACTTGCTCAGGCTGAACGTCGATCTGGCGACTCTCATTTCTGACAAAGCCTTCGGTGGCAGTGATACCTGGGCGACAACCCGGATTCTTGCACGGTATCTCCAACAGACGAACTATGACGTGATTCTTACCGGTACACATAGCGTCGATGGAGATACCGCGCAGGTTCCTTCGCAACTGGCAGAGATTTGTGACCTGCCTCAAATGTCCAATATACTTGCCATTGAAGCCGGTTCCTTTCTTGCTGGAAAGCCAGAAATCGAAGTGGATAACGACTCGAGCATCCAGACTTTCCAAGTGGAGCTGCCTGCGATCTTGAGTGTGCACAAGGACAGTTCGTATAAGTTGCCCTACGTCGCCTATCAAGATTTGAACAGGGATGTTTCGTCTCAGGTTCGTGTCCTGACCAATTTGGAACTTGGTTTTCTTCCGGAAGAAGTCGGGCTCGAGGGGTCTAAAACGCAAGTCAACAGAACGTTCGTTCAGAAGTGGTCAAAGGAAGAAAAGCTGATTGTCCAGAACGACGAAGACGGTATTGAGACGGTGTATGGGTACCTGAAAAAAAACGGGTTCCTGTTATGAAAAAATGCTTGGTGCTTCTGGAGAACAATCAACCGAATCTTCCACTCGAACTTCTCGAAGTTGCACACCGCATTTTTGAAAAATCCTCGGTATTTACCGTAGGTCTTCCTTTGGATTCCCAGATAGCAAGTTCCGCAGAATACTTTGATGTTCTTGTGCACGCGGAAGGGTCACAAATACCTGCTTACGATACGGCGAATATTGCATTAATTGCAGCTAAACTACACGAGGAATACGGCTTTGATTGCATCATAGTTCCCGCAACCAATTATGGCCGAATGGTGGCTCCACGGCTTGCCATGCGCCTCGATGTCGGTTTGGTTGCAGACGTTACCGGTCTTGAACAAGTGAATGGCCAGCTCGAAATGATCCGTCCGGCCTACAGTGGAAAACTGTTCGCAGGAATCGTCAAAAAGGGCATGGGTCCTCTGATGATGACGATACGCCCAGGCGTCTTTCCCGCCGCGACGAATCCTTTCAAAACGACCCAGCATAGAGTGTTTCCTTTTCAACGGAAAAGCAGCGGTATTACTTTCATCGGCTCCCGTGAAAAACCTGCAACCAAAGATATTCGAGACAGTGAAGTTTTGATTTCTGGCGGTGGCGGTGTGCTGGAGCATTTCTCGCGGCTTCAAGATTTGTCTGAAGCCTTACGCGGTCAGGTTTCTGCCAGCCGGAGAATTGTTGATAGCGGTGTTGCTTCGCGAAAAATCCAGGTTGGGCAATCCGGCAAGACGGTTAGCCCCCGACTTTACATTGCCTTGGGTATTTATGGCTCGGTACAACACATGGAAGGGCTGAAAAATGTGCAGCATCTCATTTCTGTGAACATCGATCCCCTGGCACCGATTTGCAGCTTGGCCGACGTTGTTGTCGTTGGCGATGCTGTCGATTTTATTGATCAGTTACTGAAACGAATACAACGCTAAAAAAAATACAGGAGTAGGTTATGGAAATTCAAGATTTCAATATGAATTGGTTTTCACTCAAAGGCAAAAATGCCATCGTTACTGGTGGTAACAGCGGTCTAGGCCTGGCCTTTTCTTCCGCGTTGGCTAAGGCCGGTGCGAATGTCATGGCTGTCAGTATTATGGATGACGATGGTGAGGCCAAAGGTATCATTGAAGGTGCCGGCCAAAAATATAAATATGTAAAAGCCGACATTACAGCTGACGGTGAGTGCAAGCGTGTGGTCAAGGACTGTGTTGATACTTGGGGTCACATCGATATCCTTGTCAACTGCGCCGGTATTTGCATCAATATCGAAGACGTCACCAAGTTTGGCCGCAAGGAATGGGACAAGATGGTTTCGGTCAATCTCACTGCCGCTTTTGAGATGACCCACGAAGCTCTTCAGTTCATGATTCCCCAACGTCGCGGCAAGGTCATTAACATCGGCTCACTGTTTTCTTTCCTCGGTGGACAATGGTCACCTGCCTACGCTGCTACCAAGCATGGTATTGCCGGTTTAACCAAATCCATGTGCGATGAATTGGCCCAATTTGATATTCAGGTCAACGCTATTGCACCCGGATATTTCGCAACCAAACTGACAGAAAAAACACGCAGCGATCCCGAGCGCAACAAGACCATTCTTTCGCATATTCCCGCCAACCGCTGGGGTTGGCTGGCTGATTTAATGGGGACCTGCGTCTTCTTGTCGAGCGATGCTTCGAACTATGTCAACGGCCATGTTCTCACGGTGGATGGTGGTTACCTCATGCGCTGATAGCGCACCATTTTATCATTAAAAAAGGAGCTGCCATGAGTGAGAAATACTTGATTGGTGTTGATAGCGGATCGCAAAGTACCAAGGTGACAATCTTTAATCAGCGAGGGAACGTCGTCTGCACAGCCAGTGAAGGTTTGAGGCCAATGCAGACACGAAAACCCGGTTACGTAGAGCATCCAGATGATGATTTATGGGATAGTCTAAAAATCGTCCTTCAGAAAGTTATGAAGGAATTTAAGGGAAATCCCAAAGATATTGTAGGTGTGGGTTTGTGTTCTATCCGCTGTTGCCGGGTTTTTATGAAAAGTGATGGAACATTGGCAGCTCCTGTGATGAGTTGGATGGATATTCGTGCGTACGAAAAATTTGAGGATGATCCACAAATCGCTTATACGTGCTCTACTTCCGGCTACCTGACTTTCCGCTTAACCGGTGCGTTTAAGGAAATGTCAGCAAACGCCTACCAGTGGCAGTTTCCGGTCGATATGGAGACCTGGGACTGGTCTGAGGACGAAACCTATTTCAAGGGTTTCGGGATTCCTCGCAGCAAGCTGATGGATATTCAGATTCCCGGCACCATCTTAGGGCATGTGAACGAAAAAGCCTCTCGGGAAACGGGCCTGCCGCTGGGGCTTCCTGTGGTATCCACTGCCAACGACAAAGCCGTGGAAGCTTTGGGGTCGGGATTGATCAGTCCTGACACGGGGCTGGTATCCCTGGGAACCTACATCACCTCCATGGTGTATGGATCCAAGAATCTTCCCAATGCGACCAACTTCTTCACCAACTTGTCGTGTATTCCCAACCAATACCTTTATGAAAGCGGGGGCATCCGCCGGGGTATGTGGCTGATTTCCTGGTACAAGGGCATCATTGGCGAGGAATACGCTGCCAAGGCGAAGAGAGATGGTGTTTCGGTAGAAGACGCGCTGGCTAAGGAAGCAGAAGCGGTGCCGCCCGGGTCCGACGGGTTGTTCACCATACCGGACTGGTTGGCACCGGCCACTCAGCTTTACCGCAAAGGGGTGATCCTCGGTTTTGACGAGCGGCACACCAGAGGGCACATTTATCGGTCTCTGCTGGAAGGCATCGCCATGACTTTGATGAACAGTTATGACGCGATGAACACGGAACTGGGCAAGAAACCTCAGAAGATCATTGTTTCGGGAGGCGGATCCAACAGTGATCTGTACATGCAGATTATCGCCGACCTGTATGGCGTGAAAACGGTCCGCAACAAGGTCAACGGTGCCGCTGCTTTGGGTTCCGCTATCTGTGTGGCTGTGGCTGCCGGTCTGTATAAGAGTTTTCAGGACGCTGCTGTTGCCATGGTCGAAGAACGTGACTCGTTCCTTCCCGACATGGACAGACACGCTCAGTACGCAAAGATCAATACCGTGGCGTACCGTGACTTACCAAAGTTGTTGGAGCCTGCGCTCAAGGCTGTTCATCAGCTGTGAAACCGTTGATTCTGCTGACCAACGATGACGGGGTCTTTTCTCCAGGACTGGCCGCCTTGGCCGAGGCGGTTGGGCACTTGGCAGACCTCTTGATTGTGGCACCTCGTTGGCAGCAGACAACAATGGGAAGATCGTTTCCCCGAAATGACAGTTCTGGAAAGATCGAGGAGGTCGATCTTCGTGTCGGGGAAACGATGGTACGGGGTTACGGTGTCAGCGGGTCACCGGCACAGGCGGTGGCCCATGCCGTTTTGGAGATTGCAGACCGGACACCCGACCTGTGCCTTAGCGGTATCAACTACGGTGAAAATGTCGGGCTTTCGCTCACCTGCAGCGGCACCCTTGGGGCCGCGTTCGAAGCGTTCAGTCACGGAATCCCTGCCATCGCGGTTTCTCTGCAGACACCCCTGGATCAGCAGCATGCAACCGACTATCCGGCCATGGATTGGGGTGCCTGCCAGCGTGTGGCGGCCCACTGGGCGGCCCGGGTTCTGAGCCAGGGTCTGCCCGAGGCCGTTTCAGTGCTCAATCTGAATGTTCCTATCGGTGCCGATCAGAACACCGCCGTTCATATCACCCGGCAGAGCCGGTACAGCAGTTCTCGGTTTTGCCGGCCCGCACCCCGGCCTTGGCATCAGGGCTTTCAGCTTCGGTCTGAGCCTGACTCCCATCTCGATCAGGCCGAGCCGGGTTCCGATATCCGAGCTCTGCATTTTGAAAAAGTCATTTCACTCACCCCTTTGGGGTGGGATTTGTCCACGAAGGAAGGTACCCTATGAGAACGACTGGCAAACCGCTGGCTCCCCTGCTTCTGATCGTGCTGATCGGCTCGTTGCTGATCACCGGCTGTGCTCCTGCTAAGGAAACGGTCCGGGTGGGATCGAAGGAATATACTGAGCAGTTGATTTTGGGTCAGATTACCCTGCTGGCGCTTGAGAATGCCGGGTACTCCGTCGAGGACAAAACCGGTGTGGCGGGCTCCAACAAGGTTCGGAGTGCCCTGCTCACCAAGGAAATTGACGTGTACTGGGAATACACAGGGACGGGATGGCTGTCGCACCTGCAACATGACAATCCCCTGACTGAGTCGCAGAGCTGTTATGAAAGTGTCCGGGACGAGGACCGCAAGAACGGCATCGAATGGCTGCCCTATGCACCCTTTAACAACACCTATACCGTCATGATGCGAAAGGCACAGGCCGAGTCGCTGGGAATTCAGACCCTCAGCCAGCTGGGTGCCTACCAGTCCACTCATCCCGAGCAGCTGTCTTTTGCCGTGGACCATGAATTCACGGCCCGATCAGACGGCCTGCCGGGTCTTGAGACCACCTATGGTTTCAAAATGAAGGAAGACAAGACGATTGTTATGGACAACGCCATTGTCTATAAAGCTCTCAAGGAGAATCAGGCGGAAATCGGCATGGGCTTCTCTACCGATGGTCGCATTCAGGCTTTCGGACTGGTCAACATAGAGGATGACAAGGCGTTTTTTCCCGCCTATAACCCCTCGGCCAATGTGAGGACCGAATTTGCCGACAAGAACCCGAAGCTTGTCGAGCTGCTGGGGCAAATCGCCGCCAAACTCGACAACGCCGCCATCATGCAGATGAACTACCTCGTTGATATCGAACAGAAGGTGCCCCGTGATGTGGCCCAAGCGTGGATGAAGGACGTGGGTCTGCTTCCATAATGACGACCGATGTTCTTGTCATAGGCAGCGGGTTTGCCGGCCTGGTAGCTGCCGTTGAGGCGGCTGCCGGGGGGGCGTCGGTACTGGTGCTTGAGAAAATGCGGGCCGCCGGTGGCAACTCGATCATCAGTGATGGCGGCTTTGCGGCTCTCGGAGCGGATGACTCACCCGAGTTGTTTTATAACGACCTGCTTCGGGCGGGGCAGGGCTTGAACAAACCGGAATTGGCGCGCCTTCTTGCCGAAAAGGCTCAAGAATCCCTTGAGTGGTCCCGCGATGTTCTCGGCGTTGAGTACCTCGATCGGCTTGAAATCTTTGGTGGGCACTCGGTGGCCCGTTGCTACACGGCCAAAGGACGCAGCGGGGTTTCTCTTTTGCGACCGCTCTTGGCCAAGCTTTCACAGTTGGGCGTCTCCATTCTGTATCAGACCAAGGTGGAGCAGCTTTGTACGGATCCACAAGGGCGGGTCACCGGGGTTGTGGTGCGGCAAGGCTACGATCATCGCAATGCGGCAATGGGATCAGAGCAGGTCATCGAAGCCCGATCAGTGGTTCTCGCTACCGGCGGTTTTGGTGCCGATGTGAAGTTCCGGCAGCTGCACGACGGGCGGCTGACGGCTGCGGTCGATACAACGAACAAGCCCTTCACCACCGCCGAGGTCCTGGTCGAAGCCCTTCGGCTTGGCGCAGATTCCCTGCATCTCTCCCATGTGCAACTGGGACCTTGGGCCTCCCCCGATGAAAAGGGCTACGGCGAGGCACCTGGTTTCGCCGACTATACAGTCTTTCCCCTTGGCATTGTTGTTGACCCGGTCACGGCACAGCGGTTTTGTGACGAAATGGGGGATCGAAGAACTGTGGCCGATGCTTTGCTGGCGGTTGGCCATCCCTGTGTCGGTCTCGCCGATTCCCAGGCCGTAGCTCAGTCCGGTTGGAGTCTTGAACGGGGACTGAAAAAAGGGGTGATCAAGGAATTCCGGAGCCTGGAAGACCTCGCCTCGGCCTACGCTATGGACCCGGCAAGGTTGTTGGAGACCACGATCCGTTCGGGCCGTTTCAAAGCACCACCGTACTACGGTGTACGCTTGTGGCCCAAAGTGCATTACACCATGGGCGGCCTTGCCATCAATGCCGATGCGCAGGTGCTGAATACCAAGGGGATTCCGATTGCAGGGCTCTATGCTGCCGGAGAGCTGGTAGGGGGTGTTCATGGTGCCTGCCGGTTGGGCAGCTGTTCGATCACCGAGTGTTTTGTTTTTGGCCGCATTGCCGGAAGAAACGCCGCCAATCAAGAAAGTCGTGTATGATGAACCTTAGTACGCAAGGAGCGGCTAGGTGAGTTTTCTCGAGTTCTTGATGTCCCGCTGGCCAACCATTCTCTCCCTGACTCTAGAGCACCTGTTGATTGTTTTCATTGCCATGGTGATTTCAATTGCGCTGGGCGTGAGTGTCGGAATTCTCATCACCAAGAACAAGGTGGCGGCTCAAATCGTCCTGAATTTCACCAATATCCTGATGACCATTCCCAGTCTCGCGCTGTTTTCGCTTCTGATCCCTGTTTTGGGGATTGGAAAAATTCCGGCCATTGTTGGTCTGGTGGCTTATACGCAGCTTCCCATCGTCCGCAATGTGTATACGGGCATGATGACCATCAACCCCTCCATTCTCGAAGCCGCCCGAGGCATGGGACTCACGGAAAAGAAAATTCTGAGAACCATCAAAATCCCCTTGGCATTTCCCGCCATGATGTCAGGAATTCGAACCGCTACTGTTATGGGAATCGGCATCGGAGCCATTGCAGGCTACATCGGTGCTGGCGGTCTGGGGGTCTACATCTTTCAGGGGATCAGCCGCAGCAACGACCAGATGGTCATCGTGGGCGCCGTCATCATCTCTTTGATCTCGATACTCACAGACCGTTTCTTGGGTGGTCTCCAAAGGAAACTGAACCGATGATCCGATTTGAGAATGTTGTCAAACGTTATCCGGGGGAAGGGGCCGATGCTGTCCACAACTTGAACTTCGAAATCGCCTCGGGGACAATCTGCATGCTGGTCGGACCCTCCGGCTGCGGCAAGACGACAACGATGAAGATGATCAACAAGCTCATCCGCCCCACTTCGGGGGCCATTCTGATCGATGGGCGAAACATCGATACCGTCGACACCATCGAGCTGCGCTTGAGCATCGGCTACATTATTCAGGATATCGGATTGTTTCCTCATATGAGTGTCGGCGAGAATATCGCCACGGTTCCTGGAGAGCTCGGCTGGAAAAAAGAACGCATCAATGCCCGGATCGAGGAACTTCTGGAGCTCGTGGACCTGAACCCCAAGGTGTATCGGAACAAAAAGCCCAACGAGCTCAGCGGCGGCCAAAAGCAACGCGTGGGGGTGGCCCGAGCCCTGGCCGCCGATCCTCCCATTATGCTCATGGACGAGCCTTTCGGTGCCCTGGATCCCATTACCCGAGCCAAAATGCAGGATGAGTTTCTGCACATTCAAGAGAAGATCCGCAAGACGATTGTGTTTGTCACTCACGACATTGAAGAAGCCATCAAAATGGGCGACAACATTGCCGTCCTCAAGGCCGGCCAAATCGTTCAGCTGAGCTCCCCTATGGAGATCCTGTCCAATCCGGCTGATCCGTTTGTCTCGGAACTGATCGGCGGCCGGAACTCACTCAAAATGCTGAACCTGATGCTTTGCGGACAGATTATGAAGAGCCTTTCCCCTTCGGAGGGTGAGAAAGCCCGCGCGACGGGGCATGGGCTCTTGGGCTTGAAGGCAACTGCGCAGGATGCCCTGTCGGAAATGCTGCGCACCGGACAGCGGTTTATCTATGTCGAAGACGGAGACAGGATTGTAGGTGTTCTGGAATTCGAAGACCTGTTGGAGAGGGCAAGCCGCCATGGCCTCTCTCAGTAGCCTCCTGAAAGTCCTTCTTTACGGGCTGATCGGCCTCTTTCTGAGTATTTGGGTGGTTCAGAACCCTCAAGACGGGTTGGTTGCCCGTTTGGTGACCTACGACAAACTGGCAGTGCTCCTGCTTCAGCATTTCTACCTTGTGGGAGTTTCCGCCTTGCTCGCTGTGCTGACGGCCGTTCCCCTGGGGATAGCCCTGACGCGTCCAGGGCTGAAGTCCTGGGCACCCCGAGTTCTCGCCTTGGTGAATATCGGCCAGACCGTGCCCAGTCTGGCCGTCGTTGCCCTGTCGGTGGGCTTTTTGGGGGTCGGATCGCTGACAGCCATTGTGGCGCTTTGGATTTACTCACTGCTGCCGATTCTCAGCAATACGTTGATCGGCCTTCAGGAGGTCGACTCCTCCATTACCGAGGCGGCACACGGCATGGGAATGAAGGGCCGCCACGTGCTGTTTCGGGTAGAGCTGCCTATGGCGGCCGCCATGATCATGGCCGGTATCCGCACGGCGGTCACCATTACTATCGGATCGGCCATTCTGGCGGCTTTTGTGGGCGGCGGGGGTGTCGGCAACCTCATTATTGCGGGTAACAATATCAGCCGCTGGCAGGTGCTCGTTTTGGGGGCAGCCTTGCCTGTTCTGATGGCCCTGATGGCCGATGTGATTTTTGAGAGCCTGGAAAAGAAAGTACGAGTGTAGTTTTACACCAAGGCCTTTCTGTGCAACGCCTGCCTGATCCCCTCGAAACTGGCTGTTTCCACTTCCAGCCGGCTGAGGCGGCTGCCCACGTCTTCGGGGTAGTGGGCATCGCTGCCTTTCACCAGCGGAACCCCGCGCGTTTCGAGACCGGCGGCATCTTTTCGCACCTCCAGCGCTGTATAGGGGAGGTCGGGCAGGTAACCCAGTTGGCTTTGTACCGATTGGCTGGCGCGGTCAATATGGGCCGGAATAAACAATCCACCGGCCGTAAGGCATAGCCCGCCCAGCTCGGTCAGGGGTATATCGGTGGCGGTTCCCAAGTAAAACGTCACCTCATCGATCACGTTTTCATCGGCGTCGACGACGATCTGATCGCCCCACCGTTCCGGTTTGTTGGTGACCTTCATCAAATGCTCTTCGATGTAGGCACCGAACTCCATGGCCGCAGTGGCATCGCGAAACAAGCAGAGGCAGTGCAATTCTTCCTGGGTGGTGACTTCGACACCACAAAGGGGAACAAGACCGGCTTTCAGACAGAGGGTCTCAAATGCAGGGGTATTGCGGGCGCTGTTATGATCAGAGAGCGCCAAAACCCGCACACCCCGGTTCACAGCTTGGCTCACCAACAGTGCCGGCGATAATTCCAGACTGCCGCAGGGGGATAAGCAGGTGTGGTTATGAAAGTCCACGGTCAGAACCATGATTGTATTCTACCCCAGTTGGAAGGCTTCAAAGTGAATTTTTCGGGATTTCACTCCCAGTGACTTCAAAGCATCTACCACGACAACCCGCACCTTTTCCGAAGAGCACAGGTAATACTCAAAACGCCGGGGTTCGACCAGCTCGAGCTTCAGCAGTTCAGGTCCGTAGAGACGAGCGTCTTCCTCGTAAACGAAAATTTTCAACTTCAGATGGGGCATCGACACAGACAAAGCCTGCAAAGCTTGAGCACCCAGGACTTCGTCCCGCCGGTTGACCGCCAAAAGAACAATCACCTCTCGTTCGGGATCTGTATGGCCGATATCCTTCAGAATGCTCACGAGCGGAGCCGCTCCGATGCCCGAGCCGATCAAGGCGAGGGGCTGTCTGCCCGAAGCAGGTCTGAAGGCACCGAACCCCGCATTGACGCGAACCCGGTCGCCCGGGCTCAGAGTGCCCAACTGGGAGGTGAAGTCCCCCAGCGCCCGCATGGCGAATTGAATCTCGGGTTCATAAGGTGCGCTGGTGAAGCTGAACGGATGCTCCTCTCCCCGTAATTCCTTTTGGTGGAAGCGCAAAAAAGCAAACTGCCCTGCCTGGTAGCGGACCCGGCGATGGGGTTTCAAGGTCAGTTGGACAATGTCGCTGCTTTTGGTTACCGACAGAACCTCGAGAGAGGGAAGGAACCAGTTTCGGAGGCGGGTCCAGAAGAACAATAACGCCGTCAGCACGAACAGCCCCTGGTAGGTAAAACTGGCCCAGGGAGAACCCACACCGATCAGTTTGGCCTCGATGACGTGCCAGTACGTCAGGCCGGCCAGCGCGAAATACAAAAGCTTGTGTCCAGCCTTGAGCCAGTCGTAGGACTGCAGAAACGAAACCTTCACAAGCCCAAGAACCATGGTACGGAAAGTTTTCAGGCCGGGAAGGGGAACCCAGAGTACTCCCAAGACGACGATACTGCAAAAAAGAGCAACCAAGCTCCAACTCACCGGGTCGATGGTTTTGGCATTGAAAAAAAAATAGTAGACCGCATGCCAGGTTAGAAGCGCGAACAACCCCAAGGAGGTCCAGACATGGACCTTGATTCGGTGGTCATAGGGGAGGGCATTTTGCAGAAAGGGGAGTTTAAGGCCGATCAGCACGTTGAGTAGCAACCAGTCGTAGGCGAAGATCGAACTGAGATAGTTCGTGTGGTCAATCACCCCGGCAAAGGTCTGGGAACTGATGTAATCCCATGCCTGCGCCATCGGCAACAGTAAGTACAAAGCAACCAGCAGACCAACACCTGCGCCATTCATGGCTTAGTTTCTCCCGAGAAACAGAACCAGCTCTCTGACCCACTCCCGATGCATCTGTTGCGGATCCCCGCCAAACCCTCGTCCCCAGGCCGATGCTGCCGAAATTCCATCCACTCCCAAGTTATTGGAGGCCGCTTGGAAGGTGGTGATGGTCAGGTCCTTCTTGCCCTTGAAAAGATTGACCAGATAGAGCGACTTTTTATCCGCGTAACCGCTGATGAATTTCTGCAGAACAGGATCGACACCGGAGGCTACACCGGTGTTCAGCACCACCACCGTCTTGTACTGGCCTGCTTTCACGGTGGAAGGGTCCATGGTGGCGTTAATCGAGTATTTGACACCGTCGAAGCTGAAGACTTTGCGGATAAAATTGAACGACTCGCGGTTGACCTCGGTGTTGCCGTTGACGACCACCATGACATCGGCGCTGGCGCCAAAGGTAGTGAAGGGGGCGAGGATGGAAAAGACGGCGATGAGGATCAGTTTGCTTGGGGTATTCACGAAAGACTCCTTGTAGCTCAGACACAGCAAGAGCCGTGCCAAAGACTTATTCCCTTTCCCGAGGACGAGATAGCTTACTTAGTTAGTCATGAATTGAAGGGGCATTAACAGAGAAGAATTTTCCCATCGGGTAAAAATTTCACCCCATGACCTTCTCAAAAAAACTGGACAGCACCTCGAGTGCCCGGGGGTTGAGGCCACCCTCAGGAATGATCAGGTCGGCAAAGGCTTTCATAGGCTCAATGAACTCATAATGCCCTGGGCGGACCACTTCAAGGTATTGTTCGACCACCGAGTCGACCGTTCGTCCCCGGTCAGAAATGTCCCGTTTCATGCGCCGGATAAACCGGATGTCGTCCGGGGTATCGACATAGATCGAAAGGTCAAGCAGATCACGGATCCGCCGCTCCGACAAAATCATAATGCCTTCCAGCACAACCAGGCGGCCTGGCACCAAGGGAACGACTTCGTCAGTACGGCGGTGCTTCACAAAGTCGTAAGTAGGCATTTCCACCGCACGCCCGTGCTTCAAGGCACTGAGGTGTTCAAACAGCAGATCCGTATCGAATGCTGAGGGGTGGTCAAAGTTGAAAGCCGTAATGTTCGAGTTGTGAACAAATGTGGCGCTTTTATAGTAATTGTCTTGCGGAATAACCAGGAACTCACCGGCAATTTCGGTGAGTTTTCGAACAATGGTTGTTTTACCCGATCCGCTTCCGCCGGAGATCCCGATGAGCTTGGCCAAGGGCTACTTTTTCTTTTTTTTCTTCATGAAGATTTTGTCGCCGGGCATGGCCGAATGGGTCAATTTGGAACCCTGAATACCCAAAACGGCACTGGCTCCCATGGCCACCACGTTGGCCGCAACAAACGCCAGCCAGGAGGTCAAATCGGTGAAGTTGGTCGTGGAAACCAAAATGGTCATGACCACGGAGGCAGCCAGAAGGATATAACCCAACACCTGTTTCTGGATCAGCGCAGGCGTTGCAATCCGACGGTAGCGAACCATGGCGTCAAAGAATCCCGATAGAATGGTTGCTGCAATGCTGAACGGAAGCAACCAGGTCATAACGACAACTGTGGGCCAAAGGTAGGCTGTCTGCAGGTTGGCACCGAAAAGGGGAAAGGCGGCCACGAGGAGGAGGAGGAGAAAGGTCAACGCCTGGGGAGCGTGGACAACAACAGGGTGGAGGTGCTTCTCAAGAATGAAACGCCTGAGAGCACCCACTTTGTCTTCCCAGGGCTCAAACATTTCTTTCTTGACACCGCAGGCAGGACAAACATCCGTCAATGCGTCTTTCTCCATGACGTAGCCACAGGCTTTGCATCTTACCATGTCTTTCATTAGTCACTCCTTGGACACAAAAAAGGCCGACCTTGCGGCCGACCTTTTCAGGATACCAGATCCTCTCCACTTCGAAAAGCGGTTCAGATCAGCTTCAATAGTGGGCGTGTGTCTTGTGGTCGACCTTTCCCTTGAACAAACGGTACACAAAGAAGGTAATCACCCAGACAACTGCCAGGGCACCAACACCGACAAACCCGATAAATGCCAGACTGTTTGCCGGGTTCGAAACACCTGCCTTGAAGATGGTCAGCGTGTAGTTCACCGGGTCAATTGTCGAACGGATCATGGTGGGGAATTGGATTCCACCGACAAGCACCATGGTTCCTGCCGTGACAGCGCTGCTGAACCAATACGGTGCAGCTTCGTTACCCTTATCCTTGTTCATCCAGACACCAGCCAGACCGCCCAGAATCAGGACGAGACCAGCAATAATGCCTACGAGGGCCAGGGGTTTTCCCAATAGTTCGGGGACGCTGATCACGGCAGTGACCAGAACCAGAACCAGGGTAACGGCGGCGAAAATCGTGCGGGGCATCAGGTCTTTGCGGGCTTGAGCTTGAAGGTCACCTGAGGTGCGCTTGACCAAATACGCGCTGCCCTGGAGGAGGACAATCCCCACTACCGACAAACCACAGAGAACTGACAGCGGACTCAAAGCTTCCCAGAAGCCGTGTCCCTTGTCCCACGCCATATCGGCATTGATGGGCATGCCAGCGATGGTGCTGCCAAGGGCAACACCCGCCACAAAGGGAATCAAGAAACTGGAAGCGGCGAAGGTCCAGGCCCACAGTGCTTTGAAACCCGCTTCTTTTTCCTGATTCCAAGCCTCGAAGGCGATAGGACGCATCATAATGCCGATCAGAAGCAAGACAACCCAAGGGTACAACCCCGAAAGCAAGGCTGCAAACACAACGGGGAAAGTGGCGAAGATCGCACCGCCACCAATAAGTCCGTATAACTCATTTCCATCCCACACGGGCCAGATGGCATTGAGGGAAGCAAGCCGGTGCTCGGGAGACTTCAGGAAGGGCATAGTCATGCCAATGCCGAGATCAAACCCATCCAGCCAAAGGAAAATGAAGATTGCAGCTCCAATGATAAGGAACCAAAAGCTTTGCCAAAACATCAATTCAGTCATTGTCATCTCCTAATGTTGGGCCAGTTGGGCATCGAGGCCTTTCTTCACAATAACGGGAAGGAAGCGCAGAAATACGATGGTACAGATGGCGTAGATAGCGAAGTAGGCAATCAAGCTGAACCAGACGTAGCCCTGATCCATGTTCTTAGTCATGGCATCTGCAGTGCTCAAGCCAGCATAGTTCATTGCTTCCACCGGGTAGATGGCCCAGGGTTGGCGTCCAATCTCAGCGGTGAACCAACCGGTCACTACGGCAACATAGGGCAGGACGGCTGCCCAGATCACGATGGTCAAGGACTTCTTTTTTCGGATCAAGGTACCTTGGTAATGGAACAGAAGCGCCAATGCCACAATCGCCAGGGCTGAGGTTCCCGCCAATACCATCAATCGGAAGTTCTGGAACACCCACTGGACCGGGGGAATACCGTGCTTGCTGACTTCAGGGTCATTCATTCCCTTGACTTCGAAGTTGACGTCAAAGGAGTAGAAGAAGCTGAGCATGCCGGGAAGGGGAATGCCGTCGACCCTCTGATTCTTCTCATCAACCCAGCCCAAGGCGTAGAGCGGAGCATTGCGCTGAGTTTCGTAAATTCCTTCCATGGCGGCTCCCTTGGCCGGTTGGGTCTTCTCGATCTCGAGAGTGGAGGCGTGGCCAATCAGGGGTTGGGAGATGGCGGTTACCAAGGCGATGATTCCGGCAAAGGTCATCAAGGTCTTGGCCAGAGGGACTTCTTTCTCATGCTTTAGGAACCAGGCGGCACAAGCGACCAGAAGGAACGACCCCACCATCCAGGACGCTGTGAACACGTGGAGTGTTCGGGTAAGCACTGAGGCGTTAAAGTTAAAGGCCCAGAAATCAACCATGATCATTCTACCTGTGACAGGGTCGATGCTGAACCCCCCGGGGGTCTGCATCCAACTGTTGGCGGCAATGATGATAAAGCCGGATAGGTGACTTCCAAAAAAGACAAAAAAGGCTGCCAGCCAGTACCAGAAGGGCTTGATCTTGTCCTTTCCAAAGAAAAGGACACCAATGAAAACCGATTCCAAAGTGAAGGCAACGGTGGCTTCAACGGCCAACTGAACGCCAAAGAGCGCACCGGCATGTTTAGCAAACTCGGCCCAGTTCATGCCGAACATGAAGGGCAGGAGCAGCCCTGTGGCGACTCCCAAGGCAAAGACCAGCGTCAGGATGCGGACGGCAAAGGAGGAGAGCTTCCGGAAGGACTCCTTCTTGGTCGTCAAATAGAGGGTCTCCGACAAGAAAATAAAGAACGACAGACCCAACGTGGTCGGTGGGAAAATAAAATGGTACCCAGCCGACATGGCGAATTGGACCCGTGACAGGATCAAAGACATTTCGTCCATACAGTTACCTCGCTATAAACTAGTTTTAGCCCTTACGGCCAAAAATCCAGAAGAAAAAAAACATTCATGAGACCAGAGGCGAGAAGGTTGAGCCCCATGGTCCGTTGAAAATCGGCCCTGGAGGCATCTTTCCAGACTGCAGCGGCCCACCAAAAGAAGTAAACCAGCGTGGGGGACTGAAGACCCAGAAACAACCAGGCGGTCACCCAACCATCGACCAGAACGAACCTGACCACAAAGGCCGCTACGGCTGTGCCCAAAAAGAGCGCAGCCACCACAAAGGTTCCTCGAATTCCCAACACCCGGCTCAGCGTCAAATCTCCATGCCGTTCATCTTCTTCGTGCTGATAAATCTGGGTCATGGGATAGACACCCATCAGAAACAATGCGGCTGTCAGCGTGCCTGTCCACAGCAGAGGATCGGTCCACGGACGGGGCTCCCCGATTCCTTGTACCACCGCCAAAAAGGTGAGGGCACCTTGGACAACTCCCACCCCCAACCATCCTGCAAAAGGCCGGTTTTTCAACCTGGTGACCTTCCAGCTGTACAGTTTTGAGCCTACGGTATAGAAGAACATGCAGACAAAGAAAAACCACCCGAGAACCAGGGCTGAACCGAGGACAAGTCCGTCGAGGATCCAGGCTGTCCAGACCAAGCTGGAATG
This sequence comes from Spirochaetota bacterium, assembly GCA_020049045.1. GTDB lineage: Bacteria > Spirochaetota > Spirochaetia > JABEVK01 > JABEVK01 > JAIFLN01. Next base: position 16,481 of record JAIFLN010000053.1, on the reverse strand, counting down.
AACCGGTGGCGGGACAGGAATGCCGCCAATGGACCCTTCGTCGCGATCGTACCAGGTGTTGAACGCATGGCTGGCAGGGTACAAAAGAAAGTGAATCACAAAGAAAGCAGCCCAAGCCCGGAGCGGGTCGAGATTCTGTGAGGCGCTGACACCGAAAAGAAAAATCGGCAGAAGAAAAAAGGAAAAGGGAAGCCGGAGGTGAACAAAGGTGGAGCGCAAAGCCGAAGCGACCATTCGTATGAGTGTAGCCGGGTAATCACCGCTTGGGAAGAGTGAAATTTGACTCATTCTAGTTTGCTGGGATATTCTCCGAGGAGGGGCGTACCATGAAGGATTCTGTTTGGTTGGTAACAGGGGCAGGGAGCGGCGTCGGCCGGACCCTGGCTGTGGCGCTGGCTTCCTCGGGTGCCGAGGTGATTCTGGCGGCTCGTACCCGACAGGCCTTGGAGGACACGGCTGCCTGGTGCGGTGAACGGGCCCTGGTGGCTGAGGTGGATCTGGCCGATCCGTCGTCGGTTGACTCCTTGGCGGCCGTGGTTCGTCAGAGGTTGGCAGGGCGCCCTCTTGCAGGCATCCTTCATGCGGCGGGGGTCATGCTTTGGGACAGTGCCGCAACTCCCTCGGGTTGGAGCCGGGTCCCTCTCGTCAATGCTGTTTCGCCGTGGCGTTTGACTCTGGCACTCGAACCGTCCCTGCTGGCCGCCCCCGGTGCCCGGGTGTTGTTTGTCGCCGGTGCGGCATTTACCCTGAACGGGGTCCGGCCGCACCTGGAATACTGGAAGGGGGCACAAAACGGCAAGGGAATGACCTTGGCCCTCGAAGCGGCCGCTGCCAAAGTCCTGATGGTCCGAAGTCTTCACCGTCGATGGCTTGGTCGGGCGTCGGCCTTTGCTTTTCATCCCGGTTTTGTCAAATCCAGTCTGGCCGATGGCCTGCCTTTGCCTCTTAGCTTTCTCGGGTGTGTGGCACAGCCCTTCCTGTCGGCCCGCTGCGCCAACGGTGAGTTTCTGGCCCTCGATGCCGGGGCTGGGGTTCTTTCCGGTCAAATGGTACAAAATCGACGGGCCGTACCAAATTGCCCGTTTCCCCCCGATCAGGCAGCTGAAACTGCCTGGCTGAACGAACTGGAGACACTCCTATAACCAACTTCCTCATTTTGGCAGTCTCCTTGGCCGGCGGATATCTGCTGCGAAAATCCGGCAAAGTGTCTTCTTCCACCTCGGCTGGGATCAACGCCTGGGTCTTGTATCTGGCTCTGCCCGCTGTGATCCTCAAAGCAGTGCCGCAGATCCGCTGGACCACCGATGCGCTTTTCCCACTGGCGGCACCACTGATCGTGCTGGGCGGAGCCTGGTTGTTCATCCGGTTGGCAGCAAGACCCCTGCACTGGGACCGGGGTGAGCGGACGGCCCTGTTCCTTTCTACCGGTCTGGCCAACACTTCGTTTGTTGGCTTTCCATTGATCCTCGCGTTTTATGGGCCGGGCTTCCTTCCCATCGGAGTCTTGAGTGATCAGGTGACTTTCATCCTGCTCTCTACCGTCGGAATTGCCGCCGCTTCGCTGGCAGCTTCGGCTGGTCAGGGGGTGGTTGCTGTCACCGTTCTCAAGCGGTTGGTCAGCTTTCCGCCGTTGCTGACCTTCCTTGCCGCCCTGATCCTGCCACAATTTGTTGACTTGGCACCGTTGCACCCGCTTTTTGACGCTATTGGAGGAACTCTTGCTCCGTTGGCCCTTTTTTCGGTGGGACTGCAGCTGAGTTTTTCCCAGGCCGCCAAAGGAGGCCGGACTCTGCTGGTCGGTCTGAGTTACAAGCTGTTAGTAGCACCGGCCCTGGTTTTCGGGGTTGCCCTGCTTTTGGGAATCAAGGGGCCTTCAGCGCAAATTGCCATCTTTGAGGCAGCCATGGCACCCATGATCACCTCTGCTGTGATTGCTTCGGAGTACAAAACGGCACCGCATTTGGCCAACGCTCTGGTAGGCATCGGAATTCCCGTTTCGTTCATCACCGTGACCCTGTGGTGGTTCCTTCTCAGGTTTTTTTAGCAACCGCCGAAGAGACAGTATGACGCAGGAATTGAAGGATCTGGACTTAGAGGACCTCTTAAGGCACGGACAAGACCAAACAAGCAATTTGACGTTCTATAAGCTGGTGTTTCAGTCCCTGGAACGGTTGGCTTGGCAAAACGCAGCCAGCCCTGAGGTATACCGTCAATCGTTTTTGGACCTGGCAGCCGGCTTTCTTGCCTCGGTGAAACCCGAGTACCTTCCCCAGGCCGTCGCGGCCAAGAGCCTGCTGCTAAAAAACGTACGGTTCTAAGACCGGACCGAACAGCTGTTATTCGAACAGCGCCAGTTTGTCCCAAAAGTCGGGGAAGCTCTTGGCAACACAGCCCGGGTTTTCGATGTGCTGATCACCGACAGCCAGGCCTGCTACCGCCAAGCTCATGGCGATGCGGTGGTCCTTGTAGGTTGCTACGGAAGCACCGTGAATACCAAGGCGGTTTCCAACAATCGTCATAGTCTCAGCGTCATGAGTGGCTTTGATCCCCATTTTTCCCAGTTCCGTCTCCATGGCAACAACGCGGTTGGATTCCTTGTGGACCAAGTGTCCCACCCGGGTGAAGCGGGTTTCTCCGCGGGCAAACGCGGCGGCGACGGCTAAGGGCGGTACCAGGTCGGGAACGTCGCTCATATCTTCTTCGATGCCTACCAGATCTCCGCCGCTCACCTCGACGGAAGTTCCATCCCAGTGCACCCGGCAACCCATGCGTTCCAGCAGATTCAGAAAACGTTTGTCGCCCTGTACCGAGTTTCGGTTGAGGCCCTCAACCCGTACTGTCGAGCCCAAGACGGCGGCCACCAGAAACAAAAACGAGGCTGAGCTGAAATCGCCTTCCACCAGGTAGTCTCGGGCTTGATAGGTTTGAGGTGCCGCCACCGTTATATGCCGGTAGTCCCGGTTGATGGCCAGAGCACCGAAATCGGCCATCATGGCGGTGCTGATGTCGAAATACGGCCGCTCGGTCATATCGTCGAGGCATTCCAGCGTCACCGGAGCTTGCGCCAGGGCCGAACTGATGACCAGGCTGCTGAAATACTGACTGGTCACCGCCCCATGGATGGCGGCACGACCCCCGTGGAGTCCGGTGGGGTGGATGCGGACTGGTGGCAGCCCTTCCGCACCCAGATAGTCAACCTTGGCACCCAGCTGCCGCACACCGTCTACCACTTCCTTGATGGGACGTTCGTTGAGCCGGGGCGTGCCTCCGAGGGTCACCGGCTTGTCGGCAAAGCAGGCAGCCGCGGTCAGAAAATTCATGGTCACTCCCGAGTCGCCCACAAACAACGAGTCGGTGGTCGGTCGGAACCGTCCCCCGTTGCCATGAACCGTCGCCAGACCTTCCTTTAGTTCTACCGTGATGCCCAGGGCCCGCAGACAGGCGATCATGTTGTGCTGGTCTTCGGCCAGCAAGGGACGGCGGAGCGTACTGGTACCCTCGGCCAGGGCACCAAACAGCAGTGCCCTCAAGGTATAGGCCTTGGCGGGCGGGGCTTGGACGGTAACAGGGCGGGGTAGGGCGCGGGCAACAGTTCTCATACGATCCTCCACGAAGCCGAATCTAGCCCGTACGGGTTCCCCTGGTCAAACCTGCCAGCCCGGTTTAGAGTTGTTCCATGGAATTCACGGAAGATTTCTCGCGACGCTTTTCAACCGATGTGCCCCTGGGAGCCTTTTGGGAGCCCACCGGCACCGTCTTCCGCTTCTGGGCTCCCGAAGCCTCCTCGGTTCTTCTTCGGTTGTACCAGGGGGCCAGCCCGGCCTTTGCGCCTGCCGAACATCCGTTTGTCAAAGGATCCAAAGGCGTCTGGGAGGTTACCGTTGCTGGCAATCTGGCCGGTCACTACTACACCTTTGTGACCAATTACGAGGGAAGAGGAAAGGCGGAGGGTGTCGACCCCTATGCCCGGTCCGTGGGACCACAGGGTTTGCGCGGCTACTTGTTTGACCCGAGGTCTACCGACCCGGAAGGGTGGACCGAGGACAAGGCTCCGCCTTTGGACCACATTGTTGACAGCATTATTTATGAACTCCATGTCCGGGACGCCTCATCGCTTCCCTGTTCAGGAATCAAGAACCGGGGAAAATACCTGGGGCTCACCGAGGAAGGGACCAAGAGTCCAGAAGGGTACCCCACCGGTTTGGATCACATCGCCAGCTTGGGGGTCACCCATGTCCACCTCCTGCCTGTCTTCGATTTCGACGGGGTCGACGATCTTGATCCTGAACCGGAAGACTACAACTGGGGGTACAATCCCCGGAATTTCAACGCTCTCAAACTGTCCTATGCCTCCGACTATCGTAAGCCTGAGGGTGCGATCCGTGAATTCAAGCAGCTCGTCCAGGCTTTGCACAAAAAAGGTCTGCGGGTCGTTCTTGATATGGTGTACAACCATACCTACGCCAGCGTTGACAGCCATTTGAACAAAGCCTATCCGTTTTATTACTACCGGATGCATGGCCCCCATTTTTCCAATGGCTCAGGGTGCGGAAATGAATTGGCCACCGAACGCTCCATGGTCCGACGCTACATTCTCGACTCGCTCAAGTATTGGAAGGAAGAATTCCACCTCGATGGATTCCGATTCGACCTGATGGGATTATACGATATCGATACCATGAATGAAATCGCCCACACCTTTCGAGGACCCGATCCGTCGTTTCTTTTGTATGGTGAGGGTTGGACCGGTGGACTTTCGACCCTTCCGGACGATTACAAAGCCATCAAGTCCAATGCCGGCCGGGTTCCTGGCATTGCCTTCTTCAGCGATGAAAACCGTGATACGCTCAAGGGCCACGTCTTCGAGGTGGAACGGAAGGGCTTTGTTAACGGCGGGTCGGGGCAAGAGTGGAGCGTGAAGTTTGCCGCCGTCGGCTGCACGGCTCATCCGGCCCTTGGAAGAGGAACGTGGGCGGCCGGGCCAGCCCAAGTGATCAACTATGTCGCCGCCCATGACAATCACACGTTGTCGGACAAGTTGGCCCATACGAATCCCCAACAGTCTACCGCCGACCGGATGGCTATGGCCAAACTCGCCCACGGGGCGGTTTTTCTGTCGCAGGGAATTCCCTTTCTTCATGCAGGAGAAGAATTTCTGCGTACGAAGAAAGGCGTTGAGAACAGCTACAATTCCCCCGACTCAATCAATGGATTGGACTGGTCTACGCTCCAGCAGCATCGTGACTTTGTTGAGTGGATGCGCGGCCTGATCGCCCTGAGACGTGCCTGGCCGGCACTGCGTCTCCGCGATGCCCAAGAGGTTGCGAGGCAGGTTGCCTTTCCAGAACTTCTGGAAGGCCACATGGTCGCCTGGCTGATTGACGGCAGGCATTATGTGGTTCTGAATGCGCACGCCAAGGCCCGTGATGTTCACCTGCCCTCCGGCGATTGGTCCATTCTGGTTGACCATCAGGGAGCCGGAACAGTGCCGCTGGGAAAACCGAAGAACCACATGGTCATCCTGCCGGGTCGGAGTCTGATGGTGCTCGTCAAGGACTTTCCCTTGCCTTGACATCCGATTGTTTTCCTGTATTCTGCTAAAGACTATCGTTTGGAGGTAACATGGCGATCATTATTGGTCTGGTATTCTTGGCCCTCTCGGTTTGGGCAGTCCTTCCTTTTGCTTTTCCCCTTGGTCTTGGTTGGGGTGGTGAAGTCTTGACGGTCCTGAAGGGCGGACTTCCGCTTTTGGGTCTGTTTATCGGCCTGATTGCCGTGTTCATCGGAATTGCCGATCTCAAGGACAAGGCCGAAGCAAAGAAAGAAGAAGAGGCCGAGAAGGCCAAAGCTGCTTCCTCCGAATCCTCACCCCGTTACGTACCTTGCACATTGTTTGAGAGAAGTGAGAGAACGCAGACATGAAGACGATTTTTGTAAAGCCTGCCGATGTGGTCCGAAAATGGCACATCATCGATGCTGAGGGCCAGATCCTCGGCCGTGTCGCCACCAAGGTGGCGATGGTCCTTCGAGGCAAGAATAAGCCCTTGTACACTCCCCACCAGGAAGTTGGTGACTACGTCATCGTGATCAACGCTTCGAAGATCAAGGTGACGGGCGGGAAAGAATTTAAGAAGATCTATTACCACCATACCACCCATATCGGTGGCATCAAGGGTGAAAGCTACCAGTCGTTGCTCAAGCGCCGCCCCGGTCGCCCCCTCGAACTGGCCATCAAGGGAATGCTCCCGCACACCCCCCTGGGTTACCAGCTGTTCACCAATGTCAAGATCTACGGTGGTAATCGCCACCCCCATGCCGCTCAGCAGCCCCAGGCTCTGAGTATCTGAGTCAGGAGCACACAACATGGCTGAAAAAACCATCAACGGTACCGGTCGCCGGAAAACCGCCGTCGCCCGAGTCTATGTGAAGAAGGGAAAGGGTCTGATTACCATCAATGACCGTTCGCTTGAAAACTACTTTCCCTATGCCATTCAGCAGGTTACTGTGAAGTCCCCGCTGGTTGTCCTCGACGCAGAAGGCAAATGGGACATCAATGTGACCATTGCAGGCGGAGGTTACAACGCCCAGGCCGAAGCCATCCGCCATGGGATTTCCCGTGCTTTCGATATCATTGACCCCACCAACCGCCCACCGCTGAAGGCAAATGGGTTCTTGACCCGTGACTCCCGCATGGTGGAACGGAAGAAGTACGGTCAGGCGAAGGCCCGCAAGCGCTTCCAGTTTTCCAAGCGCTGATTTCGAAGCCGGCTCTTTGTTCTTTTGTCTTTCAAAAACCGCCTTTCGGGGCGGTTTTTTTGTTTTTCTGTAGAGAGCGTTGACAGGGGAGTAGCCAGTCGATATCCTTTCTGAACGGAGTATTTCAGGCAATGCCACCCACCCCGAAGCAACGAGTTTTTTCCGCTCTCGAAGTAGCCAAAATTTGCGGCGTGGTTAATCAGACAGTGATCAACTGGATCCGTGCCGGGCATCTGAAGGCTTCCGTCACTCCCGGAGGGCAATTTCGGATCTATCCGGAAGACTTGAAAGCCTTCCTCGACTCTAAGGGTATGCGCGTGCCCGAAGAGCTGCATTCGCTGGTAAACCCCGTGCAGCCCTCCATCTTGATTGTGGAAGATGACCGCGTTTTTAACGAATTGCTTCAGGCTCAACTTCAGCGAGCCTTTCCCAATGTCAAGATTTGGGCCGCCTTTGATGGTTTTGAGGCTGGATCCATGCTGGGTGTTAATAAACCCCGCGTCGTGCTCTTGGACCTGAACCTTCCGGGAGTCGATGGCACGGAATTGTGCCGCCGCATCAAGCAGGAGCCTGGATTCGACAATCCACTGGTTATTGGCATGACGGCTTCCAACGACCCCGGCCTGGAAATTCGGCTGAGAGAGCTGGGAGCGGATGCGTTTTTCCGCAAGCCCCTGGAAAATGACGTACTAATCAAGCTGATCCGCGACACGTTGAAGTGGTAGGAGCCCCCCGTGGATAATACGACTGGGTATGTTCTGATTGTCGAAGATGAAGATTCCATTCGGATTCCGCTCAAGGATTACCTGACACGGGTTGGTTTTCCTGTCTTGGTTGCCTCCGACGGTGTTGGTGCTATAAAACATCTCTTGGACCACAAAATCATTGCCATTATCAGCGACTACCGCATGGATATTCTGGGGGGAGACTATTGGGTCCGGTTTCTTCAGAAGTTCTGTCCCGGCCAGAGGGTCCTTTTGACCAGCGGTTTTCTCAAAACTGACCTCCCCCTTCCATTTGAGATTTTGACAAAGCCCTATTCCTTTCTGGAACTCGAGACAAAACTCCGCGAACTTCTGGCCTGATCGGTGTCTATTCCTGGGACAGATCCAGGATCTCTGCAGGTATGGGAGTGATCAGTTTCACCAGTTCATCGAAGATGAAATCAACATCCAGCACACCAAACAGAGTTCCGTGATCGTCAAACAGCGGATGCGCTGAAGTCAGAATCAGGCGGCCGGTGTATTTCGAAAAGAAGAGATCCGAGTCGTAGGCTTCGTGTGTTTCCAGCACCTTCACAAACCAATCGTGCTTGCGGAAATCCTTGGTCAGCAGGTTGCGGAACAGAGCTTTTTCACCACGTTGCGTATGGACCTGACTCAAGCGCCGACCCTCGAGGTTGGTCACCGCCAACAGCTGAATCGAACCTTCCCGCTGCACAGTCTCATGGAGCTGTTCTTCCATTTTCTCCCAGTTCATGCTGCGGATGGCATCGTCTGCTGACAAGCTTTCGGCCAGTTGATGGGCTATCCTTTTTGCTTCAGCCTTCACCTTTTCGAATTCGCTGACAAAGAGGCTGGGGACAAAACGCCTGGTTTGCGCCCACATTTCTTCGGGGCTGATGGAGGTTGTCCGACCGTTGTTATACTCCTCCATGACCCAGGCATAGATGTGCTTGATGCCGCCCAGGCGCTTGCTTACGGGTTCCTTGGCCCCTGACTGGATTTCCGGCAGGTTTTCGTTGATCCACTGGGCGATACCGGCAACTCCCGTTTTGTCGGTCACCTGAACCTTAAGTGGTCGGTTCAGGAGTTTCTCGGTATCGAAAATGTTGTAAATCTCCGGGTTTTTCATGATTCCATCGGCATGGATGCCCGCCCGGGTGGTGTTGAAATCGCTGCCCACAAACGGATAATTGGGGGGGATGACCGCTTGGATCTCGTCACGAAAGAACTGAGCGATTTCGGTGATAACCCTGGTATCGAGCCCGTCGGCGGTACCCTTCAGTGCCATGTACTCCATGATGGCGCCTTCTAGGGGCGGGTTGCCTGTTCGTTCCCCAAAACCGAGCAGACTGGCGTTGAGACTGCTGCAACCGTATAACCAGGCCGTGGCAGCGTTCACATGCACTTTGTGAAAGTCATTGTGCCCATGCCACTCCAACCATTCGGACGGATACCCCAGCTCTTGACTGAACGCATGAACCAGTTTCGGCACACTGCGGGGAAGAACCGAACCAGGGTAGGTAACACCGAACCCCATGGTGTCACAAAGGCGGACCTTCACGGGCAGGTTTGCCTGCCGGGCCAAGTTCAGAAGCTGCTCTGCGAAAGGCAGGACAAAGCCATAGAGGTCGGCTCTGGTGACATCTTCGAAATGACACCGGGGAATGATACCGGCCGCCAGGGCGTCTTTGACAATGCCGAGGTACAAGTCTGAGGTTTTTGCCCGGCTTTTCTTCAGCTTCAGGAAAATGTGGTAGTCGCTCACACTGGTGAGGATACCGGTCTCCTTCAGCCCCAAACTCTTCACCAGTTTCAAGTCTTCGCTGTCGGAGCGTATCCATCCTGTGATTTCCGGAAAACGGTAGTTCTTTTCCTGACAGAGCTCGAGTGCTTTCTGGTCCCGTTTCGAATACAGGAAGAATTCAGTTTGCCTTATAACCCCTTCCTCACCGCCGAGCCTGTGGAGATAGGTAAAGATCTGCGAAATCTGCTCGGGTGTGTAGGGAGGCCGGGACTGCTGACCGTCGCGGAAGGTGGTGTCGGTAATCCAGATTTCGTGGGGAGGGTGCGGTATGACATCGTGGCCGTCAAAGAGAATACGCGGGACGGCTGAGTAGGGAAACTGATCGCGGTAGAGTTCGGGCTCTTCGCGGTCAACCAAGGGGAAGGTGGGCTTTGTTCTCAAGGGCGAAAAGGGGCTGTGCACGGTGGCCTCCTCAGAAAGTGGTTCAAGCGACTGTAGACAAAACGGCTCTAGAAGGGCAGAATATCACAATATTACCCGCCGCAGGAGGCCGCCCGATGAAAACCAACCACACTTTGGACATTGCCCGCCACCAGGCCGGGTTCTCCTACTAAGTCGCGTCGCGACCGCCTTCCCGGTCTGGTTCCTTTTTTCTCACATTGTTTTCAAGGAACAACCGAATTGTCACAAAATCAATACGAATCACTGAACCCTTGGGGCTGGAGTCCTGTCTGGAGTGAGCCCTATGAAGAGGCGGTCGCCCTTTGTCCTCGCGGGGTGGTCCCTGTTCCAGCTCGGGTCATTGGGCGGGAAGGTCCCGTTCATCTTTTAGAAACCCCCGACGGACCACGGGCGGGACTGGTGTCCGGCCGCTTGCAGTTCACCGGTACCGAAGCGGATTTTCCCTTGGTTGGCGACTGGGTGGTCGCTCAGCTGATCGATTCCGGGCAGGCTGTTATTCACGGGGTTGTCGCCCGGAAGACTGTTTTCAGCCGATCGGTCTCGACTGGCTCGCCCGATGGCAGCGGACGTCAAAGCTTTCTGGCAGCCAACTTGGATGTGCTGGGCATTGTCATGGGGCTCGATGGAAACTTCAATCCGAGAAGGGCTCAGCGGCTGGCAACCCTAGCCCGTCATGGAGGGATGCTGCCGCTTTGGATTCTCAGTAAAGCCGATTTAGCAGACAGCGGGGCCAAGGTGGAGACCGCCCGTACGGCAGCGGGAGAAGATCCCCTGGTGGTCTTGAGCGCTCTGGCCGGAACAGGTCTGGAGGCATTGGATTCGTGGTTGACTGCCGGTACCGCGATTGCTCTGGCCGGATCCTCCGGTGTGGGCAAGACTACCCTGGTCAATCGACTTCTCTCAAGCTCGTTGGCGACTCGAGAGGTACGGACCCTGGACAGCAAGGGCAAACACACCACGACGAGCCGCCACCTTTATCAGTTGCCTTCAGGAGCCCTGCTGATGGATGCTCCTGGGTTCCGCACCGTGGGGCTTTGGGCCGACGCCGACGATCTGGCTGAGGGGTTTTCGGACATTGAGGCTCTGGCGGCCTTGTGCCGTTTTCACGACTGCCGTCACCAGGAGGAACCCGGATGTGCCGTTCGAGAAGCTTTGGCAGAGGGAAGCCTCGATGAGGCCAGGTGGGAGGGCTGGCGCCGCCAGGAACGGGAGCTGCATCACCTGGCCAAAAGAGACAACAAAGCCCTCCAGCGGGCAGAAAAAGACCGCTGGAAGGCGATACATCAACAGATGCGCAATTTCAACAAGCGCCGTTAGTAGCGTCCGGTTCCGAAGGTGACACCCACATTCATGGTGACACGCTTGGTGCCCAGGGGGGTGCCTTTGGAATCACGGGCTTGGAACGTCAAGGGATACTGGGTTCCCTCGTCTCCATAAACAACAGTGACACCCCAGGTGAAGCCTAGCTGGTCCCAGGGTTTGAAGGACAGTGATGGCTTCACCCAGCCCGACACGTCTGAAAGGTTCTGCTGCCAAAGAGTCGAGAAGCTCAGTTTGTCACTGCCACCCAGTTTTGAAAGGCTGGCAAGGCTGGTCAGATAGTGGATGCCAGGAGTGACAGCATCGCCGTAGCCGTAGGCTCGACCCGAGGTGTTGGTAATTCCAGCGGTATAGCCTGCTGCATAGGCACCAAAGGTGTTGAAAGCTCGCTGCGCAATGGTAGCATCGTCCGATCCGAAGGGATTGAAGAGGTACTCTGACCTGAGGTTCAGGTTAGCATCGCTGTTGGAGTAACTGGCTCCCAGGGTTCCGGTGTAATAGACAGTTTTTTCCCAGGCTGAAATGGTGGTGAATGTACCACTCATCGATTTGCCCGAGGTTTTGAGCACATCAGACCCGTAACTGAACACACTTTCACTGAAGACGTTGATGTCGTTGAAGACAGGCAATTTGAGGAAGCTCAGCCCGGTGTTGACGGTGGCTACGGCTTTCGGTGCGTTATCCTGCTGGTAAAAGCCTCCGAGGCTGAGTTGTGCGTCTCCGACCAAAACATCGCCTTGAAGGGCATACCCCATACTTTGCAGGGTGGGAAGATTTGTTCCGAAGTAGCTGTCACGTGCCAGAACATAACCGGTCAGGTTGGCCTTCAGGTTGGGGAAGGGGACGGTGGCCTTCAGGGCAACGGGACCCTCCCGCTCGGCCAGAGGGTCGGAAGCGTCCTTGGCCGTCAGGCTGATGACATCACCGGGGCTGTAGAAGTAAGCCACACCCCAGCTGGCCGACTGTTTTCCGAAACGCAGGAACACCGCGTCAGCCACGGTGACGTCGGTGAACATTTCCCAGACTTCGATGTTGGGTACCTCGATAGTAGTTGAGGTGGTCGTGGTTTTGAGAGCCGTGGTGCTGTTGGTGAAGGGGTAACCTGTCTTGAGCGAAAGTCGGAACCGGAAATCCGCGTCGGGGCGGCCGTCGAGAAAGAGCTTGGTCGAGAGCCCATAATCCAACCCGTCCTGCCAACCCTTGGCGGGATCAGAAGCCGAAGGCCACTGACCCACCCAACCCGAGTTCCAAGTGGCGCTGCTCGAGACCGTACCGCCCCAGCGCAACCCCTCAGCGTCCTCGCTGAACTGCTTGGTAGGGTCCACCGAGGTCACAGCGACGGTTGAGACGGTTTCCGCGTCTTCGCCAAAGAAGTCCTCTTCAGACGAGGCCTCCTGAGCAAAGCCCAGGAAGGGAAGAAGGATGAGGGCGAATACCGAGAGAGCGGTTGTTCTTTTCATCAGTTGTTCACCTTTTCGAGGTACGCCTGGCTAAACACACTGTCAGGCAGCTTGGCCAGGGACGGATTTTCCAACACCAGGTCGGTGACCTCACCCTTTTTTAGGTTGTCCTCGAAGCGCATGCGGGTAGCCAGGAAACGCCCGTCGATATTGACGTATTTACCGTAAAGGCTGGTACGCATCAGGCGGTCAGACAACGAGTAGTCTTCACTTTTCAGCATGAGGTTGGTGGCGACTTCGACCCAGATTTTCATCTTTGGGTACGTGACGTCGTTCTTCTTGGCTTTCAAGGTCAGCACCCAGGTGTCCTTGGCCTGCAGTTTCTCGCGGCCGGATTCCACAATATTGTAGTCTTCCGAAAGCGAGGAGGCCTGGAAGTCGCTGTTCTTGGCGTTGGAATCCTGAAAGTTTCCACTGCCCGTGAGCTTGCTGAACTTGCGGCTTTCGGGATCATAGAAAATGATGTTGTCTTCAATTTTCAGGTACCCCTGACCCTTGTTCACCTCGGGCTTCAGAATCAAGATCATGAACTTATCTTCGGCGTCGCGGCGGAAGTACTGCGCCTGCATGATGTTGTCGTTCTCGCCAGGCTTCTTGCTCTGGATGGTGACTTTCGCCGAAGCGTCTCCCTTAAAATTGGTTTGAGCGTCAACCTTTGCCAGCACTGCCTTGAAATCGACATTGTCCTGGGCAAAAGCTCCTGTGGTCATAGCCAGGGCTGCCAGGGTCAGAAGAATCTTCTTCATTCGTATCTCCTTTGTGTTCTCTTGGGTCAATTGGTGGTGCGAAGAGCTTCGGCAGGGGTGAGCTTGCCTGCCCTTCGGGCGGGGAAAAGCGCTGCCAAAGCAGTCAGTGCTGTCACGACGATCAGATTGAAGGCGAAGGATGCGAAGTCTACCGTCAGTTTCAAATGGTTGTCTTTCAGCAGAATGTTGAAATCTTTCCAGGCTGAGAGATCGATCAGAGAAAGTCCGACCAACACCAGGACGCCTAGAACAAAACCGGCGAGAATACCGCCCAAGCCCAAGAAAATGGCCTCGTACAAGAACAGATTTCTCACTTCCGGCCGCTGCATACCCAGTGCACGCAGGGTTCCGATTTCCCGGGTCCGTTCGTACACGATCATGCGGTAGGTGTTTGTGATACCCACCATGATGACAACGAACAACACCATGAGAATCAAGAAGGCGATAAGGTTGAGGCTCTGGAAAATGCCCTTGATGAAACTCAATGCGTCATTGAGGGTGAACAGACTGTATTTGATGCCCGTCCAGGTCTCATCGCGGAAGAGTTTGACCAATTCCTGAGGTGACCCACGCTGCCACAGGGGGAAGGCCTCTGTTTTCAGCTCCTCATAAAGCTTGGCACCCCAAAAGTCAGCGGTGGACACATCCTCAAGAAACAGACCGTAGATGTTGAACTCGCCCTGGGGCACGTCACGAAGCTGGTTCACTCTCGGCAGATCGGCATAGGCTCCGGCCAGGCTGGCAGCAACTCCGGGGTCCTTGTAAATAGCACCCACATAAAAATCAAGAACGTTCTGCTGACCGGTAATGGTGTCGGTTTGAACGGAAAGCCGGTCACCCAGTTTCACATCGAGCTTTTTGGCAACGCCCTCGCTGATCAGGATTTTATCCGATCCGGGGAAAGTGTCGAGCTCGCCTTCGACAAGGGTCATACGGTCGTGAAGATAGCTTCCAAGACCCAGATCCGCACCGGTTACCGACTGATACGTGGTGGCAAAATCACTGATGATGCTCGCCTGTTGGGCTACCGTTGTCTTGGAGATGTATTTATAAGGAATCTTCAGTCGGTTGACCACTTCATCCATCTTCTTGTCGTCTTTGAAGGTGTAGAGAACCCGACCCTTATCGGTCTTTTCAGTTCCCCGGATAAAGATGTGTCCCGAAACCAGGTTGGAAATATTGGCTTCGAGAGAAGTGATCAGGCTTCCCGATAGTCCATTGACCACCGTGATGATGAGAATGCCAAAGGCGATGGCTCCCCCAAGGAGGATGGAGCGGCGTTTCTGACGGGCCAGGTTTTTCAAGGCCATGGAGGCGACGGACATGGAAACTCCTATTCGGTGGCAATCGCCTTGAGCGGCGATACCTTGAGAGCAATCGAAACGGGATAGATCCAGCTGACCATCCCGATAAAGAAGGTGTAACCCAAAGACAGGAGCATCTGGTTGAGACTCAGATTGGGTTTGAGGTTGGTCGATCCAAACAGAACCTGGAGAAAGTCATTGTCGATCTTGATTCCAACGATATTGATTCCCACGACCGCCAGCGAACCGATGATGATGCCGATCAGCCCGAAGAAGCCGGCTAGAAGGATGGTCTCGGCAATGAACAGTTCACGGATAAACGGCTTTTGTGCACCCAGGGCCCGCATGGTTCCAATTTCGCTGGTGCGCTCCATCACCGAGATCACCAGAGTGTTGATGATGATGATGACCGCAACAACCGCCAGAATAATAATGACAATGTTGAAGATGATCTGTGCCACATCGGTGAGCGCCGCCGTGGTCCCCGCAGCTTCTTTCCAGCCCACAGCTTTTACGGGCAACTCATTCGCTGCAAAAGTTTTATTGAGGGCGGCAAGGGTTCCGTTAACGTCTGAGCCCGGCTGAAGCCTGACAAGCAGGTTGTGCCAGGAGCCGTTGTCGATGGTCTGCAGGGTATTACGGATGCTCTTGTCACCCAGAATCCCATCCAGGTTGACTGCTCCGGCGGTCTTGCCGGCACCAACTGTGCTCTCTTCCCCAAAGAAATCGTCGCTCCCCATATCGAGAAGGGCTTGTGTGGAATCGTCGACCTTGACCTCGTCCTTGGAACCGACGGTCATGGCATTGAGGGAACGCATAGTCTGTACATCGACAAAACTGACCACTTCGAGGGCTTGGGTAGGAACGATGTACTCGTAGATGCCAACCAGGGGGACCGCCCGTACTTTGACGCCTTTATCACTGAAGGCGTTGAGAAGGATTTCGTCTCCCAACTTCAGAACAGCTTTGTTGTCTTTGGCAATCTGGTTCAAACGTTTCCGGCTCATCATGATGCCGTTCTCACCATTTGCCAACATACGACCTTCCAGGATCTTAATGCTCTGGAAGGTTTCAAAGTAGCTTTCCGGCTCAATGCCGAACAATAAGTTGAAGGCCTGACCCCTTGCTTCGAGATTCAGAATGGCAAACCCGGCTACCTGGCTGGTGAAGGCCTTCATTTGAGGAAGGGCGCGGATTGTTTCAAGCACTTGGTCGTACTTCTGGATAACGGGAGTGGGTTCGCCGACTCCGCCAAAACCAAAATCTTCAGAACCAAACAGAGAAAACTTTTTGTCGCTGGTTCCCTGAATCATGATGTCGCCGGTAAAATTTTCCGAGTAGCCCCGTTTCACGCCTTCAGAAGCCGATTCAAACAGCGAGTTGCCGATGAACGTCAAGGTGATTCCCAGGGTGATGAGGGCCCCTACAATGAGCGACTTGACCTTGTGCTGGGTCAGGTTGCGGATGGCAATTTTGAGGATGGTGCCCATATTACGCCTTGTAGTTCTCGGTAACCAAGCCGTCCTTGAGGCGGATGATGTGGTCGGCCAGTTCAACAATCTTGGCGTCGTGGGTGCTGAAGATAAAGGTAGTTTTCAGATCGCGGTTGATCTTCTTCATCAGGTTCAGAATGTCGTCGCCGGTGGCCGAGTCAAGGTTGGCTGTCGGTTCATCGGCCAGCACGATGACGGGCTTGGTGACCAGGGCGCGGGCAATGGCCACGCGCTGACGCTGTCCGCCGGAGAGCTCGTTGGGGCGGTTTTTGAGCCGGTCAGCCAGGCCGACTTCTTCAATCAGAAAGTCGACATAGTCGCGCCGTTCCTTGGTCATCTTGTTGTCCTTGCCTAAAAGAAGGGGGAACTCGATGTTTTCACGGGTGGTGAGCACGGGAATGAGGTTGAAGGACTGAAAGATAAACCCGATGGTTTCGTGGCGCAGGCGGGTGATCTCGCGGTCTTTGAGCT
>JAIFLN010000077.1 GCA_020049045.1 Spirochaetota bacterium | reverse complement strand
TCTTCCAGCAGGTCCAGCGTTTCCGCGTCGAGGTCGTTGGTCGGTTCGTCAAGAACCAGCACGTTTCCGGGTCGGGTGAACAGTTTTGCCAGCAGCAGCCGGTTGCGCTCGCCGCCCGACAAGATGGACACCGGAGCACGCGACCGGTCGGGAGTGAACAGGAATTTGTCGAGGTAGCCCAACAGGTGCTGGTGTTTGCCGTTCACCTCGACAGTGTCGTAACCACCACCGACGTTTTCGGCCACCGACTTGTTGGGGTCCAGTTGAGCTCTCAGCTGGTCAAAGTACAGAAACTGAAGGTTGGTGCCCCGGGTCAGACGCCCCTGGGTGGGAGCCAGCTCTCCGAAGAGCAGTTTCAACAAGGTGGTTTTGCCGCTTCCGTTGCGGCCGATGACGCCGATGCGCTCGCCCCGCATCACGGTTCGGGTAAAGCCATGAATGACCGGCTTTCCCGGATAGGTGAACCCCAAATTCTCGGCTTCAAACACAAGGTCACCCGAACGGTCGGCGTCTTGAAGCGCAATTTTGGCCTTGCCCAAAGCGACGCGGCGTTCGGCCCATTGTTTACGCATGGCCACCAGTGCCTTCACACGGCCTTCGTTGCGCTTCAGGCGCGCCTTCACACCGCGGCGCACCCACACCTCTTCCTGGGCCAGCTTTTTGACAAACTCGGCTTCACGACGGGCTTCGGCGTCCAGCACATCGTCGCGGCGGTCCAAAAACTGGTCCCAGCCGCAGGCAAAGGCAATCAACCTTCCCCTGTCCACCTCGGCCACCCGGGTTGCCAGCGTTCTGGCAAATTGGCGGTCGTGGGTGACAAACACCAGAGCCCCGGCCCGGCGGGGCAACTCGTCCTCCAACCATGAAATGGTCTCGATATCAAGGTGGTTGGTGGGTTCATCGAGCAACAGCAGGTCGGGTTCACACGCCAGGGCCCCGGCCAGCATCACCCGGCGGCGGTTGCCTCCCGACAAGGTGGCAAAGGACGCCTCAGCCTCAACCGCCAGTTTCGACAAAAATTGTCGGGCCCGCTGCTCCTGCTCATGCGGTTCGTCGGCCGGGGGAAAAGCCCCCAGCGCGGTTTCAAGGGCATTTCCACCTGTTCCGGGGGGAAGCTCCTGGTCCAAACCGGCAATCCGTAGCCCCTGCTGACGGCTGATTTCACCCTTGTCGGCAAGGATCTTTCCCGACATCAGACCCAGGAGCGTGCTTTTTCCCGCCCCGTTGCGTCCTACCAGACACAACCGGTCGCCTGCTTCGAGCTGCAATCCGACGCCCGAAAAGAGGTTCAGGCCGCCGATGGTGTAATGGATGTCTTGTAAACCGAGAAGCGCCAACTACTGGACCCACACCTCGAGGCGTTCACCCCGGGTATGGTCGACGTATTCAAAAATCCGTCCGGTTTGTCCGGCTTCCAGGCTCTCAAAAAGCGAAGCGTAGTCAATCTGTTGAATGGGATGGAGAACCACCGGAGGCTTGTGGACCAGCAAAGGCTTCAGGGCCGTGAAAATTTTGAAGGGAATGGTGACCTGGTAGCGCTCAGCCACACCCTCCACATCCAAAACCTTGAGAATGACCTGCTGTGGACCTAGACCCAAACCATCCTTGACCGTCTGGCTGGCAAAGCCGAAGAGTTTCTCAAACCCCTGGGCAAAGGTCTTGCCGGCGTCTTCGGCCATACGGAACAGGTCGGGAGTTTCAGAAACCGGAGTTGTGGGGCGGCTGGTGGAAGAGGAGGGAGCCTCTTCGGCGGCTTTGGAAAGCAATTCCTGAATGAGCCTTTGTCCCTGCTCGGGAGTGAGAAACCCCTCCTGCACCATTTTCAGAATTTTCAACGTCTGGTCAGCATCCATGAAAAGGTACTCCTTGGTTCACTCGGGGTCTTCTTCGTCCCCTTCACTCTCGGCCAACTCTAGGTTGAGAGGCAAGCCGTTCTTGATAACCTGGAAGAAGAGGTTTTCAATCTCAACCCCAATGTTGATGTTATGGATAATACAATTCTGGGTCGTTTTCAACTCCACGGGAGTGAAGTTCAGAATCCCTTTGATCCCCGCGTCTTTCAGAATCTTGTGACACTCGGTGGCAACCTCCTCGGGCACCGCTAAAATCGCCACCTCGATGCCGTTGTCAGCCGCATAGGCAGGCAGGTCGTCCACAGGAAGAACAGGGGTCGTCATTTCGGCGGGCAACTCGATAGGACGGACATCAAAACCGGCCGCAACCTCGAAATCTCCTTGCAGAAAGCCTTTATACTGGGCAATCGCGGTACCGATTTTCCCCATTCCCAGAATGATGATTTTCTGTTCGCGGGTCTTTCCGAGAATTCGGTTGAGTTGTTCGGAAAGGTAATCGATGTTGTAGCCGCCGCGCTTGTTGCCACCCAGAACCAGCAGGGAGAAATCCTTGCGGACCAAGGCGGGTGCCACTCCGATGGCGTCGCCCAGATTGTTCGAGAAGACCTTTTCAAACCCAAGGTTTTTGAGCTGATTCAGAATTCTTCGGTACTTGAGAAGGCGAATAACCAGTTCTTTATTTAACTTGTTCTTCATTTATTGTACTGCTATTCACAAAAACTCAAATTAATATAGGACACAATCTGCCCTTTGACAAGCTGTATTCGGCACATTTGCCCAGCCCGACATTTCATGCTACGATCGTCGAATCGAGGTGTTGATGAAGTACCAACTGGAACTGCTCCGGTCTCCTGGAACGTCGCCAAAGGACGATCTGAACCAGAGTTTTGTCTATGTATTCCGCCTCACGGGAAACCTGATCTTGGACTGCGCCGATGAGTTCAACCTTTTAATGAACACGCTGGCTCGCGGTGGTATGAAGAAAGTCGTGTTTGATCTGTCCGAGCTGAAGTATGTCGATAGTACCGGCATCGGAATGTTTCTCCAGATCACCAAGCTGGTCAGGGCCCAGGGTGGTGACCTTGTCTTCTTGGACGCCAACCCCAAAATCCTCGAGATTTTCAGTCTGGTGAAATTAAACGACTTTATTTCCTTCCTGATCTCGGAGAAACAGGTCGTCGACTACTTTTTTCCAACCAAGTAATCCGGAAAAATCCTGGCGTTTCTGCCGATACTCTTGCCAGATGCACTTTCGCCTTGTCCTCGTCTTCCTATTCAGCGCTTCTCTGGGTTCCGCGGCTTCCTTGCCCGTCAGCCCCTTTGTCATGGGGCCGCCCATTGTACCGGTGCTGGCCAGGGCTACCTTTCTCCACTCCATGAATCCACTGATTGATTTGCCCACCGCCTTGAACTATGCCCTGCTTTATGACGAAGAGGGACGTTGGGAAGGGGTGAATCCTGATCTGGCCTTTGCGCAGATGCTTTTGGAAACTTCGTACCTTCGCTTTGGCGGACAGGTCAAACCCGGGCAGAACAATTTCGCCGGCATTGGGGCGCTTGACGGTGGAGATAGAGGCCTGATTTTTGCCTCTCCCCGTCTGGGCATCCGTGCTCAGATTCAGCACCTGAAATACTACGCCTCGACGCTTCCCCTCAACGGGGCACCCATCAATCCCCGGCTGGGGCTGGTGAAACGCGCCTCGGCTCCCACGGCTTGGCAGCTGGCGCGTTCCTGGGCCTCGGACCCGGATTACGGAAAGAAACTGATGGCCCTGGTGGCAAGGATGGTGGCGCATGCCTCAACCGTTGAAGGAAAGGCTCGAAGCGCTCTACCAGCGTTGGCACCATCCCCGGTACCTGGGAACAGATCCTCTCGTCCTCGTCCGTGAAGCCCTGCCGGAAGATCAGGAAATCACGGCCTTTTTGGCTTCCTGTCTGGCTGTCGGCCGAGCCTCCCTCGTCGTCAAGGCAGGACGCGAATTGATAGGCCACATCGGTACTCCCCTCACCCGAAAGCTGGCCGAAGCCCAACCAGGCCAATGGCAGTATGTACTGCAGGGATTTGGATACCGTTTCTTTTCTGCCGGCCGGGTTGCCGCCCTCTTGGACTCTTTGGGTGTGGTTTTGAGAAAGCACGAAACCTTGCAAGCCGCCTGGCGCTCCACGAAGGTCGCCGGCTGGCCCGCTCTGGAGGCGTTTGGCAGCCTGTTTCACCGGAACGAAATTGACCTGGGAATTCTTGTTCCTGTGGCAGGATCGGGAGGGGCTTCCAAAAGACTCAACTTGTTTTTGCGGTGGATGGTGCGAAGCGACGAAGTTGATCCTGGCTTGTGGACGGTGCTGACTCCGGCCCAGTTGTTTATGCCCGTGGATACCCACGTCCTTCAATGGGCCAGGGCCGAGGGGCTGACCCAGCGCAAGAATGCCGATCGAACGGCCTGCTGGGAAATCACCCGGGTTCTGCAAACCGTATCGCCCGAGGATCCCTTGCGTTATGACTTTGCCATCACGAGGGCTGGAATGGAGTCAAAAAACACCCTATATTAGAATCATTCTACTTTGCAAAATGCAGAGATTTCATTACACTATTATTGAGAGGTAATTCATGGCCAAGCCCGAACTAATCCAAGCATTCAATGATCAGATCCGAGAGGAGCTGAACTCCTCCTACGTCTACCTGGCTCTGTCGGCCGATTTGGACGGTCAGAACCTGACCGGTGCCGCTGCCTGGTTCAGAAAACAAGCCGAAGAAGAACGCGGTCACGCCATGCGTCTTTATACCTTTGTCAATGATATCGGCGGACAGGTTGTTCTTCAGGCTCTTCCCCAACCTGCCTCGGGAGTGAAAACCCTGAAAGAAGCCTTCACCAAGGCCTTGGCTCATGAAAAACATGTTACTGCCAGTATCCACAAGCTGGTCAAACTGTCGCGCCAGCTGGACGACATCGCCGCCGAAAGCTTCTTGAAGTGGTTTGTCGATGAGCAGGTGGAAGAAGAAAAGAATGCCGCCGAAATCTTGGCTAAGATCGAGATGACAGGGGCGAGTTCGGGATCGCAGTATATGCTCGACCGTGATCTCGGTAAAAAAGCCGGCGCTTCGGCTAGCTGATTTTCCCACTGGACTCAGGGGCGCAAGCCTCCTATAATGCCAAAAGAACGGAGGATATATGCAGAAATACGTTTGCGATGTGTGCGGCTACATCTATGATCCCGAAGTAGGCGATCCCGACAACGACATCGAAGCCGGCACCTCCTTCGAAGCCCTGTCAGACGATTGGGTCTGTCCCATGTGCGGTGCTTCCAAGGACGACTTCTCTCTCTCCGAAGACTGATCTTCGTTGCGGGAAACTGAAAACCGACTCTCCCGGGGTCGGTTTTTTTATTGGAACAAGGCAGCCTGCCGTTTGTAGTGATCTTCGAGCACAATAGCCGCCATCGCTTCCACGACAGGGACAATGCGCGGACAGATGCAGGGGTCGTGACGCCCAATGGTGCGGATTTCCATTTCGGTTCCGTGGGTATCGACCGTGTGCTGCAGCTTGCTGATCGAAGAGGTGGGTTTGACTGCGATCCGGAAGACAATCTCTTCACCGGTGCTGATGCCACCGAGAATGCCCCCTGCGTTGTTCGTCTTGAAGCCGTTGCTATCCATGGCGTCGTTGTGCTGGCTTCCGTTCAGGTCGACACAGCCGAAGCCCAGACCGACTTCGAAGGCCTTCACAGCACCCAGGCTCATCATGGCCTTGGCGAGGTCAGCCTCGAGTTTGTCGAATACGGGTTCTCCCAGTCCTGCGGCAACACCAGTAATGCGGCATTCAACAATACCACCGACGCTGTCGCCATCCTTGGCCAGCTGCTCGATGATGGGAACCATTTTGGCGGCGGCATTCAGGTCGGCGGCCCGCATAGGATTCTTCTCGATCACGGTATAGTCGATTGTTTCGCAGCTGATGCCGGCACAACGCTGGGTCCAGGCGGTGATGGTCACCCCCCGTCCGGCCAGGATTTTCTTCGCCACCGCGCCTGCTGCCACCCTTGCTGCCGTCTCGCGGCCGGATGCCCGCCCCGAACCCCGGAAGTCTCGCATGCCGTATTTCTTCAGATAGGTGAAGTCGGCATGACCGGGGCGGAACTTGTCCTTGATATCATCGTAAGCACTCGACTGGGCGTCCTTGTTGTAGAGAATCATCAGAATCGGCGTTCCCGTGGTTTTTCCCTCAAAGACCCCGCTCATCAAGTGGATGGTATCGGGTTCCTGGCGGGGCGTAGTCACCGAAGATTGTCCGGGCTTCCGGCGGTCAAGCTCCTTCTGGACGTCGGTCTCGTTGAGTTCCACCCCGGGTGGTGCCCCATCCAGAACGACGCCGACGGCACCACCGTGCGATTCTCCAAAAGTGCTGAGTTTGAAAAGTTGTCCGAAGCTGCTGCCTGCCATAAGGTCTCCTACAAATTTCCCCTGGAGGGGAGGGTGTTCCAAAGTCGTTGCAATCGGTCCATTCCCTCGTCAAGGGTGGCTCCGGTCAGGTCGAGCCGATGCGGCGTAAGAGCTTCGAGAAGGGCTGTTCGCTCGCTGTAGAGCCTCTGAAAGTCTTCCCGGGGATGTTCCGCCGAAAGAAAGGCGGGACGGCCCCCTCTCAGGATCCGTTCGTAAAGCACGTCGACGCTGTCGCTCAGGACGACCAGCACTCCTGCGGTACGAAGGACTTCGACAGCCTCGGGATTGGTGACGGTGCCCCCTCCCCAGGCCAGAACAGCACGACCCTGACCAAGACGGCTCGAAATGCGAAACGCAGCCTCGGTCTCATACCGTTGGAAGCCCTGTTTTCCTTCGTCCACGTACACTTGGCGGGAAGTTCTTTTTCCGCCGGCCTGGACTTCCAGCAGGGTGTCCAAATCAAAAAACTCCCATCCGTGACGCGCCGCCCAAAGACGGCCGAGCGAGGACTTGCCGGTGTGCTTCAAACCGAGGAGTTGAAGGGTCTTCGAGGGCTGGTGCTTCATAGTTCCGGGGTCGGCAGGTGGAGCCGGATAGCGGTGCCCCCTCCCAAGCTGCTGGTGGCCGTCAAATAGGCTCCAATCGAGGCTGCCAGATCCCGGCACAGTCCGAGGCCTATCCCAGTGCCCTTTTCCTTGCCCGTGCCAAAGGTTGAGAACTGCTCTTTTTTCTCGAAGATGCGGTCCAAGGTCTCCGAGCTCATTCCTGTGCCAGTGTCTCGAACCTCAATCCACAGGTCGTCGGGGGTCTCTTCGGCAGAGACGGTGATTTTGCCCCCGGTATTGGTGAATTTCAGGGAGTTGTGCACCAGGTTTCTCAGAATGGTTGAAAGCACGTGCCGGTCGGTCAACAAAGGACCTCCCAGTTTCAGGTTCGTTTCCAGCACAATCCTTTTGTCGGCAGTCAACAGTCTGAGGACAGAGAAGATGTCGTTGACAATGGGTTCCAGGGCGATGGACTCAAAGAGAATATGCTCTTCCCCTTGCCGGGTACGCGCCCAGCTCAAGAGATTTTCCAGAAGCTGGAAGAGGCTGTCTGAGGAACGACGCATGTCGTGGAAGACCTGCTCCCAAGTTGCCTTGTCGAAAATCCCTTGGTCATCCATATAAATCTCGAGCAGCTGCTTGATTTTTCCGACAGGGCCGCGCAGGTCGTGGCTGATGATGGAAAAGAGCTGATCCTTGGTGGAGTTGGCCTGCACCAGTTTTTCTTCCCGCCGCTTTCTGTCGGTGATGTCGATCAATACACCGATGGACCCCAAGTGGGTCTGCTTTTCGTCGATAAACGGCATCAGGTAGACGATGAAATCGTGGGGATGACCATCGGCATGGATCAGGACGGCCTCTTCCACCGCCATGGAATCGCGGGCCATGACATCGAGTTCGATTTTTGCCAGTGTTTTTGCATTTTCTGCAACCAGGAAGGCCTCATTCCTCTGACCCGTAATGGCTTCTTTCTGAACATCAAACACAACTTGAAAAGCGGCATTGACACCAAGGAAACGTCCATCGACCCCCTTGTGAAACAGCGGAAAAGGAATCACATCCATCAGGGTTTCGAGAAACCGTGCCTGGTCGGCCCAGCGGGTCTCGCTGTCACGGGTGAGCGACAGCTGATCGAGAGTCTGGCCTTTCTCTTCCCGGTAGGCTGCGAGGGTCTGGCGCAAGAGAGTTCGGAGTATCAAAAAGGAAACAAACAAAAAGCAGGCCGCCAGTTCCCAGCTGAGAAAAAACCAGAGGGTGGACTGCTCGTAGATGGATAGGACACCGAAGAGAGGTAGGAACAAGACAAACTGGGCGAGGGCGAGAAGAATATCGAGAACCAGTATGATCGTTCCCCAACGGGCTCCCCGCAGGATCAGGAAACCTGTCGGCAGAAAGAGATGCCATAACAAAGAGGCCGTGCCAATTCCTAGAAAAAGACTGGCAAGGGAAGAAAACCAGGCGATTGCTACAAGAATGACAGCGTAGGGCCAGGGTCGAAACCGAGTGCGGAAAACCGTCAAGGAGCCGAAGGCAAATGCAGCCAAGCCCAGATGCGCTGCAAGCGCATTCAAATGGCCCAAAAAAATGCAGGTCAGAGCAAGAAAGGTCTCGAAAATACCGGCTGCCAGCAGAACAAAGAGGAACAAAGACTTGTCAAACCGCCGGTCAGGATCACGGATCTCTTCGGGGAGGAAGAAAAGTTTCTCGAGGAGTGGTGCCGCAGGGCTGGTCCGGCTCATGATGGACAGAAGAATACTCCAAGTTGGTTGAGCTTGCCAATGGAACCCTGGACCCGTACAATCCGGCCATGGAAACCCGAACCGAAACCGACAGTATGGGACCCGTAGAGGTCGACGCTCTTCGTTACTGGGGGGCACAAACCGAACGTGCCCGCCTGAACTTTCAGGTCTCGCCCCACCGGATTCCTGTTCCCTTTTTGCGGGCCCTGTGCCTTTTGAAAGGGGAGGCGGCCCGGGTTAACGCTGCGCTGGGGCTGTTGGACCAGGGTTTGGCTGCCGCTGTGTGTCAGGCTGCCGAAGAAGCTTTTGCCGGTCGCTTCGATGAAGAGTTTCCGCTGGATGTGTTTCAGACCGGAAGTGGTACCAGTTGGAATATGAATGCCAATGAAGTGCTGGCAGGACGAGCCAACGAAATTCTTACCGGTGTCCGCGGAGGAAAAAAGCCTGTCCACCCGAATGATCATGTGAACCTCGGTCAATCGTCCAACGACGTCATTCCGTCGGTGCTGAATGTCTCGGGCTGCTTGGAAGCAGAACGGTTCGCTGGTGCGCTGGACCGGCTGGCGAACGTTCTTGAGGTCAAGTCGGTTGAATTTGCCGCCATTGTCAAAATTGGCAGGACACACCTTCAGGACGCGGTTCCCATGACCCTGGGCCAGGAATTCGGTGCCTTTGCCCGCCAGATTCACCTCGGGGCGGACAGAATTCGGGGCGTTTTCCCGCGGTTGGAAGAGCTGGCCTTGGGCGGAACCGCCTTGGGTACGGGGCTCAACACCCACCCCGAGTTTGCAAGGCGCACTGCGGCTGCGCTCAGCACCCGGTTGGGTCGGCCCTTTCGGCCGGCCCAAAGCTTCTTTGAGGCCATTGCCGCCCGTGACGTGCAGGTCGAATTGATGGGCGCGGTGAATACGGTGGCGACGTCACTGCTGAAAATCGGCAACGACCTGCGGCTGCTGTCCTCCGGGCCGCGCACGGGTTTTGGCGAAATTCTATTGCCCGAGCTTCAGCCCGGCAGCTCGATTATGCCTGGCAAGGTCAATCCAGTGATTCTGGAAATGCTGAACCAGGCGTGCGCTCATATCATGGGCAAGCATCTGTCGGTGACCCTTGCCGGTCAGAACGCCCCCTTGCAACTGAATATCATGATGCCGCTGCTGGCGCACGAAACTCTTTCCTCCCTTGATTTGTTGTCCAATTGTGTGGAAACCCTGCGGACCAGCTGCGTGCAAGGGATTGAGGCCGATGCCCAGCACTGTGCTCAACAGGTGGAACGCAGTCTGGCCCTGGTGACGCCCTTGGCCCTGAAAATCGGCTACGACAAAGCTGCCGCCTTGGCGAAGCAAGCCCTCGCCGAGGACAAAACCATTCGCCAGCTCGTAATGGAACAGGGATTGCTTTCGGCCCAAGAGCTGGAAAAGGTGCTCGATGCCCGCACCATGGCCGGACTTTGACCGGTACGTTTACAGCGGCTGGGGTTTGGACAGCGCGTACCCCTGGGCGTAGTCGATTCCAATAGTCCTCAGGGTTTCGAGGATGCTTTCGGTGGCGGCAAACTCGGCAATGGTTTTTAGTCCCATCACCCGGCTGATCTTGAGAATCCCCTCCACCATGGCGTAGTTGACCGGGTCAACATCAATGTTCTTCACAAAGGCACCATCGATTTTGAGGTAGTCTACCGGCAGACTGCGTAGATACGCGAACGAGGAGAGCCCGCTTCCGAAATCGTCGAGAGCGAACGAGCAACCGATGGCTTTCAAGTCCTGGATCAAGGCTACAGCCCTGCCCAGGTTGGCGATGGTCGAGGTTTCTGTGATCTCAAAGCAGAAATCCCGTGGGTCGGCGTCGTTCTTTTTGAACTCCTGCTTGATGAAGGTGACCAGGTTGGTATCGGCAATGGACTCACCGGCAAGGTTGAGGCACAACACGGGACGGTGCGGGTTGGCTAGTGCAAACGTTTTCCATCGGGCAACCGCATGCCTGACCACCCAACGGTCGATTTGAGGCATCAGGTTGTACCGTTCGGCAGCAGGAATAAAGTCAGCCGGTGAGATCAGCTTGTCCTGGTCATCGAGCAGACGCAGCAGAACTTCCACCTTGGGGCGGAGCGTCGACCCGGCCATCAGGGGTTCGATGGTTTGCCCGAACAGGACGAACCGGTCTTTCTCCAAGGCTTTGTTCAACCGGGCTATCCAGGTCATCTCAACCCGGCGCCGGCGGAAGGCGTCTTCTTCCCCGGAATACACTTTGATACGGTTGCCACCCTCTTCCTTGGCGAGATAACAGGCGTCGTCAGCAGCGGCGAGCACACTTTTGACGTCCTCAAACGGGCCATCGAGAGCGACGAGGCCCATGCTGGCTTTGATCTTGAAAGCGGTATTCTGCCACAGAAATTCATGGCTGTTGAGCTTTTGCTTGACCACCCAGGCCCGTTCCAGAGCCTGGTCAACCGAACAGCCCTCAAATACCAGCGCAAACTCATCGCCGCCCAAACGGGCCAGCGAAGTGACTTCCTGATCCCGCAGTCCTTTCAGAATGTCGGCTGCCTGCCGGAGCAGTTCATCGCCGGCCAGATGTCCGCAGGTGTCGTTGATCAGCTTGAACTGGTCCAGATCGAGGTACAGCATCGAGGCAGGAACTCCGGCCCGGACCTTCTTAAAATGCACTTCGGTGAGCAGGGCCATAAACTCTTTGCGGTTCGACAGTCCTGTCAGAGCGTCGTGCTTGGCCTGAAATTCCAGCCGCTCGGCCAACCGCCTCACCGGAGAAACGTCTCGCAGAGTCAGAACAAGCCCAATGGGAAGCCTGTCAAATTTGACCCGGCTGACGTTTCCTTCGACGTGATGCACCGTCCCTTCTCTGGTTTGCAGAAGAGTCTGACGAAAAAAGATGGTGTCTTCGCGCCCTTCTTCCTTGTCAAACAAGGGCAGTGGAATCAGCGAGTCCTCATCGACCAGGCTGAACAGGGTATCCAGTTCCTGGTTGAACAGCTGCGAGGGGGCAATGCCCAGCAGCTCACCTGCGGCAGGGTTGGCATAGTGCACTTTCAAGTCGGGGGTCAAGGCGACAATGGCGTCGCTTACGCTGTTCAAAATAGCTGCAAGCCATCGTTCCTGATCCCGGATTTTTGCATCCGATTTGCTCTTGTATAACGCCACATCGAGGGTGGTGAACAACTCCCGCTCTTTGAAGGGCTTGATGATGTAAGCAAGCGGCTGGGCGGCCTTAGCCCTTTCGAGGGTTGCCGGGTCCGAATAAGCGGTGAGAAAAATGGAGGGGACCTGATACTTTTGCAGCAGCTGTGTGCTGGTTTCAATACCATCAAGATCGCCGTCGAGCATGATGTCCATCAGCACGATGTCGGGCTTTTCCTGTGCACAAAACTCCAGGGCTTCAGCACCGGTGGAACAGCTGCCCACAACGTTGTACCCAAAGGACTTCAGGCGCCGTTGCAGATCAAAAGCGATGATTTTTTCGTCCTCAACAATAAGAACGTGTTCTCCCTGCATTCCAGACTCCTGTCTTTAGTGTAGGAGTTTTTGCCCGGCTTGCAAACAACAAAACACCGCCTTAGAGTGGACAGAGGTCCGAAAAGACGAAACTTCGACGGTTCTGGAAAATGATTACTTTATTTATCATATTCTGCTTGCCCAAGTTCTTCGTCTCTGATTAGAATCATTTTTATTGACTTGAATAGAAGCAAGGAGGAAAGAGTGTTCACCAAACAGGATCCGATGCGTCGGGTCGTTTATTCCTTGGTGCCGATCTTTCTGTGGTCGGTGTATTTGTACGGCTGGCGTGTTGTTGCACTGACCGCCTTCGTGTACCTGCTCGGTATTTTAACTGAGTTTGTTTTTGAAAAAAAGAAGAATAAAAAGGTCAGCGAGGCTGTGCTGGTCACCTGCGGGCTTTTCGCCCTGGCCTTGCCACCGGCCGTCCCTTTCTGGGTCGCCGGAGTGGGCATCCTTTTTGCCGTGATTTTTGGTAAGGAAGTGTACGGTGGCTTTGGGCGGAACCTTTTCAATCCCGCCATCACCGGCCGAACCTTCACCTACATCAGCTTTCCGCTGATGATGCAGACCACTTGGATGTTCCCCGGCAACTTCGGGCTGAGCGCCATGAACGGCCAGGTCGCCGGTTCGGTATGGGTTGAGGCCGTCGTGATGATCGCGCTGGCCGCTCTGCTTTACTGGTGGTTCACCAAAAACGAAGGTAAAACTCCTGTCGTACTGTGGGGAACCGTGGCCGCCGTGGTTTTCACCGTGGCTTTCTACGTCAGTTTCAGCTATGCCGGCTTGCAGGCGGCCACCCGCGAAATCGACGTGCTTGCCACAGCGACTCCCATCGAAATCTTCAAGGGACTGGCCCAGCAGAACGAATGGCACCAGACGGTGACGTTCTTCGGCATGAACTTCGGACAGGTTGAAAACAACGAATGGTGGAACCTGCTTCTGGGATTGCGTATCGGTTCCATTGGTGAAGGGGCCATTTTCCTCATCATCGGCGCCGGCATCTACCTGCTTTGGACCAAGACTGCCAACTGGCGCCCCATGCTGATGACGCTGCTTTCGGCCTTCGTTCTTGCCGCCATCTTCTATTGGAGCGGGCTGCTGACGAAGAACCTTCCGCTTCTGACCCCCGAAGGCAAGGATCTGGGCACCCAACTGCTCGATATTGCCAAGTTCATGATGTCGGGCTCGCTGATTTTTGTGGCCGTGTTTATGGCCA
>JAIFLN010000069.1 GCA_020049045.1 Spirochaetota bacterium | reverse complement strand
GCCTGGTGATGAATGACGATCACCGGCTGCTCATTGCCCGCGCCTGCCTGGACGCCCCTGAAGACCGCATTGTGGTGACCCATGGCACCGACACCATGGTGGAGACCGCCCGGGTGCTGGCCCAGCGGGTACCCCACAAAACCATCGTGCTTACTGGCGCCATGATTCCCTGGAAGTTCGGCTCGTCGGACGGGTTGTTCAACCTGGGGAGCGCCCTGGCCTTTGCGCAGGTTTTGCCCCACGGGGTGTACCTTTCGATGAACGGCCGATGGTTTGAGTGGAACAATGTCCGAAAGAATAAAGCCAAGGGAGAATTTGAAACCTTGGATCAGGAGCCCCTATGATTCTCCGTCACGGTCACCCTGCCGATCTGCCTTTTTTGTTTGAGGTCTGTCACCGCACCGGCCACAACGGGCTGGATGCCTCCGAGGTGGTTTCGGACCGTCTGCTGCTGGGGTACTATTTTGCGGCCCCCTACGTGGTTCGTGACCCGCACTGGTGTTGGACCGCCGTCGATGAGCAGGGCGTGGCAGGGTATCTGGTCGCCACCCCCGACAGCCGGGCTTTTGCCGGCTGGATGAACTCCCACTGGCTGCCGACCGTCCGGTCGCTCTACCCTCAAACGGAGAATCCAGCCCGCTCGGCAACCGAAACCTGGATTCGCAACACCATCCACGATGCGGCCGGCGTTCCCGATTTTGTCGACGGGTACCCGGCGCATCTGCACATCGACTTTCTGCCCCGCGCCCAGGGACAAGGCCTGGGAACCAAGCTTATCGGTGCCTTTCTCGATCAGCTGCGCTCCGAGGGCGTCCCCGGGTTTCATTTAGGGGTAGGTTTGGAAAACACCAAGGCCCAGGCCTTCTACGCCAAGCAGGGCTTTCAGGAAATCCGCAAGGCTCCAGGGGTGTTATTCCTCGGCCTTAAGCTGTAAGGTTCGGCAGTCCGGTTTCCACCACCAGAACGCCGTTGTCCTTGCCCGGCAAGGTGGCCACGCAACGTCTGTTGAAAAAGATCGAGGACTGCCCCCGGTATTTCACACCGAACTCCTCTCCTCCCCGGTTGGCAAACAACGCCCAGCCTGTAAACCCCTGTTCGTCCGACCCGCCCAGCCGTTCCTCCCAATAGGAGATCACATCAAAATCCTGATCGAGCCAGTTGGTGGAGAACGCAAGAAGGCCGGTCTGGTTTCGTCCATGAAAGTCGGCCAGATCGGGGTAGTTGAGGTCCATGCAAAGGCCGCTGCCCACCAAACCCCAGGGGGTGTCCCACTGCAGATAGCCGGTTTCTCCGGGGGTTGTCCACCACTCATCCGCTTCAAACAGATGGGTCTTCCGGTAAACCGGGTGAGCTTTTCCATCGGGGGTCACCAGGCCTTGGCTGTTGAACAGACCCGTCGGTGCCGACTCGGGAAACCCGAAGGCCAGGGAGACGTCCCACCGCCGGGACCACTCGGCCAGCCTGTCCTGCCCCGTGCCCCGTCCCGCCTGTTCTGCCAAGGGCGCCAGGGTTTTAGCATCGGGCCAAAGGTAGCCCGTCCAGGCCATTTCGGGAAGAACCAGCAGGTCCGCTCCCTGTGCCACTCCCTGCCTGACCAAGCCTTCCAGACGGTCCAAGTTATCCACAACCCTGCCGTACGAAGGACTAAACTGGACAACTCCTGCTTTTAAGGACACTTTCGTACCGCCTTTCGAAAACTTTCCCTTTTATTTCCAGCCATGATATGCTAGGATGAAACCTTGTTCGAGGGTGTAGAGTTTGAACGTTGTTAAGAAAGAACCTCCAAGTGTCCATTATTATGACCAGGATTTTGTTGATATCTATGACAAGAGTTGGGCCTGGATCCGTGATTCCTGGGTTAAAGGCGGAGCGACGAGCGATTTCCAAAAGCCGTTTTTCCACCACATGTCTAGTACGACAATCCACCAGTTCGATGCCTGCATGGCATCGTTCTTCCTTGTCTACAGCAATGGAATCTACTCACCTCTGACCCTCCTGGATAATTTTTATCAGAAGCAGGAAGAAAACGGAGCCATCCGCGGCGAGTATGACATTGAGACCGGCGAGCCTGTGTTCTCCTCCGAAAACCCCGACGGCATCCATCCGCCGCTGTTTGCCTGGGTCGAGTTCAACATCTATCACAAGCTCGGGGCCAAGCGCCGCATCAAAGAAGTGATCCCCTTTCTAGAAAAGCATTTCACCTGGCTCGAGACCAACTACAAGCAGGAGAACGGCCTGTACGCCGTCCCCCTCGCTGCCACTCTTATGGAGAACCTTCCCCGGGAGACGGCCAAGTACACCGTG
Organism: Spirochaetota bacterium; assembly: GCA_020049045.1. Taxonomy (GTDB): domain Bacteria; phylum Spirochaetota; class Spirochaetia; order JABEVK01; family JABEVK01; genus JAIFLN01. Next base: position 56,423 of record JAIFLN010000069.1, on the reverse strand, counting down.
GACTTCAACGCCCAGCAGGCGATGAATGCCCTCTACCTGTCGGCCCTGGGTGACATTCTCAACGACAAAGATTTGGCCTTCCGGTACAAGCGCGCCTACTATTCGCTCAAGACCCGTATCAACAGCCAAATGTGGGACGAGGAAACCGGGTTTTTCTACGACCTCGACGCCGACGGAAAGCAACTGAAAGTCCGGCATTTGGGTGCCTACTGGACCTTGCTGGCCGAGATTCCGCACGAGGACCGAGCCGAGCGTTTGATTGCAGCCCTCAAGGACGAGAAGGAATTCGGCACCCCCAACCCCTTCCCCAGCCTTTCGGCCAGTGATCCTTCTTTCAGCAAGAAGGGCAACGGCTTTTGTGGCTCGGTGTTTCCTTCCCTCACCTTTATGGTGATCAAGGGGCTGGAAAAGTTCGGAAAGTACGAGTTGGCCCGCGAAGCCGCCATCAAGCACATTTACTATGTTCTCGACACCCTGCACCCCGACGCCAAGGAAAAGGGCTCGCTGTGGGAGGCCTACCTGCCGATGCAGGATGGTGCCGCCACCTGGGAGGGCCGTGAAGACTTCAACCGTCCCAACTACCTGCACCAGGCAGGCCTCAGTTCCATCGCCCTGATGATTGAAAATGTGGTGGGGCTGTATATCAGTCTGCCCCGCAAGACCGTGGACTGGAAGGTGCCCATCCTCGAATTGATGGGCATTGAAAACCTGTCGCTCAAACGAAACTTCATCACCATCTTGTCGAGCAAGTCGGGCCGCGGCTGGGAAATCCGGCTGGAGTCCGAAAAGTTGTACTACTTCACCATCGATATTCTCAACAAGAAGAAAAAGACCCTGCCCATTCCTTCGGGCAAGTGCTCGATGCTGCTCGAAAAACTCTAGAACCCGAGTCTTGAGCCGCTGGGCCAAAAAAACCGCTCCCCGAAAGGTGCGGTTTTTCATTTCTGGGGACCGGGTTGCTTACGGTACCAGCTTGCGGATGGTGTAGTTGGCGACGTCGACGACGTACGCGGTCGTCCCCACCAGGGTGAGGTTGCGCGGATCCTTGAAGAAGGCCAGGCTGCCCCGGCCATCGGTGGAGCCAGCGTTGGTAGCTTTCAGTCCACCGGCCAACGTGGTGACTTGGCTGGTCGCCAGCGTTATCCTCCGCACGCTGTGATCGTCGGTAAGGTACAGAAACGAATGGTCTTGCGATATCGCGAGTTCGACGGGAAGTTTGAACCTGGCTGCCGTGCCGATACCGTCGGTCAAGGCCAGATTATCCTTGATGCCGGCCAGGGTGGTGACCACGCCTGTCGCGATCACAATTTTTCGAAGCGTTCCTGTATAAACCTCTGTGACGTAAAGGTTGGTTCCATCGGTGGCGATACCCAATGGGTCTTTGAACTGGGCGGCGGTTCCCGTTCCATCGACCGAGCCGGCGACCCCCGAGCCCGCCAGCGTCGTCACCACGCCCGTGGCAATCACAATCTGCCGGATGCGGTAGCCGAGTTGATCCGAAACATAGACATTGGTTCCATCGGTGGCGGTGGAAGCTGGGTGGTCAAATTGGGCCGTGGTTCCCGCTCCGTCGACAAACCCGTGAACGGTTGTCCCTGCCAGGGCCGTCACCACGCCGGTCGTCTTGTGGATTTTAACAATTCGACTGGGGGGAATGCCGTACGAAATGGCGTAGAGATAATCGCCGGAAATCGAGAGGCCCCGAAGGTTCAAGTCGGCCGTGTCTAGCGCCAGGGTCGTCATCACACCCGTAGCGATCTCGATCTTTCGGATGCGGGCGTTGTTTGTGTCGGCAAGATAGAGGTAGGTTCCATCGTTTGTGAGGCCGAGAGCCTGATTGAACTGGGCTGCCGTACCGGTTCCGTCGAGATACCCTGCCACACCAACCTTGCCTGCAAACGTCGAGACCAGCCATCCTGTTGAGGCCTTCACCGTGATGGTGATGGTCTTGGTCACGCTGACGCCGCCCTTGGTGAAGGTGGCGGTGAGGGTCACTTCGGTGTCGCTCGTCGCTGCGGTAACCGATGCGGTACCGCCGCTGAAGGTCACAATTCCCGCAGGGGAGGCGGCCCAGGTAACGGCGCTGCCGTTGGTTCCTGTGGTGGGAACGGTGAAGTTCTGGGTGATGGCGGCTGAGGTGTCTGCCGTTGCCAGGGTAAGGCTCGCCACGGTGGTGGCGTCTTTGTCGGCGTTGACGATGGTGGTGGCCGCAGCGATGCTGAGTGGTTTCACGGTGATGGCGATGGTCTTGGTGTCGGAAACGCCCCCGCTGGTGACCGTGACGGTCAGGGTGACGGGGGTGTCGGCCGTGGGATTGGTCACCGTGACGGTTCCTCCGGTGAAGGACAGAACGCCGGCGGGAGAGGCCGACCAGCTGTAGGTGCTGCCGTTGGGGCCTTTGACGGGGAGGGTGAAGTTCCCGAGCACCGAGGCAGCGGTGTCGGTGCCGCTGAGCACCAGAACCTTGTCGCTGAGGGTCAGCTTGTCGGCCGCCACGGCAGGGGCTCCGTCCGCCGCCTTGGCATTCACAGTGACCTGAATTTCCTTGGTTTGTGAGACGCCCCCGACGGTAACGGTGGCCGTCAGGGTGACCGTCGTCGCCGTCGCCGGCAGGGTCACGGACACGCGGCCGGAAGCAATGGCGAAGATTCCTGCCGGGGCAGAGGTCCAGGTGATGGTGCTGGCGTTGGAACCCGCAGTGGGGAGTTTGAAGTCTTGGGAGACGGTGGACGAGGTGTCAGCACCCCTCAGCTCGAAGCCCGCCGGGGACAAGGCAGCCAGGTCCGCCGCCACTGCCTCGGCGGCGGTCAGGACTTTAAGGGGGTTGATCTTGTCACCCATGGTCACAAAGTTGGTACACGACCCCAGGCTCAGCAGAAGTGAGGCGAGCAGGAGCATTTTGGCTGTTTTCATGGATTATTCTCCTCCCGAAAGCTGGTAATGGACACCCAGGTCGAGGGTGGCCGAGGTGGCGAAGGCGGCTGTAGTGGGCAGCAGCTGATACCCGAGTGACAGGTCAAACAAGAAGGACTGCCAGGGGTACTGAAGGCCCACAGCGGGCTTCAGCAGCACGCCCCAGACGCCGGTGTTGGTGCCGGCGGAATTGGTGTCGTTCCAGTACCCTGGGGCCAGGGTCAGGTTGGCCCGGACGGCCAGGGGTGCCAGCGGGGTGTCGGCAAAAGGATGGATTCTGGTGCCTCCCATCAGGGTCAGGAAAAACGCGTTCTGGGTGTGGGCGGCCGTTGGGGTATAGTGCCACGCCAATCCCGCGCCGGCGTCGTACCCGAAGGCGCCTGTAGTCTGGTCGAACACGACCCGGGCCTCCGGCTGCACCGAAAGGCCGACCTGATCGCCATGGAACACCGCGCCGGAGTTGAGTCCGACGTCCAAGCTTTTGATCGGGGGTAAACCCTGGGCGGCGCAGAAGGCTGCGGCTGCGGCCACGATCAGGGTCGATAGAAACAATCGTTTCATGGGAAGCTCCTCGTCTTCCACTCTAGGGAGAGCCATGGGGGACCCGCTATTACCCGTTGTCGGTATTTTCACCAAGCTGGCGCATGGACAGGCCTGCGGGTTCAGGGGATACTCGTTCTAATGAGTTACAGCCCTCAGGAAGTCCGAAATGGACTCTTTGCCTTCGGATTTTCGCTGATCTATACGCTGGCTCTGATTCCCAACGATTTTTTGCTCATCGCTGACGGCAACCTTCTGGCGGTGGTCCTGAGCCTCAGGGTGGTGACGGTGCTTCTGGTGGCGCTTGCCATCGGGAGAATCCTTCGGAAGGGACGGGGGTGGTCGTACGAACTCTGGGTTGCCCTGGCTTCCTGGTCCCTGACCCTTCTCGACTGCGCCGTGAGCCTCACCCGCGGATCTGGCCAATGGTTCTCGTTCCTTCCCAGCATTCTTATCGTCGCCTTCCTCTACTTTGCCATTCCTGCCCGGCTGGGGACCAAGGTCAGTGTCGGGGTTTTTCTCAGCCTCTGGGAGCTGGGGTACGCGGCGCTTTTCAAGGAATTTCCTGAAGGGGCTCTGACCGTTATGGCGCTGACCTACTCGGGCCTCAATATCATCGGGGTGATCAACAACGTGATTCTGCAGCGGTACCGGCGCGTCGAGACGGCTTACCGGGAACGAATCGGGGACGAGCTTCGATTCCAAAAGGCTCTTTCCAACACCAACTACGAAGCGGTGATGCTCTGCGAAGACAACCTGGTGGCCGATCTCAACCAGAGCCTGGCCGAGCTTCTCGGATGGAAATCCGAGGAAATCCGGGGCAAACCGGTTCGGCAGTTTATCTCCGTGGCACCTCAGAGCGAACCGGCTTTTCTGAGCGGCGGCGAGGTCTCGGCCTCTCTTTTAGCCAAGGAGGGCGAAATTCCGGTCAAGGCTGTCCTCAAGGAGGTGGAGGTCGACGGACTGCGGCTGACGGCCATTGTGCTTTGCACCAGCCAGGTAGCCCAACCGTTCGCTCAGCGCCTGGCGAGTCTTCCTCTGTCCCTGCGGGAGATTCAGGTCGCTACCGGTATCCTTTCGGGCCATTCCCGGTATCAGATTGGTGCCGAGCTGTATATTTCCGATGAGACCGTCAAAAAGCATACTTCCAACATCTACCGCAAGCTGGGTATCCGCTCGAAAGTCGGGCTGGCCCGGCTGGTGCTGGAGAATCCGTAGCCGCCCTCAGCGCAGCTTTCCCGGTAAAACCTTCTCCAGAAACTGGGCATAGACTTCCCAGACATGGTCTCCATAACCCCCGGCGTTGACCCAGGCGCTGGGAAGCGCTTGTTTGGTGAGGAAGCGGTCGAGCAGAAGGTCGCGCTCCAGCATCTGCGCCAGGGTGAGCCGCATGGTCGAGGTGGAGGGAAGTTCGTCCTTTTCGTAGGGATCGGCGCCGTCGACAACCAGCACCAGGTCCGGCAGACGCCCGTGCTTGGCCATCGCCATTTGCTTCAACTGTTCGAGTCCGGCAGCCAGCCTGGCCAGATAGAACGAATCTTCCCCCGGCTCCTGGTCAATATCCAGGTCGCTGGGCACCTGGCTGGGGTTGTCTTCGCCCCGTTCCCGGGTGGTTTCTGGGTCCAGCGGCCAACCCTGCGCCATGTGGATGCTGAACGTCAGGATGCTGTCATCTCCAGCGCAGAGGGAGGCCGTGCCGTCGCCCTTGTGGGCATCGACATCAACAATCCATGCTTGTTGAATCCGGCCCTCGGCTTGCAGAGTCCGCAGCGCGATCACCAGATCATTGACGAGGCAGAAACCGGTGCCCCGGTCGTAATGGCCATGGTGCATTCCACCGCCGGTGAAGAAGGCCCAACCCTTTTCGAGGGCCAGCCGACAGGTTTGGGTGGTGCCTGCAACGTGAAGCAGAACGCTGTCGTCGAAAAACTGTGAGAGCGGTTTGAGGGCCATTTCGGGGGCGTAACGGTTGTGATTGCCGTCGGCATCGATCAGTTCGTAGGCCGTCAGAACTTCGTTTTCGAGGTCGCTACCATACAGGCGATCCACATACTTTGGGGCGTGGACTCTCTCGAGGGCCGCGCGGTCCACGGTTTCCGAAATGGCGTTGAGCCTCCATGGTTTTCCCTTCAGGGATTCCAGGTTTTCCAGGTGTTCGAGAACCTTGGTGATTTTTGAGGTGCGGATGGGAATGAGGATGCCATAGTCGGCGAACTGACTATGAAGCCGCGGGTCCGTCAGAATCATGGGTGCTTCTCCTCCACCTGATGCAATTTACCTCCAGAAGAACGAACAAACCAGTCGAGCAAGCCAGGAAACCAGCACTGTCCCCAAACCAGGGCACGCCCCTGTGCCGTCAGGACGGTTCGCTCTTTTCCGGTTGCAACGGCCTTCAGGAGGGCTGTCGCGGCTCGCTGCTGCGTCATCGACCAGCGTCGGTGGTGTTGGAACGGCCGTCCGTCGGCCCCCAAAACAGTCTTTTCCGGGTCATTTTCGGTGAAGGCCAGATGGACGAGGCTGGCTGTAACACCCCGTGGTCCTTCTTCGGCCCGAAGGCTCTGCTGCAGTGCCGTCAGGGCCATTTTTGCCGCTGAGTACAGGCTGACTCCCGGGAATCCCCTCACTCCAGCCAGGCTCGAGACAAAGAGAACCCGTCCCTGGGACAGCCGTAACGCGGGAAGCGCCGCCTGGGTGGCCCAAACCGCCGTCAAAAGGTTGGCATCGATCATGGTCTTGATGGTGGTCGGGCTCAGGTCGGCAAATTCCCCGCGCATGGAAAGACCTGCGTTGTTGATCAGCACGTCGACTCGTCCCCAGGCGGCCAACACGGCAGCCATGAGGTACTGGGCTTCTGAGGGTATCGAAACATCGGCCGCGACGGCCAAAGTCCGACCGGTTTGACCGAGGTTCTGGCGGGTTGCCTCGAGAGTCGCCGCGTCCCTGCCATTGAGGGCCACGAAGGCGCCTGCCGCCAGCGCCTGCCGCGCTGCCTCCCGTCCGACTCCCCGTGCCGACCCCGTTATCACCACAACCTTGTTTTGAAAGAATTCTTGAAGCTTCATTGCTTAGGGAAGGAGGAAGGTGCGGCCGCCGTAGACAAACACCTGCCGGTTCAGAAAGCTTTTCAGCGCTTCGAACAGCACCTTCCGTTCGACATCCTTGCCCATCTGCACGAACTCGGCGATGGAGCAGGTATCGGGAACCTGAATGGTGTCCTGGCTGATGATGGGGCCTTGGTCCAAGTTCTCGTTGGCAAAATGGGCGGTGGCCCCGATGATTTTGACGCCTCGGTGCCAGGCCTGGTGGTAGGGTTTGGCGCCCATAAAGGCCGGTAGAAATCCGTGGTGGATGTTGATGACCTGGTAGGCCCACCGCCTGGTAAAATCCGGGCTGAGAATCTGCATGTAGCGGGCCAAGACCACGGTGTCGATCTTCCAGTCTTCCAGAATTTTCTGCACATCGGCCTCGTAAGCGGCCTTGCCCTTGGCGGGGTCTACCTGGAAGAACGGGATGTGAAACTGGGTGGCCACGGCAGCCAGGTCGGAGTGGTTGGCGATGATGACCGGAAAGTCACATTCCAGCTCCCCGTCCTGATGCTTGAGCAGGAGTTCGTACAGACAGTGGCTGGTCTTGCTGACCAGAATGGCCACCCGGGGGCGGGCGGCCTTGTCGTGCAGCCTCCAGTCCATCTGAAACCGTTCGGCGACCTCCTGAAAGGTCGTTTCGAAGGCTGCCTGTGCAAAGGTTTCATCCACGGAAAAGTCGGCTTTGAGGAGAAAGATATTCACGTCCACAGCGGTGTGCTGGCTGAGGTTAAGGATGTTTCCCCCGCCTGCGGCAATGATTTGGGTGACGGCGGCAATAATGCCTTTCTGGTCGGGGCAGTTGACGGTGAGGGTATAGTCTGGTCGGGTCATGCCGACCATCTTGACCGCCACGGTTGGTAGGGTCAAGATGCGGCGATGGACTTCACCCTGCGCCGAGCGACGTTGGACGATCTCGATGCTGTTATGGCCCTGGAAACCGCAGGGTTTCCTGCAGGCATTGTCGAACAGAGGGCCGTTTTTGCCCGCCGGATTGCGGTGTTTCCCGAGGGTTTTCTGCTCGCCCTCGATGAGGCAGCAACCCCCTGGGGCTACTTTTGCGCCGAGATTTGGTCGCAGCAGGGTTCCTTTGATCTGGGACACGACATCGAAGCCACCCTCGACCGGGGTGGGGACACGTTGTACATCGCCTCGATGACCGTTGCGCCCGAAGCTCGGGGTTCGGGGCGGGGGCGGGCCCTGTTTCAACGCGCGTTGCATGTTTTGCAGGCGGAATTCCCCGCCGTCCGCAAGGCTCTGCTCATCGTCAACGAACATTGGACCGGCGCGCGCCGCCTTTATGGGGACGCCGGTTTTGTCGAAGAGGCCCGGCTGCCGGGATTTTTCCGACCCGAAGGCGGCCCGGTGGGGGCAGCCGTGGTAATGAAGAAAGAGACAGAATGGAATGGATCCTTTAGAATAGGGGCAACCATGAAGAAACTCCTCTCCCTCCCTGAAAACCTTGTCCCCGTCATTCATGAGCTGGAGGGGCTCAACCATGACGAGTGGTTTGCCGACTCTGACCCTGCCGGCCACAAAGTTGGTTCGGGCGGAGGAACGGCGCACCTGCTGGCCCAAGACTGGGCGTTGAGCGGAAAAGGGGGGCGCCGGGTGATTGTCCATGCCGGGGGACAGAGCCGCCGTCTTCCGGGGTACGCCCCCTCGGGCAAGATTCTAACCCCCATTCCCGTCTACCGGTGGAGCCGGGGACAAAGGATCGATCAGACGCTGCTGGACCTGCAGCTGCCGTTGTACGACAAACTGATGGCCGATGTTGGCCCCCGGCAGAACACGCTGATTGCCAGCGGCGACGTGCTGATTTTGGCACCGGAAATTCCCCGAGACCTCCCCGAGGTCGATGTTGTCTGTTTCGGGATTTGGGTTGATCCGCAGCTGGCCTCGCGCCACGGGGTGTTTTTTACTCCTCGAAACCAGCCGAGGCAGCTTGAATTCATGCTTCAAAAGCCCACCCACCAGACCATTGAAAAGCTGGCAGGTACCCTGTTGTACCAGATGGACATCGGCCTGTGGATTCTCAGCGACCGGGCTGTCGATGTCTTGATGAAGAAATGCGGTTGGGACGGCCAGAAGTTCGCTGGCGGTACCCCCGATTTCTACGATCTTTACAGCAGTTTTGGTCCCGCCCTGGGAGCGCAGCCCACCACCCCCGACCCCGAAGTGTCTGCCCTTTCTGTCGCGGTGGTACCGCTGGAGGGCGGGGGCTTCTACCACTTCGGCACCAGTCTGGAACTGATCACCAGCATGGGAAAGATCCAGAATCTGGTGCAGGACCAGCGCTTTCTTTGGCACCACCGGGTCAAACCGCACCCGACGCTGTTCACCCAGAACGCCGTGACCCAAATTGCCTGGAACCAGAAGCACCACCATATCTGGATCGAGAACTCCTGGATTCCCGCTGGCTGGGCCCTGACCGACCACCATGTGCTGACGGGAATTCCCGAAAATTCGTGGGAACTGACGCTGCCCAGCGGCGTTTGCCTCGATGTTGTCCCCGTCGGTCCCGATCGGTTCTGCCTACGCCCCTACGGCATTTCCGACTCGTTCAACGGTGACCCGGCCGACCCTTCCACCCTGTGGATGGGCACCCCGGTGGCCCAGTGGCTGGCCCAGCGGGGCCTTTCCCTGGCGCAGGCGGGATTGGACACGGTCAGGGATCTGCAGAAAGCTCCGCTGTTCCCGGTGTTTTTGAAAAAGGACCTGACCCAGGAGTGGGTGCGGTGGATGATCGCACCCGAAGCGCCCGAATCAGCCCTTTCGTCACGTTGGGTCGCACAGGAGCGCCTCAGTGCCGAGCAGATCAGCACTCAGGCTGACTTGGTAAGACTCTATGCCCAGCGCGATCAGTTCCGGGCCGCTACGCTCCCCTTTCTGGCCAAGAACAACCTGCACAGCGTTTTTTACCAGATCGACCTCAAGGCGCTGGCCGGGGATTTTGCCCGCAACAAACTGGCCCTTCCTCCGGTCTTGCCTCCTGAGGCACCCGCCGTCACCCGCTTCCGCGACTTTATGTTTCGGGCCGAGGTAGCCAAGCGTAAGGGCTTGGACGGGCGCGACGACGAAAAGCGGGCCTTCGGAGAACTGCAGAGTTCGTTGATCGGTTCCATCCCTTTGCGGGCCGATCCGAAGCTCGACGTTTTCGCCGACCAGATTGTCTGGGGCCGCAGTCCCGCCCGCCTCGACCTGGCCGGCGGCTGGTCCGACACGCCGCCGTACTGCATTCAGACCGGGGGGCGGGTGGTCAATCTGGCCGTCAATCTGAACGGGCAGCCACCCATGCAGGTGTTTGTACGGCTTTCCCCCCGGCACACCATCGTGCTGCGGTCTATCGACAACGGTGTGAGTGAAGAAATTTCCACCTACGAGCAGCTGGACCGCCTTTCGGCACTGGGGTCGGCGTTTTCTATTCCCCGGGCGGCCCTCAGTCTGGCCGGGTTTCATCCGCGGTTCAATCCCGCTGGTTTTTTGACCTTGGAGCAGCAGCTCAAGGAGTTTGGCGGTGGTATCGAAATCTCGCTGCTGGCGGCCATTCCCCAGGGTTCGGGACTAGGGACCAGCTCGATTCTGGCGGCCACCATTCTCGGTGCCCTGTCAGACTTCTGCCGTCTGGGTTGGACCAAGGAAGCTGTCTGCCATCGTACCCTGATTCTCGAGCAGCTGCTGACCACCGGCGGCGGTTGGCAGGACCAGTTCGGCGGCATTCTTCCTGGTCTGAAACTGCTCGAGACCCAGCCGGGGTGGCAGGAGACGGTGAGTGTGAGATGGCTGCCGGACCTGTTGTTCACCCAGCCGGAAACCAAGGATTTGTGGTTGCTCTACTACACGGGCATCACCCGCGTGGCAAAAACCATTTTGGCTGAGATTGTCACGGGAATGTTTTTGAACGAAGGGCCCCGGCTGAGCATTGTCGACGACATCAAGGCCCATGCTCTGGCTGCCTATGACGCTCTGCAAAAATGCGATATGGACGAAACTGGTCGGGTGATCGGGCGGTCGTGGCAGCTCAATAAAGCTCTGGACTCCGGCACCACCAGCCCGGAAATCGAGGCTCTCATCGCTCAAATCGCCGACTGGACCAGCGGATTGAAATTGTTGGGGGCTGGAGGCGGCGGGTACCTGCTGATCTGCGCCAAGGACGTGGCCGCAGCCCGGAAAATTCAGGACACTCTGAATCGGAATCCACCCAACGGCCGCGCCCGCTTTGTCAAAATGAGTCTGTCCACCGAGGGGTTCCAGCTGACTCGTTCGTAGGACAGTCTTAAACAAGCTTGAAAGGGTGTGGCAGCAGCTCCCCCAGGGTGGTGGTGATTTTCACACCCTCGGGGGTTGCCAGGTAAACCACCAGCTCGGGGCCGCAGAATTCCGACAGCACTCCACGGCAGAAGGCGCAGGGGTAGGCCGGCGGATTGGTGTCGGTGACAACGGTGACCGATTCGAACGGCACCTTCCCGTACTGGCTGACGGCCGCCACCAGGGCCGACCGCTCGGCACAGATGGTGCCGCCAAAACTGGCGTTTTCCACGTTGCAGCCCGGTACGTAGACATCCCTGTCCTTGAGCTTGAGGGCGGCGCCGACGGCAAAATGCGAATACGGAGAGTAGGAGTGGTTCCGGGCCTCGGTGGCAACGGCAACGGCGCGTTTGAGGTCGGTCATGAGGACTCCTTGGGAATGAACAGATGCTTCTTGAACACGTAGACGAAAAAATAGCTTACAGCCAGGAAAACCGCAAATCCTGAGGAGAACAGCCAGGCATCGGCAGCAAACAGGTTGTCGATCAGGTCCTTCCACGATTCGTCGGGGTGGGTGAACAGGTGCCAGCTGCTCCAGCGGACAAACCTTCCAATAAAGACCCCGTAACCAGCCGCCCAGCATGAGAACCCCACCGCCAGCCACCCTACCCAACGGCCAAATTCCTTTTTCCACAAATTGTGCATCACGTAGAGTGACGCCAGACCCATGAAATGGCCCACAAAGGCGAACAGCGACCGGTTGATCACGTCGAACCACACCAGCATGTTGGCCAAACCCCTCGCATTGGGGTTGTCGTTGACCAGCCCCCGCTGAATGAGGTGGATGAAGTCGGTAAAAATATAGGACGAGTTGGGAAGGAACAGCAGCCACGGAACGCTGATCAAAATCAAAAAAATCCGACCCCAGCGGTGGTAGTTCTGTCGCTCCACAAAGAGGGCGGCAAAAGCGATTGCCAGGGGAACAAGGCCGAGAAACAGGTTCCAGATCAGGAACAGGTGCGAGAACCGCCCGGTGAATAGAAAGCGCAAAGCCAGCAAGCCCAGGCAGGCGCCCAACGCGGCAGCCAGAAGAACCAAGGATCGTATGGGTGTATTGAGTCTCATTTCGGGCAAAACTTCCCTCCAGCAGGGGAGGACCCTGAACAAAGGCTGGCTAAGGGTTTATTCTAGGGACCGCCGGTTGGTTTGTCAAATCTGCCCTGTCTCGGAAGGAGTACCGCCCATGCCCGAAAGTCCGCTTCTCCAAGCCCTTGAACCTTTGCGGGTTGCACGTACCGGCTTCCGTCCCCTGACGGAAACAGAAAAGCAAACCCTCAGGAGTCAGGGAAACCTGTGGCGTCCCGGGTGTGTACTGCTGGCCGCTCCCGGGTTCGACCTTGCCTGCATTCATTTCAACCGATTCGCGGGAACGGTGGTTCTGTCAGGCGAGATTTACCACTCGGTTCTTGAGGATGTTGAGATCTCCGAAGGGGCTATGGTTGATCAATGCCCGTTGGTACGCCGTACCTTGATCGGTCCCCAAGCCTTGGTTCGCCACTCCACCCTCAACTGTTCGGCACCAACTTCTTTCGGCGTCGGGTCGGTGATCAAGGCGGGACTAGAGACCCCTGGGCGGGAAATTCGGATTTGGGACTCTATGACCCTTGAGACGGGAGAACGCTACCTGACCGACCTGGTACTGCAAAAAGAGGTCGATGACCTGTCTGTGGCAGTGGTCTTTGACCGTACCGTCGTTGGGGCTGGTGTCCAGATCATCAACACGCCTTGGATTGACCGGACGTATTTCGGCCCGGGAACCAGGGTTCACGCCGCCCAAAGGATCGACCAGTGCACCATTCACTCCTCCACCGAAGAATCGGTGTTTCTCGGGGCAGCGGTGCAGCTTCGAGGTGCCATCGTTCAATGGGGATCCGAAGTCGGTTCCGCCGCGCAGGTGGTACAGTCCATTCTGCTGGAGTACAGCGGTGCCGGACGGCATGCCCTGGTGACCGAAAGTCTGATTGGTCCCAATACCACCATTCAGGGCGGTGAGGTGACGGCAAGCTTCCTGGGACCGTTTGTGGGTTTCCATCATCAGAGTCTGCTGATTGCCGCCTGGTGGCCGGAAGGCCGCGGCAACATCGGTTACGGTGCCAACATCGGCTCCAACCATACCAGCCGTTCCCCCGACCAGGAGCTCTGGGCCGGCGAAGGAACCTTTTTCGGCTTGGCGACGGCGGTCAAGTATCCTTCCAATTTTCACGAGGCCCCCTACAGCATTCTGGCCTCGGGGGTGGTGACCCTACCTCAAAAATTGTCTCTGCCGTTTTCTTTGGTTCTGGACGAACCCCTTGATAGAGAGCAGGTCCGGGGCTTGAACCGGGTTATCCCCGGCTGGGTTCTCAAAGAGAACGTCTACCTGCTCATGCGCAACGAAGCCAAGTTTCTCCAGCGGAATAAGGCCCGCCGTCATTCCTTCGACCTGAGAATCTTCCGTCCCGAGATTGTGGAAAAGCTGTGGAAAGCCCGCGTGCTTCTGGCGAATATCGAGGGAAAAGCTGTGTATACCAAGAGTGATCTGCCTGCTGTGGGAAAGAATTACATGCTTGAGGAGGACCGTCGGGAGGCTGTGGCGGTCTACCGGGAGTTTTTGCGTTACGCAGCGCTCAAGCTTTTTGCCGAAAAGGTGCTTGACGGGGTGCCCTGCAATGAAGACTGGCTGAAGGGACTGTTCCGCCGTCTCAACCTCGATTCGTTTACGACAGCACAGAACCTTGCGTTTTACCTTGAAGAGGAAAAAGCGTTGTGGGAAGCCAGCCTGCGCGCCAAAGAGCGCGATGACCAGCGGGGAGCGACCATTATTCCCGATTATGAGAAGTTTCACCGCCCAGCCGAGGAAGATGAGTTCCTCTTGAAGAAGCAAGAACAACTGGTTGATTTGGCTGAAAAAATTCGTCAGTTCGGGCCAATGGGATCTTGACAACTTGGCAAACGGGGTTTTGCCCGCACGGGTCTTTTTGACCCTGTGGATAACTTGTGGACATTTTTGACAAGTTGGAATTTTTGCATCTTGACCAACGAAAGCAGTGTCTGAATTCTTGTACTTTGCTGTTTCACCATCAAATTTTATCAAGGTGCTCCGTTGGGAACGGTCTATGTTGCTCTCTTTTTGGTTGATTTTGCTGTCAACTAAGGAGTCACCGAGGAATACAGCGGTTAGCGGCTTCTTTCTGACACCGCTTGAAAAATGCCAAAATTGTGGATAACTTGGGGATAGTCGTGGAAAACCTGTTACTTCAAAAAACCTCTTCCCTTGACCAGGGAGCAGGTTCCGGTTCAGACTGACGACTAAGCTTAAATCAGCTAAGGAGAATCCTATGGCTACTTCCTATAAAGAATTGGGTCTGGTGAACACCAAAGAATTGTTCGCCAAGGCCATCAAGGGCGGCTATGCCATTCCCGCCTACAACTTCAATAACATGGAGCAAATGCAGGCCATTATTCAGGCCTGTGTCGAGACGAAGTCTCCCGTCATCCTCCAGGTCTCTGCCGGGGCCCGCAAATACGCCAACGCCACTCTTTTGAAGAATATGGCCAAAGGTGCGGTTGAATACGCCAAGGAACTCGGTTATGCCATTCCTATCGTTCTTCACCTTGACCATGGTGACAGCCTCGAACTGGTTAAGAGCTGCGTTGAAGGTGGTTTCTCGTCGGTCATGATTGACGGTTCACACCTTCCCTACGAAGACAATGTCAAACTGACCAAGTCGGTGGTTGACTATGCCCATGCCCATGGGGTCACGGTCGAGGGTGAGCTCGGCGTTCTCGCCGGCATCGAAGACGACGTGGTCGCGGAACACTCGAGCTACACCAAGCCCGCAGAGGTCGTCGATTTCGTGTCCAAGACAGGCGTCGACTCTCTGGCCATTTCCATCGGCACCAGCCACGGCGCTGTCAAGTTCAAGCGTGAGCAGTGCACCGTCAGCCCTGACGGCGTGCTCATTCCTCCCACCCTCCGGTTCGACATCCTCGAAGAGATTGAAAAGAAGCTTCCCGGCTTCCCCATCGTTCTTCATGGTTCCTCCTCTGTTCCCATCGAGCATGTTCGCATCCTTGAGCAGTTCGGAGGCAAACTGAAGGACCCCGTTGGTATTCCTGAGGAGCAGCTTCGCAAGGCCGCCAAGAGTGCTGTCTGCAAGATCAACATCGACTCGGATGGGCGCATTGCCATGACCGCAGCCATCCGAAAGGTCTTTGCTGAGAACCCCAGTGAGTTTGACCCCCGAAAGTACCTCGGACCCGCCCGCGATTCGCTCAAGGCGCTTTACGCGCACAAGAACAAGGATGTTTTAGGAAGCGCTGGCCAAGCGTAAGCCGTCTTTCGCAAAAAAAGAGACCGGCCCTTTTCGGGGCCGGTTTTTTTGTGGGCGTCGTGTTGTGATAAGGATCCTCTAAGGTATGTCAGAAACCACAATCATCCGCAGTTTTGCCCGTATCCTGGCCGATGATCAGGCTGGTGCCGGTTACAACGCCGTTCTCGAATGGAACCCGGAGGCCCCCCTTGTAGCCAATGCCTTGGATAAGGAACGCAGTGAGCGGGGCCCCCGCAGTCCACTCCACGGATTGCCGGTCCTTCTCAAAGACAATATTGACACCGACGACGGCACCCACACATCGGCGGGCAGTCTGGCTTTAGGCGACCGGTTTGCCTTAGAAGATGCCGAAGTGGTATCGCGACTGAGGGCTGCCGGAGCTGTTATCTGCGGCAAGACAAATATGACGGAACTGGCGAACTTTATCACGGAAGGGATGCCCAACGGGTACTCCTCCCGGGGAGGCAAGGTTCGGGACTATTGGGAACTCGAGGGTGATCCTTCGGGATCCTCCTCAGGATCGGCGGTGGCTGTGGCGGCTGGCTATGTGGATCTGGCTCTTGGGACAGAAACCTGCGGCTCCATCATCAGTCCCGCTATGCGGGCGGGCATTGTGGGGCTCAGGCCAACCCCGGGCCGTCTGAGCAGCCGGGGCGTCATTCCCATCTCACCCACTTGCGACGCCGTCGGCCCTATGACCCGGTCTGTGCGTTTGGCCGCCCAAGCCTTCGAAGTGCTTGGGGGCTCTTCAGCGCCGAAAGCACCAAGCCTTCGCTGGGGATTGGTTCTACCCGACTCGGAATCGGACACTGGTGTCGAGGTGGCCCTCGAACGTCTGGTGGACCAGTTACGGACCCAAGGGATTGAGCTGGTTCCCTTTGAGGCTCCCTCGCTCGAGGAAGAGGCCTTGACAACCGTTCTCGTCCACGAATTTCAAACCGCCTTCGACGCAGCGCTGCGCCGGGATCGTCAGGAGATCCGATCGTTAAGGGCAGTCGCTGACTACAACCTCCGACATTCTGATACCTGCCTTCGGTACGGACAAACCTGGGTGGAGAAGAGCCTGGCCTTGGAACACCCGCTGACCTCGGCGGAATACGGCAAGGCCTGGACCAGGTTGGCCTCGGTGCGGGCCGAGACGGTGGCCATGATGGACCGGTTGGGAGTCGGTGTGGTTCTGACGTCGGGCCATGTGTTCGCCTTCGCGGGAACCGCTTGCCCCGCATTAACGCTGCCTTTGGCCAGGGGGGCTGGCGGTTTGCCTATTCCAGCCGTGCTTTATGCGCGTCCTTACGACGAAGAGGTGCTTCTTGAAGCTGGAATTGTCATTGAGTCGCTGGCCGGGTTTGACCAAGCCCGACGGCAATAACAGCGCCCAAGACCAGTGCACCCCCCAGCCATTGCCAGGCACCCAGCACTTCGCCCAGCAAGAAGTAGGAAGCCACCGCTGTGACGACGGGAATCAAATTGACTGACAGGCTGGCGGTGCGCATGCCTACCTTTTTCAAGGCGTAATTGTACAGAAGGTACGAAAGGGCCGAGCAGACGAGCCCTTGAAAAACCAGGTGCCCCCAGCCTGCAAGCGAAGGCCAACGCCAATCGGGCATCTCGGCCAAGGCAAACGGGGCGAAACTGATTGCACCAAGAATCATCTGCCATGCGGTCACGGCCAGGTTGGGGTAGCTTTGCTGCAGGGGTTTCATGGTGAACAGGTACCACACCCAGGCGGCCGCGGCCCCCAGCATCAAAAGGTACCCCAGAGGGTTTTGGGAGGCTTCAGAGCCTTGAGGAAACCCAACCAAAAGGGCAGCTCCGACAAAGGAAACCAGTGCGGCAACGGTACCCAGCGGTCCCAGCCGGCGTTTGTGAACCAGCCGTTCGGCCAACAGGGTAAGAATAGGGATGCCCGCTATGATCAGGCTGGCCGCCGAAGCGGGAATCATTCCCACACCGTGATTTTCGAATAAAAAGTAGAGGGTAATCCCGGTGGCGACACTGAGCACGAGAGCCCATCGGTCCTTAGGCGCAAAGTGGGTCCTTGGTCCCCGAACCGCATACAACAGACCCAGCACCGTTCCAGCCAGAAGAAACCTGCCAAAGGCCAGTGTCATAGGAGGGAACTCCACCAAGGCAGCCTTGATGGAGGGAAAGGAAAGACCCCAGGCCAGGATAGGCACCGCCAGGGCGAGGTAAGCGAGGGGTCTGGACTTCAAGTTATTTGCTGGCCTTGATTTCTTCCCAGGCAGATTCGTACAGCGACAGGTTTTCACCGACATCGGCCCTAAACTCGCTCTTGGTCAGCTGATCGGCGGTGTAACGGGGAGTGGCTGTCCGCAAAGCAGCGGTCTTGGGGTACATGGAACCAGGGTAGCCGAATTCGTCATAAATCTTGGCCAGGTTTTCGGGCTTCAGGATGAAGTTGATGAAAGCATAGGCATTGTCCACGTTCTTGGCACCCTTGGTGATGGACATGACATCCATGAACATAACCCCTCCCTCCTTGGGGAAGAAGATGCCCATATTGGCCTTGTCGGCTTCATCGAGCTCGGCTTCCTGGTTTTCGGGGTAGTTCAGGGTGATCCAGATTTCCTTCTTGGCGAAGGCCGACTTGATCAGGTCGTTGTCAAACTTGACGATGCCCTTCTTCCACAGGTTGACCGTGTCCTTGGCCTTTGTGATCTCGTCGGCGTTGGTGGAGTTGATGGAGAAGCCATTGTAGCGAAGCGCGGCACCCAGGATTTCCCGGGGATCGTCCATCAGCATGATGCGGTCGGTGTACTTGGGGTCTGTGAGCAGGTTCCATGACCCGTCGCCGATGTCCACCTTGTCCTTCCAATAAATGACGGCGGTGGACCCGAAGTTATAGGGTGCCGAGTAGTCGTTCTTGGGGTCCCAGGTGTTTTTGGCGGCCAAGGAAGGCTCGAGGTTGGCCAGCTCGGGAATCTTGCTGGTATCGAGCTTGAGGAGCATGTCCTTTTCGATCATCCGGGGGATGAAGTCTGTGGATGGGAACACAACGTCGTAGGTGGCTCCGCCCAGCAGTTTGGCGTACATAGACTCGTTGGAGTCGTAGGTGTCGTACACCAGGTTGATACCGGTTTGGGTTTTAAAGTCCTCCAAAACCGATTCGGGAATATAGTCGATCCAGTTGAAGACCGTCAGGTCCTTCGAAGCGGCGGGGGCTCCACAGCTTGTTAGGGTGGCGGCAGCCAACAGGGCGGCACAAAAGGCGAGGGAAAGCTTCTTCATGCTGTCCTCCAGTCGTTTTTCACTCTTAGCCGGCAACGCCGGCTATTTTCTTTGCACGAAGTACTTGATGGAACGTCGGGCAAAGAAAAGAAGGAAGACGGTGACCCCGATGAGAACCACCGAAAAGGCATTGATCTCAGGCGGTAGTTTCCGTTTGATCTGGTTGTAGATGAAAATGGGCAACGTGTCTGACCCCGAACCTGTGACAAAGAAGGTCACCACAAAGTCTTCGAGCGACAAAGTAAAGGCTGTCAGAAAGCCGGCGAAGATACCCGGGACAGCGATCGGCAGAATGACTCGGAATAAGGTTTGGCTTTCCCGGGCACCCAGGTCGCGGGCGGCTTCGATGATGGAGTTGTCGAATTCTCCCAACCGGGCCGTGACCATGAGCAGCACGAAGGGCATGGTGAAACTGGTGTGGGCGATGACGATGGTCCACAGGCTCAGGGGCATGCCGATCATCCGGAAGAAGATCAGAAGAGACACGCCGATGATGATTTCAGGCAGGATGAGGGGCAAAAAGCTCATGGCTTGAACGTAGGCTTTCGCCTTGAACCGGTACCAGTGGATGGCGATGGCCCCCAGGGTTCCGATAACCGTGGCCAAGATGCTTGAGGTGAAGGCTACGATGAGGGTGTTGCTGACCGCGGCCCAAAGCCGGGGCTGGTGCAGGAACAGGCTTTCGTACCAACGGAAGCTGAAACCCTTCCACACCATGGTGCGGCCTTCGTTGAAGGAAAAAACCATCAGGACGACCAGGGGAAGGAAGAGAAAGGCGATGGTGGTCCAGAAGACCGCCTTGGACAACCGGGGTTTGGTCATAGGGCGTCCTCGGCGATGGTGACCATTTTGTCCTTTTCCTGTTTGCGCTGGAAAGCCGTATACAAAATGAGGCCCCCGGCAGTGAGGATCAGGATGAGCACCGACAACGATGAAGCTCCGGGGTAATCCCCGGTCATTTTCAGCTTGCTGGTGATCAGCTGACCCAGCATGTAGGTGTTCGAGTCGCCCATGACATCGGGGACGGCGAAGGTGCCGAAGATGGGGATGAAGGTAAACAGCACCGCCGTGATGATGCCGCCCTGAATATTGGGGAGCATCACCTTGCGCAGCGACCCCATATGGGTGGCCCCCAGGTCCCGGGCGGCCTCGAGGAGCCCGAAATCAAATTTTTCAATGGTGGTGAACAGGGGCAATATGGCGAAGGGAAGGTTGGTGTACACCAAAACCAGCAAAACGGCATAGTCGTTGAACAGGAATTGCACCGGTTCCTTGATCAGTCCCAGGGCCATGAGGCCTTCGTTCAAAATCCCGGACTGGCCCAAAATCGCCACCCAGGCGTAGATGCGGATCATGAAGTTGACCCAGAACGGGATGATGACCAGGAACAACAGCAGTGTGTTGTTCTTGGTCCGGGCGATGTAATAGGCGCAGGGCAGGGCCACCAGAATGGTCAAAACCGTGGCCGCTACCGCCATCCACAGGGTGTACCAAAGGATGTCGAGGTAGATGAACTGGCCGCTGGAAGTCTGCTTGAAGATGGCGGCGTAAGCGTCGAGGTTGAATTCCCAACGCACACCGCCGCCCACATCCCGGGTCAGAAAGCTGTAGAGGAAAACAATGGCCATGGGAACGACGAAGAACAGGCTGATCCAGAGGGTCAGCGGCAGGGAATAGGTGGTACCGACCCGGCTGTCAGTGTTACCCGACATCAGATCAGCTCCACAATGTAGCCGTCGTCGGCATCCCAATTGAGGAAGACCTCGTCCTGCCAACGGATGGCCGGCCCCCGCTCCAAATAACTTTCGTGCTGCTGGTACACTTTAAACGGTAGTTTCTGGTCGGTTGCTACATAGAACTGGCTTTGGAAGCCCGAATAGATGGACTCGGAAACCTTGCCGTGGAGGATGTTGAAATCATCGGGGAGACCCTCGGGTTTTTCCTTGGTGATGTCGATCTTTTCGGGGCGGATGGCGTGCCGCACCTTTTTACCCACTTCGAATTTGCGGTCTGAGGTGACCATGATGGGTCCGAGCTGGTCGGTTTCGATGGTGTAGAACCGGCCGTTATGCGCCGTGATGATGCCGTCGAGGATATTGGTCTCACCGATGAATTTGGCAACAAAGGTGTCGGCCGGGGCTTCGTAGATTTCAAAGGGGGTGCCAATCTGCAGGACCCTGCCCTCGTTCATCACTGCGATGCGGTCGGAAACCGAAAGCGCTTCGCTTTGGTCATGGGTGACGTAGATGAAGGTGATGCCGATTTCATCGTGAATCAGATCGAGGTCCATAAGGAGCTGGTGGCGGAGTTTGGCATCTAAAGCCGACAGGGGTTCGTCGAGAAGCAACACCGAAGGCTCGTTGATCAGCGCCCGGGCAATGGCGACCCGTTGCTTCTGCCCCCCGGAAAGCTGATTGGGCTTCTTGTTCTCCTGACCCACGAGATGGACGAGCTGGAGGTACCGGGTGACCTTCTCCTTGATCTGCTCAAAGGGAACCTTCTTCAGGCGCAAGGGAAAGGCGATGTTTTCAAACACAGAAAGGTGGGGAAACAGCGCGTAGTTCTGAAAGACGGTATTCGTATGCCGCTTGTCGGCCGGCAGGGGAATGACATCGACGTCATCGAGATAGACCATTCCTGCCGTCGGTTCTTCAAACCCTGCTATGATGCGCAAAAGGGTTGTTTTACCGCAACCGGAAGGACCCAGAAGGGAGAAAAACTCGCCCTTTTTGATGGTGAGGCTGACGCTCTTCAAAGCGTGGAAATCCCCGAACTTCTTGTCCGCGTTTTCGACCCGGACCTCACTACCTTTCAACAGTGACGCTCTCCTCTGATTTCAAGGTACTCTGAGGCAAAAGACAGGCTCGTGTCAATCGGAGGGTGGTCTTTGGCAGGAGAATGCCCTGGAAGTCCAAAGTCGCAAAGGGGGTGGAAATTGGCATCTGGATGCACGACAATGGTTCCAAGATGCTCAAGTCCCCTATGAAGGTCGATTCTTGGTGGGTTCTCATCGCCGGAGATTCCGGATCAACCGGACTCCAGCAGCGCATACTCAACGTTGTCCTTTTCGTTGCCTTGGTCATCGGTTTGCTTTTTCTTGTCTCCGATAGTCTGCTGACCCGTCAATTCGGCTATCTTCTGCTCGATCTAGCCATAGTCGGAATCTTCGGATTGCTTTTCTGGCTGGCTCGGTTTCGAGCGAAATACAAGCTGGTTGCCCACTTGGGAACCTGGGCCGGTCTGATTTTTTTTGTCAGCAACTTCTTTGTTTTTGCCGGGGTTCAAGGTCCCACACTGACAGTTTTTCTCATGATACTGATTTTCTCGACAATCTTGCATTCCCAGCGTACCGGTCTAGCCTATGTTGCCCTTGGCTCGGCCCTGGTTGGAGCCTGTCTGATCGGTCAAGCCGTTCATCCTGAGTGGGTGACCCCTTACGGAGCTCCCCAGATTCAATACTGGGATGCCTGGATTTCTTTTCTGTTCTGTGCCGTTTTTTCCTTCTTTATCCTTCAAATGGTGATGCGCTTTTTTAGGGAAAACCTCGAACGCACAAGGCAGGCCCAAACTGCAGCTGCGCAAGTCGAGAAGATGGCGGCCCTCGGCGAGCTTCTGGCGAGCGTCAGCCATGATATCAACACTCCCATTGGTGTTATCTCGTCCTCTTTGTCGATGACGCGAAGCTGGTGGCACGATGTGATGCCCCGGACCCCTCAGATTCTGGCAGCCCTTTCCCCTGGGCAAGCAGCGGCATTCTGGCAGCTTTTTGAACACGGACCAATGCTTTCGGCCCTTGCGGTGGATTCTAAAACCCAACGAAGCCAGAGGAAAGTTCTTGAGGCGGAACTGCAGGCCCTTCCGCTTCCCGACGCGGAGGATTTAGCCTCCGAGCTGGTTGAGCTGGGATTTCTCCATTGGGATTCCCGCTGGCAGCCGCTGACAGAAGACCCGGCAGGAAGGGCAGCGTTTTCGTACGTATTGTCGATTTTTATGCTTCAGCGGACAAACCGGATGCAGCTCGAGGCTATCGACAAGATCAATAAACTGGTGGAAACCCTCGGCGCGTACGCTCGTTCGGGAAAACCCGAAGATCCCCCGTCACTTACCAAGGTCTCCGAGGGGCTTGATACCGTTTTGAACCTCTATGCCCAGGCCAATAAGCATACTCTGGAAGTTGTTCGGGATTATCAGGAATGCCCCCTAGTACTCGCCCGACCCGATCAGCTGATTCAGGTTTGGACCAACCTGGTCCAAAATGCCCTTCAGGCCATGAACCACGAGGGGACGCTGACGCTTTCCTTGAGGCACCAGGAAGAATGGGTGGTTGTGACGGTCAGCGACACTGGTCCCGGCATACCGCCCGAGCTTCAGAAAAAAATCTTTCAAACTTTTTTCACCACCAAGGAACGGGGAACGGGAACCGGGCTGGGGCTGGCAATTGTGAAGCGGATTGTCGAGGAGCATGACGGGTTCGTTGAAGTGGGTAAGGCCCCTGGGGGCGGTGCCCAGTTTGTGGTGCGTCTGCCCAGTGTTCAAACCCGTTCCAACGCCTGAAGCAAGTCCGCCAGCAGGTCCTCGCGGTGTTCCAGCCCCGCTGAAAGGCGGACAGTCCCCGGTCCAATTCCCACGGCGGCCCTTTCGGCATCGGTGAGCTTGGAATGAGTTGTCGAAGCCGGATGGGTGGCCGTAGTCCTGGTATCACCCAAATTGGCGGTCAAACTGCAGAGCTCGAGGGCATCGAGGAATTTCTTACCGGCTTCCAAACCCCCTTTCAAATCGAGGGTGAGCAACCCGCCACCCCGTTTCATCTGCTTTTTGGCGAGGGCCTGCTGTGGGTGGCTGGCCAAAAAGGGGTGTTTGACCCCCTTGAGTGCGGGGTGGCCTTCTAGTCGCTGGGCTAGAAACTCCGCATTGTCGCAGTGGCGGTCCATCCGTACCGCCAGTGTTTCCAGACTTTTGCTGAACATCCACCCATGAAACGGCGACAATGCCGGTCCCGTCTGACGGCAAAAAAAGCGGATGGGAGTGATCCGTTCTTCGCTGCCCAGAATCACACCTCCCAAGCCACGACCCTGGCCGTCGATAAACTTGGTCGCCGAATGGATGACCAGGTCGGCTCCCCAGGCGGCGGGGTTCTGCAAGTATGGAGTGGCGAAGCAGTTGTCCACGGCTAAAATCAGACCGCGTTTGTTGCATAACGAGGAAAGAAACTCCAGGTCGACCAGGTCGAGACCGGGGTTGGTGGGTGTTTCGACGTAAACGAGCTTGGTGGCCGTTGTGATCTGGGCTTCCCAGGTTTCTGGCCTGCCGAGGTCAAAAAAGCTGGTGGTGATGCCGAAACGGGGCAGAATGGTTGACAGCACCTGGAAACTCGACCCAAACAGCGAGCGGCCCGCCAAAATGTGGTCTCCGGCCGACAGGGTACCGGCCAGAGCACCGAAGACCGCCGCCATTCCGCTGGCTGTGGCCACGCCGTCGGCAGTTCCCTCAAGCCGTTTCATTTTGTCGATGAACTCATCGTTCGAGGGGTTGTCGTAGCGGCTGTAGATCATCCCTTCCTGCTCGTTGGCAAACAGGGCCCGGGCGTGCTCGGCACTGTCGAACAGATAGCTGGAGGTCAGGTAGATAGGGGCCGAGTGCTCGCCAAACCCGGTTCGTTCAACCTGCGTGCGTACGGCCTGGGTCTCAAAATGGTCAGAAGGGTAGGGATTTTTCATAGTGGTTACTCGACCCGTTCCCAGTTCCAAGTGATGACGGCGGTTTTTTCGAGGGTCTTTGCCACCGAACAGTACTTTTGCATCGACCAGTCGCAGGCCCTTTGGGCGGCTTCATCGGTAAACCCGCCCTTGAGCTTGTAGCGAACATGGATCTTCTCAAACAACGAGGGCTCGACGCCTTCCTGGCGCAGTCCCTCAACCTCGACCTGGATATCGTCAAGCGGCTGCTTGGACTTCTGGAGAATCACGACCACATCGATGGTGGAGCAACCGGCCAAACCCGCCAGGAGCGTCTGCATAGGACGGAAACCCCGCCCGGTGCCGCCGATATTGGGACTTGCGTCCATGGTCAGGGTGTTACCTTCTTCATTTTCGGCCTCCAGATAAAAGGGGGCCTCCAGGCGTTTCAGGGTGATCTTCATGCCGCTAAAGCTTACGGACTTTGTCAGGCTTGTCAAGAATAGGAACTGGCGGTGCCGGCCACCCAACCGGTGGCCCAGCACAATTGTAAACTGAAGCCTCCCGAAGGCCGGTTGATGTCCAGAAGGTCACCCGTCACAGCCAAATTTGGAACTTTCTTGCAGTTCATCGTCCGCCAGTCGATTTCGTCAACGTGAAGACCGCCCGAGCTGACGATGGCCCGACTTTCGTCCATCAGCTTTTTGAAGGTCAGCGGAAAGCCCTTGAGCACGGCCACGAGGCCTTCGCGTTCCACCCTGGTGACCTGGGCGAGGGCTTTCTCTGGATCGGCTCCTGAAAGCGTCAGCAGCCGGGGTATCACCCGAGGGGGGAGCAATCCGCCCAAGGCATTCTTGAGCTTTTTGCCTGACTGGGACGTGAAGAGCTCCACGAGTTCTCGGTCCAGGGTCTTGGCATCACTATGGGGGAAAAAGTCCACCTTCAACACAAGGTCCCCCTGACGGGCGGTCCGGCTGCGAATTTTTGACAGCTGACTGGCAAAGTTGAGCACCAGCGGACCCGAGAGTCCAAAATGGGTGAACAGAAGCTTGCCTTTGCGGAATTCGAGCTTTTCGGTGCCCACCCACGCCGACAACCCCGCCTCGGGAAAGGCCAGGCCGGCCAGGTCGGCCACCCAAGGCTCTTTGACTGCCACTGGAACCAGGCTGGGTTCGGGAAACCTCACCTTGAGTCCCAGGTCGGACAACCAGCGAAAGCCGTCGCCCGTGGATCCGGTTTCGGGGTGCGAGGTGCCTCCAGTGGCAACGAGGTAGCGTTTTGCTGTCAGGGTTTCACGGGAAAGTCTCACCCCTGTGACCCGTTTGGCACCCGTTTGTTCCTCCCCTGCCATTTCGAAACCCAGCACCTCGGTTCCCAGCCGCAGTTTCACCTTCCCTTCGGCCAGGTAACGGTCGAGCACAGCCAACACCGACTTGGCCTGGTTGTCGACGGGAAAAGCCCGCTGATTGTCTTCGACTTTGTAGGGCATTCCCCGTGCCGCAAACCAGGCCAGAGTTTCGGTAGATGAGAATTTCGTGAAGGGGGAAAGCAGGGCATGACGGGCCTCGCCGTAGTGGTCGGCTAGTACCCGCACATCGGGCTCGGCATTGGTGAAGTTGCACCGGCCGCCGCCAGAAATCAGAAGCTTGCGTCCCAGGGAAGGGTTTTTCTCCAACAGCACCACCGTGGCACCCAACTCGGCGGCCCGCCCTGCCGCCATCATTCCCGCAGGGCCACCGCCGATCACCAAGAGGTCTGGCTGTTCAGGCGGGCTCAGGTGCGGCCCCGTGCGTACGCGTCGAGCCAGTCGTCGTAGGCCCGGCGCAGGCGGTCAACAAGCGGACTGAGGGGAATCACCAGGTCATCGATCTGGCGCAGGGGCATGATTTTGGTGGAGGTGGAGGTGAGAAAGGCCCCCTGCCACCCGACGGCTTCCGCCAAGGGGATGGGCCGTTCCTCCAGGGTGATTCCCAAGCTGCGGATGACCTCGCGTACGGTCAACTGGGTGACCCCTTCCAGAACCTGAGCGGCGGGGGCACAGGCCAAACCCGTTCCATCGGTGATAAAGAAGTTGGTGCGGGTTCCCTCGGTGATCTGCCCGTGACGGTTGACCAGCAGGGCGTCGTAGGCACCCCTGTGCTGGGCTTCGCGGTAGGCCAGGTAGCTGACCAGCATGTTCAGCGTCTTGGCTTGCGGATACACCCTCTCGCCCTGCCAGGTGATGGCCGTACCGCCGTGTTTGTAGTTTTTTCGGTCGGGGAACAGCGGGGCCAGCTGCAAAATCGCCAGCCGGGCTTCAGCGGCGTGGGGCCCTCCTACCAGCAAAGCTTTCAGATTGGCATCACCAGTCTGGTTGGCCTTGACCAGGGCGTTTAAAAAGCGGCCGAAATCGCCCGGCTGGAACGGGTGCTCCAGCCCCAGGGTTTTTGCGCTGTGCCACAGCCGTTCTTCGTGCTGTTCCGGAAAGAATAGGACACCGTGCCGTACTTTGAGGGTCTCATACACCCCGAAGCCGTAGGCAAAAGCCAGATCATCGAGAGGTACCGTAGCCTCGGTGGTCGGCTTGAGTTCACCGTTGAGACTGAAGAACGGGCCCTGCATGGATTGCTCAGGCCGGGTAGTTCAGGTTTTCGGGCTTCGGAAAGGCCATCACTTCATCCAGAAATTTTTTGGCTTCCCATTGGGCCATTTCCAGGTTCTGATCGCGCCAGTTGCCGCATTCGATGGCACTGGCTCCGGGAATCTCTCCACGGAAGGCAAGGGTCCACCTCAGAAACTCCTGCACCAGCGGAACGACGGCCTGACTGTCGAGGGTTCCTTCCAGGACGATATACAACCCTGTACGACACCCCATGGGACCAAAATACACCGTCCTGTCTTTCCAAACCGGGTGAGATCGGAGGAAGGTCGCCCCCAGGTGTTCCAGAGTATGAAGTGCCGGGACATCCATCACGGGTTCTTTGTTGGGTTCCTTCATACGCAGGTCAAAGGTTGTGATGACCGTCGAACCAAACTTGTCGGCCCGGCTGACGTAGACACCTCGCTTGAGGCGCAGGTGGTCGATCTGAAAGCTGGCAATTTTCTCCATCATGAGGCTCCTAGAGTAACCGTAGCATATTCAGAACCAAACGGCTGGAGTTCTGACTGGCGAGGGGTAAGAATTCCGCAAAAGCCATGGGGGATTCCTGACCCGCGATATCACTCAGGGCCCGCACCACGACAAAGGGGGTTTGGCACAGAAAACAGGCCTGTGCGATGGCCGCGGCCTCCATCTCGACAGCGCAGAGGTCGGGAAAGCGCGATTGAATTCGCGCGATGACCAACGGGTCATGAACGAAGATATCCCCTGATCCGATGATTCCCGTAGTATGAGGGACCTCTTTCAAACACGTGTCGGCCAGGGCAACCAAGGCGGGATCCGAGGGAAATGAGACAGGCAGACCGGGGATTTGTCCCGAGGCGTACCCGAAAGCCGTGACGTCCACATCGTGGTGGACCACCGCCGTGCTCACCACCGTGTCACCGAAGTTCTGGGTAGCCAGAAGACCGCCCGCTGACCCGGTGTTCAAAATAGCAGTCGGATGGAACAACTCAATGAGAAGGGCGGCACCGACAGCGGCATTCACTTTGCCGATACCGCATTGCAACAGCACCACTTCCTTGCCTTCCAAGGTGCCTGTCTTAAACGACATCCCCGCGGCGGTGCGCTCCTGAGTGCCTTCGAGAGCGGCCGCCAGCAACGCCATTTCCGGAGCCATAGCTCCTATTATTCCAATCATGACCCTATTGTACGGGTTTTGGGCTGGAATTTCTCCGGCGTTTGCGATAAAACCTTTCGGCGGATGCAAAAAAATGTTGTTCGGGCCCTTTCGGCCCTCGTCGTCTCGATTGTGTTGTCTGGTTGCAGCTTAGGAAACCTTGGGTTCTACCTCTATCCCCAAGGTTCCACCCCTGGAATTTCCGAAGACAGCACCACAAGCCCTCTGGCTGGTCTTGAGGTTGTAGGGTACCTCCCCGCAGGAAAAATCGGTTCTTTCAACCCCTCACAAGCCCGCCATCTGACCGATCTTGTCTACTTCACTCTCTCTCCCCTGTCGAACGGCACCTTGAGTCATGCCGTTTTAACCGACAACCACCGGGATTTCTTGAAGAAAATCAAGAAAGAGTTCGGCACACGGATTTTGATGGGGGTCACCGACCATAAACAGAGGGGTGCCCTTTCGGCCATTGCCTCAGACCCGGCGCTTCGCGCTAAGTTTGCCAACAATCTGGCGACCTTCTTGGTGATCGAGGGTTTTGACGGTGCCGATTTTGACTGGGAGTATCCCTCGGCTGACCAGCAGGGGGCCTACACCGCTCTCCTTCAGGGGCTGAGGCGGCAATTCTCGCTTCGTGGTTTGAAACTGACGGTGGCGGTTAGTCCCTCCCGACCCCTTCAACCCGAGGCTTATGCTGCCGTTGACAGGGTCCATGGCATGCTTTACGACGATGCGGGGCGGCACTCGACCCTTGAGAAAGTTGAAAATCTCGTGGATTCCATGGTGGATCAGGGGGTTGCACCCTCCAAACTGCTTCTGGGAATCCCTTTTTATGGCAGAGGTTACACCTCGCGCGGGCCGGCCTGGTCTTCGGCTCTCAGCTACAAAACCCTTCAGAAGCGATACCAGCTCTCGCCCGCCCAGGACACCGTTTCCGGTTACTACTTCAACGGCATTGAAACCGTGCAACGCAAGGTTCAGTTTGCCAAGAATGCCGGTCTTTCGGGTGTGATGATCTGGGAAATCGGCCAAGACACTACCGATGATTCGAGCTTGCTCGGTGCCATCACTCAAACGAGAAAAGCGTTGGCTAGACTGAACTGAACCGCTGTTCCAGCCGGGCCAGACCCTCACGGAAGGCTGCCGGCGCTTTCAGAAGGCTGTAGACCAGCCACACCCCGGGCTCCTGCACATCGTAGAAGAATCCTGGATGGAGGGCCAGCTGGTCCTGTTTCATCAGTTCCACCGCCCAGGCTTCATCGTCAAACCGCCTTGGCAACCCCTCGAACCGCCACAGACCATGGATCCCTCCCCGAGGAACCAAACCTTTGACGCGGGTCTCCTTCTCCATCCACTGAGTCATGACGGTCCGGTTGGCCTCCAGCACCGAGCGCAGCTGATGTTGCCACGGGCTCATGGCAGCAAACAATTCTGGCAACAAAAACTGGCTGTAACTATTGGCCGAAAGAAAGGTGTCGTTGGCCAGTTCCAACCGTGACCCTGTTTCTTTGACCCAAGCCTCGGGACCCGAGACAGCAATCCAGGCCAGTTTCAGATCAGGACTGCCGAACCGTTTGGAAATGCCGTTGAGGGTAAACGTCTTGACATCGGGAAACAGGGCCCCGGGCCGAGGCAGGGGATCAGGCCCTTCCCAGCAGGCATCGAACACCTCATCAACAATCAGCATCAGATCGTGGCGGCGGCAAACCTCCGCAAGGGAGGACAAACTGGCGGCAGAAACCACCTGGCCCGTTGGGTTGTTGGGGCTGATCACGACGACAAAGCGGGTTTGGGGGGTCAGACAGGACTCGAGGCTTTCGATATCAGGCTGCCAGCCCTTGGCCCAGGGCTGGTCGTAGAACACGGTATCCAACCGGGAATGTGCGGCTAGGTGTTCAAAAAGCGGGTATCCGGGTCGGGGGAGTGCGACGGCTTCACCAGAGGCGGCCAGGGTCGAAAACAGAAGCGTATACGCCTCGCTGGTTCCTGCCGTCAGGAAGAAATTGTCGTCCGGCAAAAGCCAGCCCTCGGAGGCGTAGAAGGTTCTGAGGGCCGCTCGGGCCGCAGAGGCTCCGCGGCTGTCGGGTTCATAACTGCGCCCATCGAGCCAACGGCTAAAGGCCCGTTCAAATACGGCCCGGTTTGGCAGCAACCCGTTCTGGTGAAACCGTGAGTCCGTCAAATCGAGGAAGGAAGGATGGTTTCGTGCCTGGTCCCAAGCGTTCTGCCAGAGCCCGGCCATCAGTGGTGGGCAGCCGAAGCGACGGCCATCGTCGCATCCAGAACTTTGCCCGGGGTGGTCAGCTTGTTTTCGAAGTACGAAAAAGTGCCACCTTGTTCATCGTGTCCAGTGCGGGCGTTTCCCGGATCGAGAAAGGACTTTGTCCCCACAACAAATTTGTATAGAAGGGTGCCTGGCGGCAATTGAAGTGTCAGGTGAAACTCACCGGGGTGCATTTCCTCCAGGAAATGCGCGAAGGGATCCCATTGGTTGAAGTTGCCGACGAGGGAAACTTGTTGACCCGGTTTGCCATGGTAGGCGAATTCCACCTGGCCGAAATTGCCCTGAACCGGACCATGATGGGCCGGCAACGAAGCCGCCGAAAGAGAAACCCGGCTGAGAACAATGCCTTGGTCATTGCGGTAACGGTTGGTATTGGTTGCGTCGGCCTGCCAGAGACCATCGACAATCAGACGGTATTCGAGGGTAAGGGGCATATCGGAAGTCAAATCCATCACCAGGAAATGCACACCGTGCTGGTTGCGCCAAAAAACATGCTTTTGGCGGTAGGCCTCGTGCTGAAAGGCCACGGCCACATAGCGGGGCGTGACATCTCCTTTCCAGGTGAGGATCAGTTTTTTGTCCTGAACCTTGGGAGCCTCGGCCTTGTGAAGGTTGTTTACCTGCAGGTGCAGGTAGGTGTTGATATTGTCTGGGGCCGGAGTGGCGGCGGGCGGCTGATTACTGGGGGCTGTTTCCGTCCCGCCATGCTGGGCGAAGGCAGACAAGGGCATCAGGAGAAGGAAAGTGCAGGAGATTCTCATGAATTGGTTCATTCTGTTATACTTTTCGGAGAATTCTGGAAAGGGTTTAATTCCAAATCTCCGATACTGGTAATACATGCCTTCCATAGAAGCGGTCGAACAGTTCAAGGCTATCGTTCAAGGCCTGGCCCGAGAGCCTGAAATTCAGGCCGAGAAGGGCCTCCCCCTCGACGAGATTCTCCCCCCTGAGTCCCAGTTGGACGACGACCTGGCAGACTTGCTGGGTGGAATGCCGACTGAAGAGCCGCTTGTTCTGGATGAAGAGCCACCCTTTGACGCAGAATTGGCTCCTGAGGTTTTAGAAGAAGATCCTGTTGCTTCCGATCTGGATGACCTGTTTTCTACGGAAGTTCCCGACCACGGGGAGGACTCTCTCGGACCGAGCCTCGATGATGTTCTCGGTCCTGCCCCTGTGTTTGACTCCGAGCCTGAGCCCGAGCCCGAATCTGAGCCCGAACCCGAGCTCGAACCCTTGGCCGACTTGGGCGAGTCACTGGATGACCTGTTCGGTGAGGCTCAAGCTGTCCCTGAGGCGGAAGACTTCTCCATTGCGGAAGAAGTTCCCAGTGCTGAGGATTTTTCCAGCAACGAGGAATTCCCCAGTGCCGAAGAATTCCCGGCTGGTGATGATTTCGAATTCGGTGACGCCATGGGTGATTCCGAGTTCCCTGAACTAGCAGGGTTTGCCGATACCAAGGAAGAGGACGTCGAAGCGTTCGACGCCATGAAAGAAGCTGACGAGTTTCAGCTGGGAGACTTTGAGTCTCAGTTCGGTATCACGGCAGATGACCACACCGATGCCGAACTCCTCAACCCTGCTCAGGCCCTGGCCCTCAATACGGTCTCTTACAAAAGTTTCTCGCTGTCGGACAGTGAGTTTGTCACCGTTCAGTCCGCCCTGCTTCGTCTTCCTCTGAATCTCCGTCTGGCCATTGAGGAATTGATAGGAGAAAAAGAAGTCGCTTTGGATGACCTGGAGAAGGTCATCCGCCTTTTGTCGGCCCAAACCCCGGCACGCAGCTTGGCCTTGGTTGTCGGCAAGATTCTTGGGCGAAAGATTGTTATTCCCGCCGGGTTCGAAAAAGGCTCCGGTGCGGCTCTCGAAGCCCGCCGCGGAACCCTTTGGTACAACCTGCAGACAGTCATGCTACCGGTTCTGCGAGTGTCTGCTCTCATCACGCTGGCCGCTGCTGTGTTGGTGCTCCTGGGCTGGAATTTCCTTCTCAAGCCCTACAAAGCCAATGAGCTCTATGACCGGGGACTCGTTGCTGTCCGTCAGTATGACGCTGTCCTGGCAGACGAGTTGTTTGCCCAGGCCCGCTACTACTGGCCCGTTCAGGACCGGTTTTTCCAATACGCCGAAGCTTATCAGGACACTGGCAACTACGACCGTGCCCGGCGAAAATACCTCGAACTGCTTCAGCCTTCGGTCAAAGTGTACCGGGACGAGGACAAACCTCTGCTGGAGGAACGGTTCGGAAAACCCTTGGCGGCTCTGCCTGAAGGGCTGGAAGGCCAAGCTCTTGCCGACAGGCTGGTGGAAAAGAAAGCTGCCGCCGATGCTTACTACGCCTACGTTGCCAAGTTGCTTTCGGTGGATACCGCAACAAGCGACTTTGAGAACCTGATTCCTGGCGAAGTCCATTTTGGAAACCCCGATACCAAAGGACTTCTCGACTACAGCCGTTTCGAAACAGAATTTGGATTTGATGGCCGCCAGCGCGAGGCACACTTCCGAAGGGCTGATCTTGTCCTCAAACCATTGCTCTCTCAGTCCCCCGGGCACAAAGCCGGCCTGCTGCGAAAAGCCGACAACTTTTTGGCCTGGAGCCAAGCGCTTTCTTCCCGGGAAAGCTTGAGCAATGCCAACACGTCTCTGAGCGAATACCTGCGGCTCTATGGTTACGATTCACCGGTAACCTGGCGGTTTGTCCGAGTCTTTCTCCTCCAGGACGAAGAGGCCGAACTGCTCAAAGCCCGCTGGTTCATCGATCGGGAAGAATCCTTGTTGGAAAAAGAGCGGATGATCCCCCTCGCCCAGAGGACCATCGAAGAGGAATACGGAATCCGCCCCAAGCCCGTGGAGCTCCCGGAAGCTCCGACGGCAGAAGAGTTGGCGGAAATGGCCGCCAAGCTGAAGGAAGAACGGGCCAAGCTTGACGCCATGGCTCCTGCCGAAGGGGGCGGAGGTGGGCACAGCGCTCCGGCAGCCGCGCCGGCGGCGGGGCACAGCCTGCTCCGTTCCAGTGCGGCTCCGGCTGAGGGTGGTGGGCACGGTGGCGGCGGAGAGGGTGCTGCTGCAGGGCCCTCTCTGGAACCCCCATACAAATACCCGAATTCTTCTCAGCCCTTCCGCCCCGATTATCTCGAAAAGATCGACACCCTGATTTTGCGGGCCATGGACGGCGAAAAGACCCTTCCCGAGTTGCATTATCAGCTCTCACGCCTCTATCGGGCCACCCGGAGTTCTCAAGATGAACGTCGGGCCCTTGCGGCAGCCGACACGTATTTCCAACGGCTTGAGCCTCGGAAAGCCCGGCTGGCCGATCGCCCTGCCATGCGTGTGGCGACGAGCAACCGTATCGGTGAAATTTTTGACGAGGGCGGCGAACCCCTTCAAGCCGAAAAATACTACCTTGATGCCCAAAAAACCTTTGAGTCGTACCGGGCTTTGGGCCTTGTGACCCTCGACAATGAATCGGCCCGTCTGTTCCGTAATCTGGGAAACCTGTACTACCGGCAGACTCCCGGAGTGGAGGCGTTGGGGGGGGGTACCGTTCCAGGGGGCTGGGATCAAGCCCTGTCGCTGTTTGAGACAGCCGAGGAAGGCCACTGGGAGGAACCCGCCATCACTTATCGGCTTGGGGTCATTCACTACGAGAAACGGGACTTCGATCTGTCGATCAAACGGTTTTTTGCCCTCGACCGACCTGGAAACAAAGGGGAATCGTCGGGACGAGACAATCCCAACCTTCTCTACGCCATGGGTAATGCCCTCTTCCGCAGCGGCAACTTCGCCTCCGCCGAAGGGTATTACCGCGAGCTGCTGGCCCTGCTTCAAGGCAGGCGTTCGCGCATTCCGGACTATGATCCTGTCGTCCGTGCGACCCACAAGGCCCTGGCCCAGAGGATCTATGAAACTTGGAATAATCTGGCAGCGGCAGAGTATCGTTCCTCAAACACCTTCAAATCGGGCACTCCGGAGTTCCGGGAAGCTCTTGCAGCACTCACAACCGCCCGAGCCCAGGCTCAAATTCTTGGGAGAGACTTGTACGAGAACAAAGCGGAACTCGACATTACTCTCATAGAGGAAAAGGACCTTCAAGCCATTCGAGACAACGAGGCACAGATTGTTGCCAAAACCCGAAAAGAGAAGGGCTTGATCGAAGCCAACCTCCAAGTCCTTTCCTTGATTGAAAGCGCCACCCCGGCCCGAAAGGAACTACTGGCCAAGCAGCTTGAAATTTTTGCCCGCATTCCACTCGAGCTCGATCAAGCGGAAGCCCCGTAATTCCGACTTGATCAAGGACCCTGCGACCGGCTAGTCTCTGCGCATGAGCAACACCAAAAACATCGCTGTTCTTGCGGGTGACGGCATTGGACCCGAAGTCATGGCCGAGGCCCTCAAGGTCTTCGAGGTCCTCGAGAAAAAAACCGGCCTCACAGTGAACAAGACCTTTGCCGACATCGGTGGTATCGCCATCGACAATCATGGCAAGGCCCTTCCTGAAAGCACTCTGAAAACGTGTGAAGCGGCCGATGCCATTTTATTCGGATCGGTGGGCGGACCGAAGTGGGAAAAGCTTCCCCCGGCCGAACAGCCCGAGCGCGGAGCCCTGCTGCCCCTGCGCAAGCATTTCAACCTGTATGCCAACCTGCGCCCAGCCATTGTTTTCCGGGGCTTGGCCGGAGCCTCGCCGCTCAAGGCTGAAATCATCGGTGACGAATTGAACGTCCTTGTAGTACGCGAGTTAACCGGTGGTTTGTACTTCGGCAAGAAGGAACGAGGGGACGATTGGGCCAGCGACAACATGATTTATACCCGCGCCGAAATCGAGCGAATTGCCCATATCGCCTTTCAGTCAGCTCGTCAGCGGGGTAAGAAGCTCTGTTCCATCGACAAGGCCAACGTGCTGACCACCATGGTTTTCTGGCGCGAAGTCGTTACAGAACTGGGAAAGCAGTACCCCGACGTCACCTTGACGCATATGTATGTTGATAATGCCGCCATGCAACTGGTCCGCAATCCCCGGCAGTTCGACGTCATTCTGGCTGAGAACATGTTTGGTGACATTTTGTCCGATGAAGCCTCTATGATCGCCGGTTCGCTGGGAATGCTTCCCAGTGCCAGTTTGGCCGGCGCTCCCGGCAAAGAGGGGGCCTTTGGCCTGTTCGAACCCTCCGGCGGCTCGGCCCCTGACATTGCCGGCCAGGGTATTGCCAACCCCATCGCGCAGATCCTCTCGCTTGGAATGCTTTTCCAATATGCCTTTGGAATGCCCGAGGTGTACACCCAGGTTCACAATGCGGTCCAAAAAGTCTTGAGCCAAGGCTATCGGACCAGGGATATTCTTACCGAGGGAACGACCTTGGTGGGTACAAAACAAATGGGAGACTTGATCGTCAAAGCGATTTAAGGCTTTTTCGGAAGGCGAGCTGGACAAGCGTCAGCCCCAGAGCGCTTCCGACGACGAAAAGCACCGCCAAGACGATGGAGGTGGTTTCCAGGCCGACAAAACCCAACAGGCCTCCCACGGCAAGGCGCGAGGCCCAGGCAAAGCTTTGTACCAGGAAATCAGATACCAGCGGCAAAACGGGGATAAGAAACCACCAGGTTTTACCCGTTTCGTGCGCCCGGTTGAACCAGGCCAGAGCCATGACGAAAAGAAAGACAACAAAAAACCCGAAGGGTGCGGCCAGACGGACCACAAATTCCGTCTGGAACAAGCGCGAGTTGAAACCCAGGGCTTCGATGGAACGACCATGAACCAAAAGATCCCAGGTGCCCAAACCCTGAGGCCGGAGCTGTCGGGTATTGACCAGTTCCAGATCCTGCACACTCATCCGGGGCACAAACAGCGGAGGATCCACCGCCTCGGTGTTGAATTCCTGGCCGGGACTTTCCGTCAGGACAATGGGAAACCTCGGACGGGGTGAGTCTTTGTCCCAGACCCGGAAGTCGATACCGGCTGCTGTCCACCGACCGTAAGGAGCCGTCCAATGAAGCAGGGGGCGGCCTTGAGCGTCGAAACGGAGAAACTCCAGATCTTTGACAAAAACCCCCTCGTTGGTATGAAGCAGTTTTCCTATCCGGACCACCTCGGGAGGGGCTTCCCGGTTTAAAAATACCAGATCTTGGCTGCCAGGAATGGTGAATAGAACCTCCATCTCTTGGTAGAACAGGACCTGCTCCTTGATCCGTTCGCGGGAGAGTTCCCAATGCCGGGTGACCTCCGAATCCCTGGGGTTCTCAAGGTGAAGCTCCTGGAAGCCATAGTAAGCTTCCAGATAGTTTTGAAACTGGAAATCTCCCAGGCTCTTTCCCTTGCGGAAGAAGTAACTGGCTTTAAGTCGTTCATCGGCTGCCAGGGTCTTTTCGTAAATCCGTGCCCAGGATTGGTCGACAAGTGTCTTGGCCCGCTCAAGGACCTTGGGGTCGACCGATTGTCCTTGGTCGGTGAAGTTCATCAACCGGCGGTATACCTGGAAACCCCATAGGTTAGCCAAATATTCCCGGTCGCCACCACCGTCAGCCAGAGCTTCCTCGGCCTTCAGCAGAAGCTCTTCCACGGTGGCGTTGGCTGTATCCCCTGTTTCCTCAACACCAGGCAAGGCCCGCAATTTGAAGAATTCATCAAGGTCAAAATGGGCCTTGAGCAGCTGCAATTCGAATTCGTAGTCGAGCCGCTCATGGCCTGACCCTTGGGATTGAAGAGGACGCAGCACCCCAAGCCGCCTCAGCAAGGCGAAGCGTGCTTCCAATCCTGCCGCTGTCTGATTGCTGGACCCTTGGCCCTTGATGGCAAGATAGGAGTCCTCCAACTGCTTCGTCTGTTCGTAGCGGAACCGGAATTCTTCCAGTCTGGAGTCGGCCCAAGGCTGTGCCAGCAGCCCCAAGAGTGCGAACACCACGGTTGCCCCGATTGCCAGAAAGGACGATCGGATCAGTGCCTGCACCTCTCCCTGGGGCAATTCTGCGGGTTTCAACCAGTAGGAAAAGGTCAACACAAGGGCACTGAAAGCCAGAGCCGGCATCCATTGCATCAGGTCTGCCAGAATTTGCAGCCCGGCTCCCATCAGGAAGTCTTCAGGCAGCCAATCGGGCAACGCGCCGAAGACAGCTGGAAGCAACCAGCGACCGAGGGACCAAAGGATCAAAAACGAGGTGGTAAGGCCCACCAAGACTCCCAACACCGATAGAAAGCGGGATCCAAGTTTGCTCAACGGAGGGCCGCCTGCCGGTAGGGTTTGGAAAGCCAGGTCATAAAGAAAAGCGTAGCGGCTGCCACGTCAATCAGAACCACCGGTCCCCAGGTTCTTACCTGCTCGGCCAGGTTGGGTGGCACCCAGAGATCGACCAGCGCGGGAAGTGACCAGAAGGCGTAGACCAGAAAAAGAATGCCCAGACGGACCAGCAACAAGATGAGAACAATATGAACCAGCGGCCAGGTTTTGAGAGAAAAGAAAAAGAACAACCCCAAGAAGAGCCACGTGATGGCCCAGGCTTGGGACCAGAAGACCAAGGGTCTTTGAACCGAACTGTCGCGCAATACCTGATAGACGGCCAACAGATCTGTTTGCAACGACGCAAGGGTGGGCGTGAATTGAAAATAGTCCCGTTCCGGTCCGGTGCTCCCCAGATTTTTAGGATTCCCGGAAGAGAAGACGAAACGCTGATTGAGCGAATCATAATGGGTTTCCGCCGATACCGTCATAAGGCCGCCGTCCGACGGCACCAGAATGGCCGAAGTTCCTGACGACAGCAGGAGCGACCCGTCTTCCAGAGGGAGGAAACGCCCTGGGATCAGGGGTGAGGCATCGGAGGCTCTGACCGAGGGCAATTGTTGAATCAGGGGGATGGGCAGGGTGAGCAGCAGCAGGAAAGCTGCGGCAAGAAGGGCCCAGGTTGCTGGAAAGTTTCCTGGCCGTTGTATCGAACGGAACATGGCCGCAACCAAACCCACCAGCAGACCGGGTATCAACGCTGCCGCAAAGGGGTTGGCAAAAACGAGGCCCTTACCCCCGGGAACAAGCATCAGAGATATGCCGTAGGCCGTCAGCAGAAAGACAGTGACGGCCAGGAAGACCAAGAGGAAAACCAAGAGGTTGAGGACGGTGTCTTTCACGGTGCTGTCAGAATACCACGGGGCAGAGTAAGGTTCAAGGAAGCCGGTAACCGACACCTCTGACTACTGTTAAAGGATTTTCCGTATTGTTCGTTACCGTTTTGAGTTTGTTTCGCAGACGCCCGATCAAAGTATCAACCACTCGCCCTTCGGAAACCGAGCCAGCCAGGGCCAGGATTGCCCGGGAAACTGCGAGCCCCTGCCGGGCAACGAGAAGGCGCAGAATATCAGCTTCCGCGGGGGTGAGGCAGACGGTAAGGCCGTTTTCAGAGCCAAGCACCAGTCCGTCGAGAGTAAGCTTCGACCCGCCCCAGCACCAACTTGCAAACGAAGGCTGGAAGCCTCTGAGGCGCAAGAAAAGCTCCTCGGTCTCCCAGGGTTCTCTCAGATAGTCCCACACCCCGGCCAGCCAGGTGACCCGAAAAAGGTGGGAAGCCCCATAGGCGAGAACCGGGCAGGGAAGTTTCCTCAGCAACGGTATGGTCAGAAATTGGGAGGCTGGAACGGCAACGGCGTCCCAGGAACCCGAAAAAAAAGAAAGGGTACACTGTACGTGTACCCCCCGGGGAGCGTTTGAAAGCACGGAGTCGTTCAGAGCCTGGTCACGGCCGACAAACAGCAGAGTCAGGAGTTTTTGCTCCCGACCTCTTCGCGGACCACAATCGAACCAGCTTCCTGAGCCTTCATTTTGGCCTTGAGATCCTCAAGCATCAGGTCAGAGCCTACCTTTCCTTTCTCCAGTTCCTTAAACTGCTTTTCCAGGTCAGCCGTGCCGCTGAGGTCCTCGAGTTCTACCTGAGCGCTCGCCTCGGCTTCCAGCTGGTCGACCTTGTTGGCCATCCGGTCAAAGGCGGCAAAGGAAGAGTTGTTGGACATGCTTCCCATGGTTTCCGAAATCTTTTTCTGAGCTTCGGCACGCTTGGCGCGGGCAATCAGGATGTTTTTCTTGCGGCCGGCTTCTTCAATTTTTGACTGCAGCTGCCGAAGGGCGTCTTTCAGCTTTTCGACAGCGGCATGTTGCGCCTCGAACTGCTGTTTGAACTGCACGGCGTAGTCAGCGTACTCTTTTTGCCTGAGCAAGGCTTCACGAGCCAAGTCGTCCCGGTCGCTCTTCACAGCGAGGATAGCTTTGTTCTCCCAGTCTTTTGCCAGAGCCAAATTCTCGTTGTATTGCCGTTCGAGACGCTTTTCATCGGCAATGGCGCTGGCCACGGCCTTCTTGTTCTCGATCAGCGCTTCGTTCATATCGATCATGGTCTGCTCGAGGATCTTTTGCGGATCCTCAGCCTTGCTGATGGCGGCGTTGATATTGGACTTGAAAACCCGTTTCAGGTTGTCCCAAATGCCCATAGCTGGTGCTCCTTAGTTCCGGTACTTGGAAAGGATCGAATAATGCTGAATCAAGGCCAGTCCGAACTCGTCGACGGCAGCCTGTATCTCTTCGAGGTCGAGGGTTTCGAGAAGGAATGAATTGGAGAGAATCAGATGCTCCCCTTCGACAGCATAGGCAATATGAACCAAATCGGTGGCGTTCATACGAAGAACTGTCTCGAAAAAGGGCTCGCGGTTCTTGGTCGGCAACGCCATGACGGTGACACGGACAACGACAATCGGGTCATCGACCATTACGACTACCTGATGCACCCCCGCATCGTCGTCGGTAACAACCCAGGTGTCTTCAGCAATCTGCTGGTAGGTGTACCCCAGCTTAATGAAGAACCCTTCCAGCTTTTCCTTGGCGTTCATACTCTACCTTAACCCAAGAAGACTTGGCCCGAATTATCGATAGCCAGAATCGTCTTGCATTCGGAACAGCGAAAACGACCGGCCCGTGCCGCTTTGAGCCTTTTGGAACAAATCGGACAGTTGAAGGTCTTAGGGAAAATACCGTTGTCGGAGGCGTCGGTACCACCCCCGCCTTGGAAGAACTTGATGGCTTCCTCAAGACTGTCTTTGATGTTGAAGAACTGGCTGAAGCCCAGAAGCTGAAAAACTTCATAAACCTTGGGCTGAATTTCGAGAAGCACCACTTCGCCACCCTTCGGGCGGACTGCCTTGAGGAAGGCTGTAAACGAACCGATGCCCGTCGAAGAAACATAGTTCAGACCGGCACAATGAAAGATAATCTTGGTAAAACCGGAATCAATGGCCTTGGAAACCCTCTTCTGAAAGAAGTTCGAGTTGTAGGTATCGATGTAACCGGTTAGGTACAAGACGATACCATTGTCAACCCCATCCGTCCTTTGGAGACGGATCTTGAGGCTGTCGTCTTTTTCGTCGTCGAAACCGCTGACGATGTCGTTGTTTGCGCTCATAACTCCCTCAATCTGTTGGCAGGCCGGATCCGGACTAGGGTATGCCCAACTTTGTACGTTATAATAGGCAGTGACAAAGTTTTTGTCAAATTGGGTTACCTTTGGAAACGAACACCCTAGTCCTCCCTAGATTTTACACTTCAAGCCAAGGAAAGCAAGATGACACGCCTTTTTTCGTTCCTGTTTCTCTTTATTTTCTCCACATTCGGGTGGTCTCAGCAGCAGGTATTTCAAGGACGTGTTGATCTGGGTCGAGATCTGGCCTCTTTTGAGGTAGATCCCCCCGTCAATGGCACGCTCTACTTGATCACAGGTGCCGCCGCTGGGATCAGCATTTTGTCCGAAGAACCCTTTCTTGCCGAGGTCGATTTTGTACAAGCGGAGTGGTTGGACGAGGCTGTTCTCGCGGCTCACCGGGTGCGGCTGCGCTTTGAGGGTGCCGTTTGGTCCGATATCGTCCTCTCCAAAAAGCCCCGGCAGGGTTCAGAGACCAAGATTTATCCGTACCGGAAGTTTCAGGCGGCAGCCCTCCCCATTGCCGGTGGGTTTCGGGTTGTTGCCGTGCCGCTGTTGTTCTGATTCCAGTCAGTCCCAATGGATGTGCCGGGGTTCAAGAAGCGGTCCGGGGTGCAGGACACAGGCTTTGAGCAGGACGTTGCGCAGCTGCCGCAGGTTTCCCGGCCAATGGTAGTCGGCCATTTTTGCCAGGGCAGCTGTTCCCAGCTCGTATGGCTTTCCCGTATTGGTGTATTCGGTTTGCAAAAAATGGGCTGCCAAAAGGGGCAGATCCTCCTTTCTTTCCCTGAGAGCCGGCAACTTTAAAGAAAGGACATTGATTCGATAGTACAGATCTTCCCGAAACCGGCCGGCCGCTACATCGGCGGCCAAATCCCGATTGGTAGCGCAGATCAGCCTAAAATCCACTGACTCGATTCGGTCCGAACCCACGCGGCGAATTTCCCGGTTGTCGAGGGCCCGGAGCAGTTTTGACTGGATTTCCAGGGACAGTTCACCAATTTCATCGAGAAACAGTGTTCCTCCTTGGGCCTGCTGGCAAAAGCCAACACGGTTTTCTGCTCCCGTGAAAGCACCTTTGACGCACCCGAAGAATTCTGTTTCTGCCAGCGTGGATGGGATCGCTCCGCAATCGACCGGATAGAAGTTTTTTGTTCTTCGGGCAGAGAACTCGTGTGCGATGTGGGCCGCTAAGTCCTTCCCTGTTCCATTCTCACCTGTCAACAGAAGGGGATGCTGCGTATTCGCCATGGTCTGGAGGAATTTTCGAAAGCGCACCATGGTTTCGGACCGGCCCAAAAGCTGACGGCGCGATTCAGGTCGTCTGCTCCGACCCTGGTCATTCAGAAGTCCATTTTCTGCGGCTTCGGCCAGGGTCAAGGTGGGGATGTCGAGGGGGTAAGGCGGAGTCTCGAGGGTGCCTGGCAAGACAAGCACGACTTCGGGGGAAAACGAGTCCATCCTGGACTCCAGGTCCTCCCAGGTTCGGCAATGAAGGGGGCGAAACAAGGGTGAAAGACCTGCCAACTCCTTGGTAACAAGGGGGCTTCCTTCTCCGACATAAGCGACGCGGTACGTTTTTGTTCTCAATGAATCGTTCCTTTTTTAAGGAAATGTTATTGAGACTAATCGGACTGTTTTGATTACAGATTAGTTATTTTTTTGGAATCGATATAAAAGAAGATGTAATCCAAACCAAGTGTACGAAAAAATCCGGTTCAGACGGAGCGGATTGAGCAGCGACAAGGGGAACTCGTAAGTACCCTTGCGGTAAGCGGCCTTCGAGGGACGCTTCTTCCTTCCCGCCATGATCTGGAAGGTTTCTTCTGAGTGCAAGCTGATGTTGACCGGAAGGGTTGCCCCTTGTCGGAAGGCCCATTTTTCGCGTCCGGGGATGCCGGGGCCTACCAGCAGGATGGTGGGGGTTGCTTTCTGTATGGCTAAAAGAATGGGTTCTTCTTTGTCGCGGTTGTAGTGCCCGGTGTGCCGGCCCACGAGGGTCAAACCGGGAAAGGAAGTACGCATGGTCGCAGCGATCTTTTGAATCGCCTCGTGATGCTCTCCCAGGAGGTACACCGTTCGCCGCTTTTCTTCCAGAGCGCCGAGAAACTTGATGGCAAAATCAAAGGGGTAATGTCGGACAGGATCGGGCAGCTTGAGAAAATGGCAACCGTATTCCAGGCTCTTGGAGACAGGAATGACCAGGGCCGCCCTGTTCAGATGGGCCAAAAACTCGGCATCCCTTCGGGCTTTCATAAATTTGGAATAGGTCAGAAACACGATC
Organism: Spirochaetota bacterium; assembly: GCA_020049045.1. Taxonomy (GTDB): domain Bacteria; phylum Spirochaetota; class Spirochaetia; order JABEVK01; family JABEVK01; genus JAIFLN01. The sequence continues at coordinate 13,579 of JAIFLN010000069.1, read as the reverse complement.
GCTTTGTGCCCCGGTGTCTCGGCGAACTGCCGGGCAATCTGTGCAATTTGGTTCTCAGGCACAATGTCGAGGGGCACTTTGAGAAGGGTAATTCGTTGAAGGTTGGTTACGTGGGGATGGTCCATTCCTGAGTCTCCTGGAGGATGGTATTCACAGCGGCGATGGCGTAGACAGAGGCTGTTTCGGCACGGAGGACGAACGGCCCCAGCCAAACGGGCAAGGCTCCCTGCGACTGAAAGGTCGCCACCTCAGACTCGGAGAGGCCCCCTTCGGGACCAATGATCAGACCGACTGTTTCAGGTCGCGGAAAAAGATAACGGTGGAGGCTTCCCTTGTCCAGAGGCTCCTGGTGAAAGAACAGCAGGGGGCCTGCTCCGTTCCACCGGGCTGTCAGCGAGCGGGAGGGTATTGGGGTGTGGACATCACAGACTCTGGAATTTCCCGACTGTTGCGCGGCCTCTTTGGCTATGGATGCCCAGCGAAGCGCTTTTTTGGCACCATTCTCTTCGTCGCTTTTGGCTATACAGTGGTCCCCCTCAATGGGGACGATGGCCGATATTCCGGCTTCACAAGCCTGACGGACCACATCATCGAGTTTTCGGGCCTTGAGCAGGAAGGGAAACAGTACGATGCGGGAACCTCTCGCGTTCTCAGGAGGAGCGGAGCCGACCACCTGCAAGGCAATTCGGTCAGCCGTGATGGCGGTTACTTCGAGCCTCCAGCGTTGTGTGCCCTCCAGGGCCTGCAGCTGCTCACCGATTTCCACCCTGCGGACTCTGACCAGGTAATGGTAATCTTTGCCGCGCAACTCGACCTGGTTTCCGGACCGGGCTTCGGCCGGAAGGACCAGCTGCTTCACGGGATGGCCAGATCCGGTCCTCTCAGAAGCTTGACGGCTTCCTGAAGGACAACGTCGAACTCGAGGTCAATGACAGGACTGGGGCGATTGTTGGTGCGGTCCAGTTCCAGCCGGGTAAGTCGGGCCAGCCATCGCGGGTCAAGGGACACCCCCCGGGTTTTGAGACCCTGGACAAACCCATCGACTTCTTTCGGACCGGCTGCGGGGTTCTGCAGGGCAAAGTTCTGAAAGGTCTTGGCATCAAGAAGTTTACGATATTCACCCAACTCGGCGTCGGTCAGTTCTTTTTCCAGCAGGGTCTGATGGGGCACTATGCCAACTTTGTCGATGTTGACTCCCGATGGCGTGTAGTAGCGGGCCATGGTCAGTTTGAAGCCGGTTTTGTCAAAAGGAATGACCTGCTGTACCGAACCCTTGCCATAGGTGGTTTCTCCCAGCAGCCAGGCGCGCTTGCGGTCTTTAAGGGCTCCGGAGAGAATTTCGGCGGCAGAGGCACTTCCTTTGTCGACCAAGACAATGATTTTTACGGAATCGGGAATGGTCTGATCGCCCTGAGCCTCGAAAACACTGCTCTCATCGGCCACCCGTGACCGGGTACTGACGATCACCCCGTCCTTGAAGAACCGCCCGCCAACCTTGGCGACGGCCTCTAACAGTCCACCCGGATTATTTCTCAAGTCGACAATGAGCTTGGAGTACCCCTTGGTTGTAAACTCTTTGACGGCGGTATCGAAGGCTTCGGTGGTATGGGCCGTAAACTGGGTAATGCGGAGATAGGCGATGTCTTCTCCGATCCAGGTTGTTTTGACCGAGGGAACCTGGATCACTTCACGGCGCAGGGTAAACTCAAGAATGGTGGCGGTTCCACGCAAAACTGAAACGGCAACATCGGTTCCTGGTTGTCCCCGAAGGCGTTCCAGCACCTGGTCCATGGTCAACGAGTCCACGTCATCGCCGTCAATTCGGGTTATGGCGTCACCAGCTAAAAGGCCGGCCCGCCACGCGGGGGTGTCTTCGATGGGGGCAACGACTTCAACATAGCGGTCACGAATCTCAGTGCTTTTTTCGGCCGTCGAGGGATCAATTTTGTTGACATATAAACCGACACCGCCAAATTCTCCGGTGGTGGTATCGGTGAGGCTCATCATTTCTGCTTGTGACAGGTACAGGCTGTACGGATCTCCCAAAGAGTCGAAAAGGCCTTTCATGGCGCCGTCAAACAACTTCTGTCGGTCAACTTCCTCAACGTAATTTCGGCTGACAAAGTTGAGAATCTGCTCAAACTTCTGCGCAAAACGACGGTCTTCCACCGTGCTGCCGGGGATTGTTGTTGAATCACCGAAGACCAGAGGGCCCAGCGAGAAAAACACGACGACGAACAACGTGACAGCGGCCGATCCGGCCAGAAGACTGCCGATCAAAAGCTTCTTTCGGGCACCAGAATCCATGACCCTCAATATATACAACACCCTTGACCGTGCATAGGTGCGGAATTAGAATGACCCCGGAGGCCCGGCGTGCAGATCATTCCCATCGCGAGCGGAAAAGGCGGCGTGGGCAAGTCCTTGGTGGCCGCCAACCTGGCCATTGCCCTGGCCCAGGCGGGCCGAAGGGTTGTCCTGGCTGACCTCGACCTGGGTGGCTCAAACCTCCACCTCATCCTGGGTCTTCGTGGAATTCCTTTTGGAATCGGTACTTACTTCAATAGTCCCGAAATGGATTTTGAAGACATTATCATCGATACCGATGTGGAGAACCTGCGGTTTATTCCTGGAGATTCTGAAATTCCAGGCATGGCCAATCTCAAGCCCCAACAAAAGCGCAACTTAATCAAGAGTCTGCTCAGCCTGGCTGATACCGACATTCTCATCATTGACCTGGGGGCTGGTACCAGCAACAACACCGTCGATTTTTTTCTCATGGCAAGTCAGGGCATCATCATCACGACCCCAACCTTGACGGCGACGTTGAATGCCTATTTTTTCTTGAAGAATGCGGTGTTTCGTATTCTGGACACTTCCTTTGCCAAGGGCTCTTGGGCTGAGGCACAGTTTCACAAGCTGATTTCGGGCGGTTCCGCCTTGCAGAAGTTGTATATTCCCAAATTTCTGGACAAGGTGAAGGAAAAAGACCCTGTGAGCTGGGCCTCCTATCAGAAGGCCATGGAACATTTTCAACCCCGCTTGATTTTCAATATGCTTGAGGACCCCAAGGACGTGGAAAAGGCGAACAAGGTACGCCGCTCCTGCCGGGAGTACCTCGGGTTCGATCTGGAACACCTGGGTGTGATCTATCGGGACGAGCTGCAGGACATTGCCCTTTCGTCGCGGCTGCCGATTGTTCTTTATAAGCCGCAGTCTGTTCTGTCCCAAGCCATTTACCGCATTGCCGATAAAATCGCCACATTTGAAAGAGAAGATACGGGTCCCCTGAATTTTCAGGCTTTGGAAGAGACCCATCAGACAGCCGTTCTGGAAGCCGAGGTCGACTTCGAGGCCAAGCTGGCCTACCTTCAGGAACTGCTGCAGACCGGTGCTTTGAGTATGGGTGACCTGATGGAAACAGTGAAGACCCAGCAGTTTGAGATCAACCAGTTAAAAAAAGAAAACCTCTTGTTGAAGTCGAAGATCGTCAAGGCGATCCACGCCGGCTTCAAACTGTAGGCGGAACGCATGGCATCCGGTCTCCGTTTCAAAGGAACCATTTCCGTCACCGTTGACTCTTCGTTTCTCTCGGCTCAGTTGAATTTATCCCGCGAAGGAGATCTGGAATACGACGAAGGTGCCCTGGTGAGGACCCTTTCCGATGCCGGTGTCACCGAGGGGTTTTCCATCGAAGCCTTGGTCGAAGCGGTTCAAGGGTTCCAAAAAACGAAGGATGCAACCGCCACGCTCCCAGCCGCACTGGGCGAACCGCCGATTTCGGCCACGTCGGAAGTCTGGGAGTGGGTGGAACTGCTTCCGTTGCCCGACGACCAGAAAGCCCTGGCCTCACGGGTGTTCAAAGCCGCCGGCCCCCCTGAGGTTTTTCTCATCCGGACCGAGAAAGTCAAGGTCGAAAAGACGGTGGCGGGAAAGGCCGGTCTCTTTGGATCTGGGCAGGACGAGACTCAGACCGTTGTTGAAAACCGCGAGGTCCGCGAGAAGGTCCTGGTCGACCCGAACCCGGTGAAGGTGTTCTGGGTGGAGGCGGGAACCAAGTTGGCTACTGTGCATCCACCCAAAGCCGGTCAGCCGGGACGGGGGCTTTCCGGTAAACCCATTCCGGCGTTGCCGGGGAAGTCCTCAGCTTTCTATACCGGAGCGCATCTGACCCGGCAGAAGGGCGATGTTCTTGCCGCTGATTCGGGCTTTCTTCGCATCGGCCGCAACTGGGCTGATCTGGTCCGCCACCGGTTCCACCGTTGGGAAGTGACCTATTCGGCAGACAAAACCAGTGCCTTCCTGACCTTTGATCCCGGGCACGCCCAAAACGACCCGCCCCGTGCCCAGCCCATTTTAGACCGTTTGGCAGCCGACCAGTTTGATCCGGAAAAAACTCCGGGTGAGGCAGAGGTTCAGGAACTGCTTGAAAGCGCTCTGCGTACCGGGCAAGCGTTGTTTTCGCATCCCTTGGGTCCCGATCGCGATGGTTCGTTTGATATCCGGTTCAGCCCCGATCACTCCAAGGCTCTCCTGGATATCCACAAGCCGTTGGGGCGAGGCGCTCCTTTCTCTTTGAAGGACTTGGGAACACGTCTGCGGGACGCCCAATTGAAAGGATTTTCTTTTGATGCCGTCAAGGGAGCCATTCAAGATTTTCTGAATGGACCCCAAAGCGAGCTGAAAGACTTCCTTCTTGCCGAAGGAACCCATCCCACCCGTGGAAAAGATCTTGTTTTGGTTTTCTCCCTGGGGTTTCTTCCCCCTGAAGACCTGAAAGCGATTCAGACACAGCTCTTGTCCAACCCCCGTTATTTGGAAACCCTTCCCGACCGGCAGAAGTTGCCGCCCGAAAAGGTTGAGCAGGCCGGACCCGTCCATGCCGGACAGGAGTTTGCCCGTTTGGTGCCTCCGGAGGACGGTGGGGGCAGCGAGGGTGTCGATGTCACCGGACAGAAGATTCCACCCATCCCAGGAAACGAACCTCCGCTGGAGCTTCTTTCCAATGTCCGTAAAAGTGGAACCAAACTCGAGGCTGTGATTGACGGTCTGATGGAGATGGCTCAGATCGACGGGGTGATGGTGTTCCGGGTTCGTCCCCATGTGGACGCCATGGCGGCTGTTCACAGGAGCGAAGATAACCTTCAAGCCTGGATGACCCTGGTTCAAGGGCGGGGTACGGGAAGGCGCCTTGACCGCGCCATGATCGACAGCGCTTTGGCAGCCGCCCAGATTCTTGCAGGGCTGGACGAGGCAAAGGTGGCTCAGGCTCTCGAAACGGCACTTGCCGGCGGAAAGGTCGAGAAATGGCTGGTGGCTCAAGGCGTTCCTGCCGGAAACGATCTGGGCCGCCGGCTGACATTTACCCACCCCCAGCGGATTGATGCCGCTGGAAAGTGGCGCAGTTCGGTTCGCGTGGGCGAGGTTGCCGCAACGTATTTGCCCCCTCGAGAAGACCAGATCGATGGTCTGGATATCTTAGGAAACCCCATACCCTCGCCTGACATGGAGATCCGCAGCTTGGTCCTGAGCGCCGATTTTGAGGTTGTTACCGAAGAATCGGGACGGCAGCAGTTGATGGCGCTCAAGAGCGGTGACCTGGTGTTTGACGGTGAATCGCTGTCCATTATCACCCAGGTGGCTGTAACCTCGGTGGGGGGCAAGGCGGGAAATGTAAAGTTTCCCGGTGAGGTGATTGTTGCCGGGGGAGTGGAGACGGGTGCCTATGTGATGGCCGGAAACCTCAAGGTAAGAGGCCGGGTCGGTGGGGCTCTGCTGTCCTCGGATCACAACATTCAGGTAGCCGATGGAATCCACGGTGAAGGCAAGGCCGTCCTGAGGGCCAAAAAGCATATTTCGGTGGGGTTTGTCGAGCGGGCCTTGGTTATGGCGGTGGGAGATGTCCACATTGGAAAAGCCGCTCTGGGCTGTACCTTCCGTGTGAACGGCAAAATTGTCCAGAAATCCACAGGTGGCGGATTGATGGGGGGCATGACCAAGGTTCGACTTGGTCTCGATGTCATGAATCTCGGGTCTCCTTCGGGGCAGGCAACTTCCGTCAGTTTTGGGCAGGATTATCTGATCGAAGACCAGATTTTGGCGGAAGTCAAAGAAACCGATAAACTGCGCGAAGCGATAGTTCAGCTTGACGTGATGATGCGCAAGCTGGGCAGTCTTTCCGACAAGGATAGGCTCAACAGCGCCCGTCAGAAGAAAGTGCTTCTGATGAAAATGCTTGCCAAGCGCAATCTTAAGTTGATCCATCTTCGCGATAAGTTTGAACTTCACGTGCACAGTGAAATTCTCATACGCGAAAACCTGTATCCTGGTGTCACCATCGAGTGTCACGGGCGTATCTATGAACCCAAAACCCGGCGAACGGCCATACGCCTGGTGTTCAACGAACAGAACGGTCATATCGAAGAATTCTCCCTGGACTGACGGAGGTCCCATGCCCCTGTATCTCACCTTCCCCGAATGGATCAAACCAGAAATTCTTCCCGGACTGCCGGTACGCTGGTACGGCCTGATGTACGTGGTAGCCTTTGCTTTTACCTACTGGTTGTTTACGGTTCAGGCCAAAAACAGCGGGCAGGTGATTGCCAAGGACACCATCAGCAACTTTTTTTTCGCGGGTTTGGCCGGAATGCTCGTCGGTGCCCGCATCTTCGCTACTTTGATTTATGATACCTCGGGCCGGTACTGGGTTGCACCCTGGCGGATTTTCTGGCCCTTCGACGATGCCATGAATTTTACGGGCTTTGCCGGCATGAGTTTTCATGGGGGGCTTCTGGGGGTCGTAGTCGGATTCATCCTTTATGCCCGACACAAAAAACTGGACATGCTTCAGTGGGGCGACTGGGTAGCGGCAGCGTTTCCCTTGGGCTACACCTTTGGTCGTCTGGGGAACTTTATCAACAGTGAGCTTTGGGGCCGGGTCACCACGGCGCCGTGGGGCATTGTCTTTCCTAATGGAGAGCCGCTTCCGGTCAAGGAGCCCTGGGTGCAGGAGGCGATGCAACAGACAGGAATTTCCGCTGCCGGTGATTTTGTGAACCTGCCCCGGCATCCGAGTCAGCTCTATGAGGCTTTCGGCGAAGGAATTTTGCTCTGGATCATCTTCTGGTTCTTCCTTAAAGACCGGTTGCCCTTTCGCGGCTTTTTGATTGGAGCCTACCTGATTGGCTATGGCGCGGTGCGCTTCGTCGTGGAATACTTCCGCAACCCCGACAAGGGTTTGGACTTTATCATTGCCTTCGAACCCGGTTTCAGTACCAGCCAGTTGCAGGTGCCCTTGTTCAATTTCAGCATGGGGCAGATTTTATGTGTTCTGATGATTCTGGCGGGGGGGCTGACCCTCTGGGGAATTTCCGAGTACCATCGCAGGGCGGCTATTTCCAATCGGAAAGGCCGTAACCGGAAAGGATGACCTGAAGACGGCCCGAATTTCGCAAGGTTCGAATACCGTCAGAGAGGATTTTCGCCCACCGTTCTGACTGCCGTTGGCGGCTTGGGGTGAAGGCGATATGAATGAAAGCCGGCTCGGTGTCACGGCCGGCCAGACGCACTTGGTCTTGAAGACCAAGGAGTCGCGAGGTGTAGAGAAGCGCCGTTTCTGAGTCGACAACAACATCGAGTTTATTGTCAACGAGTTTCTTCAAGTTGGTTTCCAGGGGTGAGTCGCCCACAGCCTCTTGAATTCTACGGGGGTCCGTCCGATATCTCTCGACGTAGGTGCTGAGCCAGACCCGGTAGTCGTAGCCTCGGATGACCCCCAGGCTGACGGACTCGATACTGGCATGGTTTTTGTAAGTCCATGGAAAGGCCTTGCGCGTGAGAAAGCCCAGACGATTGATGGCCAGGGGTTCGCTGGGAAAGACAAACCCAGGAGCATCGCTGGTTGAAGCACCGATCACACCGTCATAGAGCCCCGACCTTGTATCCTGTAGGGCCCGGGCCCAAGGGACAAGCCAATATTCGATCTCAATGCCCTGGGCACCAAAGATCTCCCGAACAATCTCGAGAATGTAGCCTTCTTTCCTTGCCCCGGGTGTCATGTTGTAGGGTGCCCATTCATCGGCGACAAGAATGACTTTTTCGGTACGGGGTAGAATGGGGTCGGCGGACAACGGGGTAAGGCTTAGCAGCACCAAAATGCCAATCGAAGCAAAAAATGTTCTCATCCCAGGGGCTCCAGGCTTTCGGGGGCGATTCCATTGGTTTGATAGGGATGGATATTGTACACCCAGCCAGCGTCAAAGATGTTCAAAAAGTCGTTGAGCGGACGCACGGAGACTGTCAGGCTGTAGAAGCGGGTCCCACGGGTTTCTTGCTGGCCCCGAACGGCTTTTCGAAGGGGTGCAGGGATTTTCGGCACGGCAAAATCGGATACAACCAGAACGTCGGCTTCCCGGAAGGTTCCTTCCTCCAGCACCCGAAGGCACTCCCGCAGGGCAGGGGCGAGGTCTGTTCCTCCGTGAAAGCTGAACTCCAGGAAGTGCAGCAGTTCTGGAAGGGCAGACCCAAGCTGGGAAAGATCCAGACACCGGGTTTTCGCAGAAAAGTTGATCAGATAGCAGGCTCTGTCCTCTTCCAGTGCCACCCGAAGCAGAGCCAGCACAGCGGCCTTGGCAACCTCTTCGGGCTTGCCCCGCATGGAACCCGAGGTGTCAAGGGCGATGATCATGGGGCCTCGGTCGTTGCGCTTCTGCCGCTCCAGGGTGCGGCGGGGATCTTTGACCGACGGTGGTGCCGGGGTGAAGTGATCCCAGACCAGCAGCTCGGAATCGGCGGCTTTCTTAAAAAAGAGGGTCTGTGTGTCTGGGTAGCAAAGGAGGGCGGCCTCACTGCTGACCAAGGCTGACCAGTCGTTGCCGAACCGGACACCACGGACTTCGGTGCGCCCGGGTTCGGGGTCGGCGTCGGGAGAAGGGGGAAGGGGCGGCGGGGGTTCGGGGGGACGTGTCCTGGCTCGGTAGTCCCGGCCGAGCAGTTCGGCGATGCGTTTTAGGGCCGGCTCTTTCTCCAGGGCGGCGGCGGCGGCTTCCAAGGGGTGAAAATCGAGGTCGTCCCAAGCCCCCTCGTCGAGGTCCCAACCCACGTCGCGGTCGGTGAGCATGCCTTTCACGGCAGCCTCGGCCTCAGCCAGTTTTTTCACCCGGGTCCAAAGAGTGGTGTGGAAAGCGGGGAGATCGGCGGAGTCTGCCCTCTGACGGGTTTCTTTTTTCCGCAAGGCTTGCCAAGCCTCCCACGAGACGGCCAGCGCCCGTCGATGGTCCTCGTCGTCGGGACGCGGACGCGACCAGTCACGGGCAGCCTGGGGATACAGACTGGTAACAAAAGCCGCTGCTTCGGCAAGCGAAAGGGTTCCCTTTGCCAGAGCTGTCTGCAGGGCGGCTTCCTGACGGTCCAGCGGAGAGTTGTGGGCATCGCGGGTGGTGGACCAATTTGTGACCGAACGAGCCGTTCGTTTGACCCAGCGTGCCTGGTCACCGGCCGGCCACGGAGAAAGAGCCTCCCGATGGCCAAACCACCGTACAAGGTAGGGGTGTTCCGGCAGCCGGTTTGCCAGCTCTTCAGTCAGGGTCACGGGTTTCTACCAGGCTTTCGAGGCGGATGAGGAGGTCACCCAGGTCAGCAGAATCGCGTTCCAGACCCCGCCCGCAGGCTTCTCCATAGGTGGCACAGAACAGGTGGTTTGCGGCTTCGAGGTGGCGGCGTGTCACCTCGGAATCGACGTGGGCTCGGGCGGTTGCCAAACGGGAAGCCAGTTCTTGTGCCTTGTTCTCCCAGGACCGCAGCCGGGGGCCGTCGGGTGGAATTCTGTCGTACACCGTGATTTCTTCGGGACGGCTTTCCAGGGCAAAAAGCCGACCATCCACTTCAACCTCGGCCGGGCCGCTGGCCCGTAAAAGGTGCTTCTCGCTATGGCGGAAGGGACCATAGGGTGTGAAGAAGAACAACTCGCCGTCGAGGTCTTCATCGGTCTTCAATAGGGCGTGATCCTGGGCCCAGACGCGTGCCGACAGGTCGCCTGGGTAGCCGATCAGAGTGAAGTACTCGCCGTCCTGCAACACGGGTTTGGGGCGCGTCAGGATTCGTTCCTTGAGGGTCAGGGCGCGCAGGTCTGCACGCAGGGCTTCGACTTCGGCTTCATAGGCTTGTACCGGTTCTGGTCCGGGCCAGCCTTCTTCTTCCAAAGTGCGGACCAAGAGCTCGGCAACCCGGGGTCTCTGTTCGGGCTTGTCCCAAAGAACATGTTCGAGCAAACCCAGGTCTTGTCCGTCGACTTCGGAACGTCCGTGGGCTACCGCGCAGGCTCGTAACAAACGGGCTGCTTTTTTCCAGCGCCGGTCCGATACCACCAGAGGAGCGGGATCGTCTCCGAGAGCAGAACGAAGTGTACTCAGGGCTCCCACCACAAAGGCAGGGACAGGCACTTCATCGATGGCTTTTTGCAGGGACAGCCACTCTTGCGATGTCAAAGCCTCGCCTGGGCCCACCTTCGGCTGGTATAGGTCGCTGGTGTCGCCCACCAGACGCTGGAACCCTTCCTCCGTTGTTAGCGGGCCCACTTCCAGCCGTACAACAAATCGGTCCCAGAAGGCCTCGGCGTTCTCTTCACCAGCCGGAGCACGGTTCGACGCCGCCACAAGAAGCTTGAGGGGAACCCGCATTTCATGGTCGCCGTTACGGAAACGCTTTTCGTTCAGAATGGTCAGCAAGGTATTTTGAATGGGGGGGCTGGCCCTCCACACCTCGTCGAGGAACGCCACATCGGCTTCGGGAAGGTAGCCAGCGGTGCGGCGCTCAAAGACATCGCGGTCACGAAGGCCGGCAATGCTCAACGGGCCAAAAATTTCTTCGGGTGTGGAAAATCGGCCCATCAGGTATTCAAAAGCACGGGCTTTCTCAAGAGCGGCTTTGAGCCGTCGGGCCACCAGACTCTTCGCCGTACCAGGAGGGCCGAGCAGGAACAGGCTTTCTCCTGCAAAAAGGGCCAAAAGACCCAACTTCAGAGCCTGGTCGCGTTCATGGATGCCATGGGAGAGGGCGGCTGTCAGCCGGAGGAAGCGGTCGCGCATGAAGCCATTCTAGCGTACACTGAAGGCATGGAACACCACCCCGTCGATTTCGACCCCGCTGAAGAGTTGAACTTTCCCCGGCCTGTGCCGCAAATTCTGTCTTCCAAGGATTTCATGACTGTTATCGAGGCCTACCAGCCCGGAACAGGCAGGACTGCCGTCTGGTACCTGGGACAGAATTCCTGGATCCTTAAAGGAGAAAACGGTAAAGTTTTGGCCGTTGACCCCTACCTGACCGATTTCTGTGCTTCGAAGCGCACCAGACATCGGGTGCCCAAGAGCCGCTTGCTTCCTGTGTTTATTGAACCCGAGGATTTAAAGGCCGACGTCGTGCTGATCACACATAGTCATCCCGACCACGCCGACCCGTTCACTTTGGAACGGCTGACCATCAAGGAGTCGGCTCTGTTTCTTGGCCCGTGGCAGGCCTTGAAGGTAGTTGCTGAGGCGGGAGTTCCAGCCTCGCAGCAGGTGCTGATGCACCCTTTGCAGACAGAAACCGTGTGTGCGGTGGGGTCGGCACCGGGAATTGAAATCACCGGCACTTTTGCCGAACCCACCGATTTTGTCGACCTGAACCATATGGGTTTTGTGGTGAAATTCCCTGGAGGTCGGGTTTGGTACAACTCGGGTGACACGGCAAAAACTGAGCTTTTAGAACATGTGAAGCACTACAAACCCGCCATGATGAGCGTGTGCATCAACGGGGGTTACCATAACCTCAGCCATTGGGAGGCCGCCGAAATCTGCGCCTTGGTCCACCCGGAGGTTGCCGTCCCCTGCCATTACGATATGATGCCCCACAATCTGCAAAGCCCGCATATGTTCCGCAAAAGCCTTTACGAAAAGACCAAAACTGTGCAGTACCTGCGGATGGAGTATTATAAGGCATATGAGTTCTAGATCCATGATCCGCTTGTTGCCGATGCTTCTGCTTGCAGCGGCTTTGGCGCCGACTTCCGTCGAGTCCCAGTCGTTCACGTCTTCGGCCGGCCTCCTGAAAGCCGTCCCCGTGACCGGGCCGCTGGTGTTTCCCTGGTCAATCGCCTGGCTTCCCGATGGGACACTCTTGGTTTCCGAGCGTCCCGGCCGGCTCAACCTGATCCGGGCTGGAAAGCAGCTTCCCGTCGCCGGCCTGCCTCGCGTTGCTTCGGGGGGCCAGGGGGGCCTCTTCGATGTTTTAGTCCTTCCGGCGGACAAGGGCCGTCAAGAGTTGGTCTTGGCCTATGCGTGGGAGGAAGGGGGCAAATCCTTGAGGGTCGCACGCGCCACCCTCTCTGAGAGCAACACCGGCTGGAAGCTTGAGGGCCTCACAGTACTTTTCGACCTTCTCCCTCGTTCCGGCACCAGCCACCACTTCGGCGGCCGCCTCGCCCGGCTTCCCGACGGCACCCTCCTGATCGCCACAGGAGAGCGTGGCGATGGCGACCGGGCTCAGAATCCTCTCGACGGTGCTGGAAAGATCCATCGGATCAATCTCGACGGCTCGGTGCCCGCCGACAATCCCTTCCGCGGAAAGCAGGGCTGGTTGCCGACGGTTTGGAGCCTTGGGCACCGCAACATCCAAGGTTTGTGGGTGGATCCGGTCAATGGCGACGTGTGGGCCACCGAGCATGGTCCCCAGGGGGGCGACGAGGTGAATCTGGTGCGTCCGGGCCGCAACTACGGCTGGCCCGTGATCACCTACGGTGTCAACTATGGTTCCGGTACGAAAATCGGTGAAGGGGTGGCCAAGGCCGGCATGGAACAGCCGGTACTCTACTGGAAACCCAGCATCGCCCCCGCAGGTCTGACCCGCTACGATGGGGACCGCTATGGGGGCTGGAAGGGCAGTTTTCTCTCCGGTGCCCTGGCCGGAGAGGGGTTGAGCCGCTTTCGGGTCGGCTTCGACGCCGCTGCTCCACGAACCAAACCCGCCCGGGCGGCGGTACCATCCTCGGGGGTTCCTGCGTTCTTGACGGAGGAGGAGTACCTGCCCGCCGGCGACCTCGGGCGCATCCGTGATGTGAGGACAGGTCCTGACGGGTACCTCTACTTCACCACGGACGACCCCAAAGGACGCGTCTACCGGCTGGAACCCTGAATCAGACGGGCACCATGCCGATCAGGGGAGCCACCACCAGCCATACGACGTACACCACGTAAAGACCCACGAAAACGCCACCCTTGGGGCGGCTGATGGTGCGGTTCTTGGGGAAGAAGACGAAGGCCATCAACAGCAGGGTGATGAGGATGTTGAAACCGATGTCGAGGTTCGAAGCGGGGTTCAAGGGGATGGGCGCGATCACGGCGGTGAGGCCCAGAATGAGGAAGATGTTGAAGATGTTCGACCCGACAATGTTGCCCAGAGCGATGTCCGAATTACCCTTGCGGGCGGCGACTACCGAGGTGGCCAGTTCAGGCAGCGAGGTGCCGATGGACACGATGGTGAGGCCGATGACCCGTTCCGTCACCCCAAAGGACCGAGCCAGCTGAACGGCGCACTCCACGATGAT
>JAIFLN010000042.1 GCA_020049045.1 Spirochaetota bacterium | reverse complement strand
AGGGTGGAAACAAGCCAGAGGCTTCCGGCTGTAATCCAGCCCTCGGGTTCAATCAGAACTCCGGACCCGGGAAGGAAGCCCGGGACGAGCGCCAGCGTCAGGGACAGCCAGACCAGTGCCAGACCCACACGCAGAGGAAGTCCCATGGAGAACACCAGCCTGCGGGAAGCCGGGTTGACCCAGAGGGAATAGAACGAACCGCTCACAGCTGTCCGGGATGCCAGCAAGCCACCTGGTGCCCCGAACGGACATCGACCAGCGGAGGCTCGTCGATTCGGCATTTCTCGGTGGCAATGGGACAACGCGGATGGAAACGGCAACCCGGAGGGGGATTGGCAGGGCTGGGGACGTCCCCGCCCAGGACGACACGGTTGCGTGGCCGATCGGGGTCTGGCTGCGGCACGGCGTCGATCAGGGCCCGAGTGTAAGGGTGGTACCGTTCACGGTACAACGACTCCCGGCTGGCAATCTCAACGATTTTTCCGAGGTACATCACCGCTACGGTATCGCTGAAGTATTCGACGACCGACAGGTCGTGCGCGATGAACAGATAAGTCAGATTGTGCTCGTCCTTGAGCTTGTTCAGCAGGTCGAGGATTTGTACCCGGATCGACACATCGAGGGCGGAAACCGGCTCATCAAGAATCAGGAGTTTGGGTTTGAGCGCCAGGGCCCGGGCAATACCGATTCGTTGACGCTGTCCTCCCGAAAACTCATGCGGGTATCGGTGCAGATAGCCCGGGTCGATTCCGGTATCTTCCATCAGCGCCAGGATCATGTCGGCGCGTTCAGCCCTGGTCGTCCAGCGTTTGTGGATATCCAGACCCTCGGCGATCAGATCTCCGACCGCCATGCGCGGGTTGAGCGAACCGAACGGATCCTGGAATACCATTTGGAACTCTTGGCGGGCTGAAGCCAGCTTGGCGCCCTTGAAGTTGTAAACGTCGTATTCCTTGAGGAGTTTCTGACGCTCCTTCTCATCCTGGGAGGTGTGCAGCGTGTCGATGGCCTGCCGCGGCGTGTCAAAGAACAGATGCCCTGCGGTAGGGCGGTAGAGGCCCAGCAGGGTACGACCCAGCGTGGTCTTGCCGCAGCCGGACTCTCCGACGAGGCCGAAGGTCTGCCCCCGGGGAACGGTGAAGCTGACGCCGTCGACGGCCCGCACATGACCGACGGTTCTTCGGAAGACTCCCGCCTTGATGGGGAACCAAGTCTTGAGTTCGTTGACTTCAACGAGATTAGGGTTGGGAATGTCAGGCATAATGGCAACGAACTCCATGGGACCGACCCTCGGCGAGGGGGGCTTCAGTCCAAGCGGCTTCTTTTTCCCGGCACAGATCGGTGGCCAGGGGACAGCGGGGGGCAAAGGGGCATCCCACAATCTCGTCCAGTAGGTTCGGTACCCGGCCTGGAATGGGTTTGAGCTTCTTTTCGAGGTTGCCCAGAATCGGGATGGTATCGAGCAGGCCCCGCGTATAAGGGTGGCGAGGTGAAGCGAACAGCTCCCGGACAGGGGCATGCTCGACAATCTGTCCCGCGTACATCACGGCTACATCGTCGACGGTTTC
Organism: Spirochaetota bacterium; assembly: GCA_020049045.1. GTDB lineage: Bacteria > Spirochaetota > Spirochaetia > JABEVK01 > JABEVK01 > JAIFLN01. The sequence goes on along the minus strand of JAIFLN010000042.1, from coordinate 11,848 downwards.
GGCCACCACGGCCAGGTCGTGGGTGATGAGCACCACCGAGGTTCCTTCCTGGTCGAGCAGCGTTTGGATCAGGGTCAGGATTTGGGCCTGGATGGTGACGTCCAAGGCTGTGGTCGGTTCATCGGCAATCAGCAGTTTGGGACGGCACGCCAGCGCCATGGCAATCATCACCCGCTGGCGCATCCCCCCTGACATTTCATGGGGGTAGGCACCGGCACGCCGGTCCGGATCAGCAATGCCGACCTGGGTCAGCAGATCGACAACCCGGGCTTTGCGGGCTTTCTTATCCAGGTCGGTGTGGATCTCAAGGACTTCGCCAATCTGGTTCCCTACTGTCATGACAGGATTCAGCGCCGTCATAGGCTCCTGGAATATCATGGCCAGGTCTTTGCCACGCAGACTGTTGAGAACCTTGTCGGGCTGTCCCACCAGTTCGCGGCCTTCGAAGAGGACGGAACCTTGGCTGATGCGTGCTCCGGTCTGGGGCAAAAGGCCCAGAACAGCCAGACTGGTCACCGATTTTCCCGAGCCCGATTCGCCGACCAGGCCGAGCTTGCGGCCCCGTTCCAGGGTCAGCGTGACGCCATTGACGGCTCGCACCGGGCCTTCGGGTGTATCAAAACGGACATGCAGGTCTTTGATCTCGAACAGAATGTCCTTCATGACTTGTTCCTCAGTTTCGGGTCGAGGGCGTCGCGAAGGCCGTCTCCGAAGATATTCAGGGCCGCCAGAAAGACCCACATAAAGACGGTGGCACCGGCCAGATTCTGCCAGTTGCCGGCGATCACTTCCTGCTTGCTCAGATCGATCATGGTTCCCCAGCTGGGAATATTGGCCACCGAGAGCCCGATGAACGCCAGGAAGACCTCGCTCTTGATGACCTCAACAAAGTTGAGAACAAAGGTGATGATCACAAAGTGAAACACATTGGGAAGAATGTGGAAGAAGATGATGCGGAAGTCGCTGGCTCCCAGCGCCCGGGCCGCCAGAACGTACTCGTACTCGCGGGCCTGCAGGAACGTGGCGCGGACCACACGCGCCAAACCCACCCATCCTGTGATGGCAAAGGCGATGGCGATCATCACAAAACTGCGGCCGCCGAACTGCACCAGAGTCAGAATGATCAGCATGCCGGGAATGGCAACAATCACGCTCATCAGGTACCCGGCGACCTCGTCGATCCAGCCGCCGTAGTAGCCCGAAATGGCACCGATGACGATGGCGATAGGAATGAGCATCAGACCCGAGGCGAAGCCCAGAAAGAGCGAGACTTGGGTGCCCATCACGGCCCGGGCAAAGACGTCGCGTCCGACATGATCGGTACCGAAGGGATGCTCCAGGGTGAACGGGGCAAAGGTATTCTTCAGGGTCTCATCGTTGAAGAGGGTCGCCGAGGTCTTCAGTCCGACAAAGTCGACGAACGGCAGCAACGCCATGAGGATATAGCCGACAATGATGAAAAACGAGACCATGGCCCCCTTGTTGGAGGACAGACGGGAAACGGCAAGCTGCCAGGGTTTGCGGTGGACCATCAATTCAACCTCACGCGGGGATCGACCAACGCGTACAAAACGTCGGTGACCAGCGTGAACCCGACAAAGAACAGGGTATACACCAAGACGACGGCTTTCAGAACAGGCAGGTCGTAACTGAAGATGGCCGAGACCATCAGGTCCCCGATGCCGGGGATGGAAAAGAACCGTTCCAGAAGAATGGAACCCGTAAGAAGAAAGGGAATTTGGATGACGACGTAGGTCAGCACAGGAATCATGGCGTTCTTGAGAATATGGCGGAAGATGATCCGTCTTTCAGGGACACCCTTGGCTCTGGCCGTTCGGACGTAATCCTTTTCGCCTTCTTCCACCAGTGCCGTTCGGAAAAAGCGCACATCGTACCCGACGGCCACCAGAACCCATAACAACCAGGGCAGCAACAGGTATCGTATGGCTCCCGGTCCATTTTCCCATCCTGAGATGGGAAACAGCTTCCATTCGTAGGCCAGCAGGGTCTGACCCAGAATGATCAGGACCAGCATTGAGATGCTCATCCCGACGACGGAAAGAAACGTCAGGGATTTGTCGAGCAGGCTGCCCCGGTAGAACGCCGCCAAGGACGCGATGATCAGGGCGATGATGATTTCCATAGCAAAAGCGGGAAAAGTTAAAATCGCCGAATTAGGAACGTGTCGGGCGATCAGAGTGGTAATTTTCTGTTTGGTGGATTCGGAGCGGCCAAAATCAAAAGTGGCCACCTGCCGGACCAGGTCGAAGTACTGTTCGATCAAAGGTTTGTCGAGACCATACTTGTGTTTGTAGTAGGCGATTTGCTCAACGGTATGGCTCTTGGCCGGCAGAACGTTGTAGAGGAAGGATTCTTGGCCTCCTACAAAATTGAAGAGGAGGAAGAATACCAGGATGACCCCCAGAAGCAGGGGAATCAGATTAAGAATGCGGCGGACGAGATAAGAAAACATGGCATGCCCCAGGGAAAGATAGAGAAAAAGAAAATCCGCACCCTCACAGGGGTGCGGATTTTCCGGGAAACCTCAGACCGGCTTACTTGGCGGCGAGGGCTTTTTCCTTGGCGGCCAGATCGATGTCGATGTACTTGCTGTACCCGCTGCCGATGTCGCGGTACCGGTAGTTCTTCACCCAGCTCTGGTTGAGGGCAAAGGTGATGCGAGCGCGTTCGACAATCCAGGGGGCGTCTTCCACGGCGATAAGGGCGGCTTGACTGTACAGGGCGTCGCGCTCAGCACCGGGCTGCATCACGCTGGCCTGCTCGTACAGCTTGTCAAACTCGGGGTTCGAGTAGTTGGCGCTGTTGGGGCCGGGAGCGGCGTTCTTGCTGTACAACAGCTGCAGGAAGTTCTGGGCATCGGGATAGTCAGCACCCCAGGCCAGGCCACCCATTTGGGCCTGGTGCTTGTCGACCTTCTTCATAAAGCCAGGCCAGTCGTTGTAGACATCTTCGATCTTCACGCCGATCTCAGACATGTACTTGGCGAAGAACTCACCCGTCTGGCGGTCAAGCGCGGCGCTGCCGGTGTGCTCGAACTTGATGACGGGAAGGCCCTTACCTTCAGGGTAGCCTGCTTCAGCAAGTAGAGCTTTGGCCTTCTCAACATCGTAGGCTTTGTAGGGGTTCTTGTAATCGGGGTCGTAACCGCCGAAGCCTTCGGGAATGACGGTATGGGAGGGCTTAGCCCGGCCGTTGTCAAACACCTCGATATACTTCTCGGTGCTCCAGGCCAGGCTCATTGCCTGCCGGATCTTCTTGCCCTTCTCACCGGCGGGGGCGCCCAGGATGGGGTCTTCCCAGTTGAAGAAGTAGTAGGTGACTTCGGAGTTGGGAACCTTCTGCAGGGTCATGCCCTTGGCGGCGGGTTCACCGATCAAGGCTCCGTCGGCGTCGACGGCGTCTTTGAAGTTGTCCTTGGGAATGCCACCCAGGTCGAGTTCTCCGCTGAGGGTCTTCAGCCAGCGGGGATTGGTCTCTTCAATGATGTTGTAGACGACGGTGTTGACGAAGGGGAGATCCTGGGTTGCAGCTTTATCGATTCCCATCTGTTTGGCGACCGCACCCGCTTCGGTGGGGTACTTCTGGCCATGCCAGGCGGGGTTTTTCACCAAGACGTACTTGCTCTGGGGAATGGTCTGCTCGGCATCCAGGTAGTAGGGTCCGGCACCTACCATGGTGTTGGCCCAGTCTTCGCCGCTCTCGACCCATTCGTGGGGAGTAGCGAAGGTGAAGCTCATCGCCAGGGTGTACTGAATCTGGGGGTAGGGCTTGGTCAAAGTCAGCTGGAGGGTCTGGTCGTCCAGAGCCTTCACACCTTCGATTTCGGCGCTGTAGTCGGCCTTGCCGGAGGTTTTCGCCGCTTCAGCCCATTCGTTGAGGCCCTTGAGGGAGCCATCGAACAGCCACCAGCCGCCAGATTCAACTGCGGGGTCGGCCAGACGCTTGATGGAATAGACAAAGTCGCCCGCCACGACGGCACGGCCTTTTCCATCCTTGAAAATGGTCTTGGTTCCATCGTAGTAGAAGGCATCCTTGCGGACCTTGATGGTATAGGTGAGTCCGTCAGCACTGACGGTCGGGAGGCCTTCGGCCAGCAAGGGCTGGAGTTCGTAGCTATCGGCCAGGTATTTGTACTCATACAGGCCTTCGAGAACGTCACCAGCCACCGTGGTGGTGTACAAGTCAGTCAGGTTCGCAGGATCAAAACTCTTGATTTTGGCGATGCTTGACCGGTTCAGAACTTTCTTGGAAGCATCACCACCCCCGGCGCAGGAGGCCAGGGCAAAGATAGCCAAGACCACCGCAGCGGTTGCGCGGAACAAATTTTTCATTCCTTCCTCCTTGGAAGGATTCTATCTTCCGGGATACCCCGTGCCTCTGTCAACCAAGTTCTCCGTTCGTGTACAAACCTGTAGGGATAGATGAACGAAGTTTAATAAACCCTGGCCTCGAGATCGACTCCGTTGCGTTTGATGACTGTGGTTTTCACTACCTGGCCTGGCTGCAGTCCTTCGCCGTGAACCACCACCAGTCCGTCGACCTCTTGTGCTTGAAGGAAACTGCGCCCCAGCCCCATGGCCGATCCCTGGATGGGTTCTTCAATCAGAACTTCGAGGTTGCGTCCCACCCAGCGGTCCAGACTGACTGCCGTGATTTCCCCCTGGGCCTCTTCCAGCAGCTGCTTGCGTTCCTCGGCCTTGGGACGGAAGAGCTCGAAGGCGTCTTCGCTCTGCATTCGGTAAGCGGGGGTTCCTTCTTCGCGGCTATAGGTGAACACCCCCATCCAGTCGATCTTCGCCTTCTGCTGGAAATCCAAAAGTGTCTGGAAATCGCTGTCGCGTTCGCCTGGGAACCCCACAATAAAGGTGGAACGGACCACGGCATCGGGCACCGTATCACGGATGCGGGCAATCAGATCGAGGTATTGGGCGTCGTCCCCCCGTCGTCCCATCAATTTCAGAAGTCGGCCCGAGGCGTGCTGGAACGGAAGATCGAAGTACGGAAGAACCCGTTTTTCGGTCTTGGCAAGGTTCAGAACCTCATCGGGAAAATGGTCGGGGTAGAGGTACAGCATGCGCAGCCAGTAATCGCCGGGTTTTTTCAGAACGCGCTCCAGCAGGGGAAGGAAGTCCTGGCGTCCCCGGTCGTTGCCGAAGCTGGCAAGATCCTGGGCAATGAGGTTGATCTCTTTGACCCCCGAGTCGATGAGCCCTTCGATTTCGGTGGCGACATCGTCAAAACTGCGGCTGGAAAGGGTGCCGCGGAATTTGGGAATGGCGCAGAAGGTGCAGGCGTTGGAACAGCCTTCGCTGATTTTCACGTAGACCGAATTTTTTAGCGAAAGGAAATGTTTGCGGCGGGGGGCAATCAGCATGTTGGGGGGGAAATAGGTCGATTTTTTTCCGGCCAGAATGTCGTCGGCAATGTCGGTGATTTTCTGGGGGTCGCGGTTGCCGAAGATGCCGTCGGCCTCGGGAATCATGTCGAGCAGTTCCTTGCCGTAACGTTCCGCCATGCAGCCCGCCATCAGGATTTTGGCGTCTTTGCGGGCCTGCCGGAGCTGAAAGAAGGCATCGATGGACTCCTTCTTGGCCGACTCGATGAAGGTGCAGGTGTTGACCACAATCAGTTCAGCGGTTTCGGCAGTTTCTGCCTTGGTGTAGCCCTTGTCTTGGAGGGCGGTGATCATGTACTCGGCATCGACTTGATTCTTGAAGCAGCCGAGATTTTCGATATAGAAGGTTTTCGCCATGGCACGTGAATATAGCGCAAAGAGATAGATGACTTCAAGAGTCGGGAATGCTATACTTCGGTCATGACTCTCACCCCCGAATCCGTCGAATCCTGGACCACCCGGCTTCTTCAAGCCTCGGGTTTGTCTGGCAACCATGCGGCTGACGCGGCCGATATCTTTACCAGGGCTACCCTGCGCGGGCTAGGACACCACGATCTTTCGTATTTGCCCCAGCGTTTGGGCTGGTTGAGGGACGGAGCCGTCAACGCCAAGCCGAATATCGAGAGGCTGACGGCAGCCCCCGGCGCTGAAGTTTGGGAAGGCGATGGCGGGCCCGGTGAGGTGCTGTGCTACCATGCCTTGCGAAGGGCCATTACCTTGGCGTCGGACTGCGGTGTCGGATACGCGGGAATCCGCCATTCCAACCATTTTTTGGCAGCGGAGCCTTACACCCAAGTGGGAGCCGAGCAGGGGTTCATGATCGTTCTCTGGTCCAACACCGATGCTGGCATGGCGTTTCCCGGCCAACATCACCGGCAGATCGGAAACAACCCCATGGGCTGGGGACTGGGCACCGGACACGCCACGTTGTCAGCCGACCTCTGTATGGCCAACTCGTCGCTGGGCAACCTGAATGCCATGGCCGCTGCTGATACCCAGGCACCGCCTCATTGGGGCCTCGGTCCCGATGGCTTGGCGACCACAGACCCGCGGCAGCTCTTAGCGGGTGCCGTCGAACCCATCGGCGGCCACAAAGGACTGGCGCTGGCCCTGCTGGGGGAAGTGTTGACGGGAGTCCTGACCGGAGGTCCCACCTTGGACCAAATTGCCCCCGGCGGTGGGTTGCGGACCCATAATCAAATGGTTCTGGCTTTCGATCTGGACGTCTTTGGGGGAATCTCCACCGTCGAGGAGCGGCTTATTTCGCTCAAAGCCCGGGCCCACCACGCGGGACACACCCTCCGGCTGCCTGGTGACCGCAGCCACGCCTCCGCCCAACGTGCACGCCACGAGGGAATCACCCTTCCTGTGGTCCTTGAAGAAACACTAAGGGAGTGGTCAGGAAACCTGGGAGTCGAGGTTCCTGAACCCGTTTGACGCAAGGGCTTTTCAGCACTCGCCAAAATCAAGGCAGGTCTGCACCACCGGGTCTTCCCGGGTGTCAAACAGGCCGCTGACCGATTCCCGGTCGTGAATGCGGCGGATGGCTTCCGCAAACAGCGGTGCCACCGAAACAATATGAAACTTGGGGTGGTCTTTGGACCACGGGTTGTCAACGCTGTCGGTGGTCACTACCATTTCAATGGGGCTGGCCTCGATGCGGGCCAAGCCTTCGGCACGGATTAGACAGTGGCTCAGCACGGCAATGATCCGCCTGGCTCCTCTCTCCTTGAGTCCTCGCGCCAGGTCGGCCAGGGTCCCCCCTGAAATGGTGAAGTCGTCGACAATCACGCAGTCCCGTCCGCTGACTTCTCCCATGATTTCTAGGACTTCGGCCTTTTCGTCGTGGCCCCGGCGGACTTTTTCACCCACGGCCATGGGGAACCCCAGGTCTTCGGCAAACCGCCTCGTCTGTTTCAAAAAGCCGAGGTCGGGGCTGACCATAACAGGGTTATGGAGCTTCTGACGGCGGATCCAACCTGCCAGCACCGGCAGCGCATAGATGTGGTCGACAGGTTTTTTGAAAAAGCCCTGAATTTGGGGGCTGTGAAGGTCAAGGCACACCAACCGGTCAGCACCTGCCAGTTCAATGCTTTCAGCACAGACCCTCGCTCGGATGGAAACCCGGGGCTCGTCCTTTTTATCGCCCTTGGCATAGCCGAAGTAAGGCATGATGGCGGTTACTGACTGAGCACTGGCGCGCTTGAACGCATCCATCCAGAAAAGAAGCTCGGTAAATTCGTCGTTGGGGTTCAGGGCAATGGGAAGAACCAGGTACACATCCTGTCCCCGGACACTTTCACCGACCCGGACAAAAAGGTTGCCGTCGCTGAATTTGCGAACATCGCCCTGACCGAGCTGCGTCCCCAGGGCACGGCACATGCCCCGGGCGAAGGGCAGTCCCGAGCTGCCGGCAAAAATTTTGATTCCGTCGGTCTGCATGGTGCCCCCTGGGTTCAGCCGATTTTGACGCAGCGCATGCTCAGCGACGAGACCACTTCCTCGTAGGGAAAGCTGAGAGATTCGGTGCTGTCGGCGACCCCCAGAGTATAAAGAAGTGGAACGTAGTGGTCCACAGTGGGGATCGATTTGGAGGCCATATCGCCTGCTTTTTCCCAGTCAATCAGCGAATCGAAATCGCGTGATTCCAGCTTTTCCTTGCACCAGAGGTCAAAATCGACGGCCCAATCGTAAGGTGCCGCATCCAACCCCCTCGAGAAAGCCAGGCGGAGGTTGTGCACAAGGTTTCCGCTGCCGACAATTAAAACTCCTTCTGAACGCAGTCCCTGAAGTTTTCTGGCCAGGTCGAAGTGGTAGCTCATCGGCTGGTGGTAATCGATGCTGAGCTGGAATACAGGAATATCGGCCTTGGGAATCAGGTGCTTCAGTACCGTCCAGGCTCCGTGGTCCAGACCCCACTGATCGGTTGTACCGATGCGCGGGTCAAGACTGGCTGTTTTCCGGGCAAGCTCGGGTGCCCCGGGGGCGGGGTAAATCACTTTGTACAGCTCATCAGGAAAGCCGCCAAAGTCATAAATGGTTTCGGGGTGTCCGGCCAAGTTGACCCAGGTGCCCTTGGTCAGCCAATGGGCCGAGACCACCAGAACGGCCTTGGGCCGGGGGTTCAGCGACGCTCCCAGAGTGCTGAGGCTGCGGGTGAAAGCATTGTCTCTCAGGGCGTGCGTTGGGTCACCGTGACCGATAAAGAGCGCCGGCATGCGGGGTTCCATGAAAATCTCCTATGCTCAATGTGGTTCTTCCCCTTGGAAAAGTCCACCAAGACTGGCTACCATGGCTTATGCAACACCGCCTTTCCCCCGCTTTGGCCGGAGCTCTGGCCATGATGACCTGCGCTTTTTTATGGAGTACCGCCGGACTGTTCATCAAACTCATCGATTGGAACCCTCTCTGGATCGCTGGTTTTCGAAGTTTGATAGCCACAGCCTTTCTTCTGACCATTGTGAGAACCCTGAAACTCAACTGGAGCTGGCCCTTGGTGGGAGGTGCGGTGGCCAACGCCATTTGCATGTTGCTGTTCGTCGTGGCCAACAAGATGACCACCTCGGCCAACGCAATTTTGATTCAGTATTGGGCACCCGTGGCAACGGCTTTTCTGGCCGTCTTTGTCTTGAAAGAAAAGATCCACAAAGAACAGATTCTGGCTTTGATAGCCACGGTGGCGGGTTTGGTTCTGCTCTTTGCCGACAAACTGGGTCCTGGAGCCCTTTGGGGGAATCTGGCCGCGCTGGTTTCGGGTTTGGCTTTCAGCTTTGTGTTTCTATTCACCCGGATGCAAAAGGATGGGACACCCCTGCAGTCTCTGATGTTGTCACACATCCTGTGCGCCGTCGTGGCCCTTGGTCTGGCCGCTTTTCAGGAACCTCCGGAGTTCACTCCCGGTTCGGTGGCGGCCATCGTCGCGCTGGGAATCGGTCAGATCGGACTGGCGGCCGTCTTTTTCAGTTACGGCATCCGGCGGGTGTCGGCGGTGACAGGCAACCTTCTGGCAGTCATCGAGCCGGTTTTTAACCCGGTATGGGTGTTTCTGCTCCTGGGCGAGTCGCCGTCGGGGTGGACCCTGGCCGGCGGCGCTCTCATTCTTGTGAGCGTTACGGCTGCTAGTTTGATCGGTGCGCGAAGGGAACTGCCTCGTTGAGGGCATCGATGCGGGCTTGCTCCTGGCGGTTTAGACGCCCCAGATAAGTGCCAAACAGGCGGTCAGCGGCGGGGTCGTAAAACCGGTGGAGGCTGACATTGCGTTCCGAGAGAAACCCCCGCCGAACTTTGAGCTCACTGCCAGCTCCCGGATCGAAGTCCTTCCAACCTCGGCGTATCGTTTCTTCGATAGGGCCGTAATAACAGACATTGAAGTACTGATCGGGAAAGTGTTCCCGTTCGCCCCAATAGCGGCCCACCAGCCGCCCGTTTTTGCCAAGGAGAAAACCAAGGGCCATGGGGAGGGGGTCGTTCTTGTGGAAAGTCGCTGAAAACGACAGAAGGGGCCGGATTGAACCCAAGGCCGCCCAGAAGGACGGCTCCAAAAAGCGGGCAGCGTAAGGTCCAAACTGGTCATTGGTCCTGTCGTACAGCTGCCCCATGAGGGCGAACCAGGCTTCGGGGATCTCGTCTCCCGAAACGATTTTCAGGGTGAGATCCTGGTTTGCCAGGCTTTGTCGTTCCCGCTTGATGTTGCGCCGCTGGTTTTTATCAAAGGTGGCCAAGTAGCCGTCAAAGCCGGAGTGCTGACCGTTGTTCCAGAGAAAATTTTGATGGCTCCAGCGGTGCCAGGGACCGGGCAGGGGGTCTGACCAAGCCGGGTCGGTAAAATTCGCCTGAAGAGCAACCGCGCCGACCTTTCGTGCCAGCGCGTCGGCTTCGGCAAACCAGCGGGCCTCGAGCGATTCGACGTCCTCCCCCGGACGCACAAACACCTTCCAACCCACCGAAGGAGTGGCGGGGCACATCCCCACCAGTTTGGGGTACCAGGAGGCCCCCATCCTCTGGGCCGCGTCGGCGAAGGCAAAATCGTAGACAAAGTCACCCCAGCTGTCTCCTCTGCCGTAAAGCGGTGCCGCGGCAACGAGGTCTGTCCCCCGCCAGAGGGCCAAGTGCAAAGCTGTCCATCCATGCTCACTGTCGAGACCCCCTGCCGTTTCCAGCAAGTTGAGCCAAGACCAATCAAATACCGGTGTGGGTGAAGCAGCGGTCAGGGCGTCCCATTCGGCCTGAGGAATTTCTGAAAGGGACCGGTGCAGCCGGACGGTCAGAGCCATGGAACCAAAATACTCACACTCAGCCCCGGTGCAAAGAATCTCAGCTTGTTTCTATGGTGACGGTTCATTAAAATTGGGAAGAAGGAGATTTTATCATGTCTCTTAGGTCCATTCCCTTGTTGGTCATTGGATTGGTCTTGGCCGGATGTTCTCCTCCCACCCCCATCAAGATCGGTTTTCTAGCCGGGCTGACCGGCTCGGTTTCGGAGCTTGGCAACGGAGCCCGAAAGGGGCTCGAACTGGCCTTGCGTGAGGCTAATCAGGCCGGCGGCATCGGTGGCCGCACTCTCGAAATGGTTGTGAAAGATGATAAGAACGAACCTGCCGCGGGCTTGGCTGCATACCAGGAATTCCGCAGCGAAGGGGTGTCGGCTGTCGTAGGCCCGGTGGCCAGTACCGTCATCGGTACGATTTTGCCCTTCTTGAATGAGCAGCAAATTCTGACTATCAGTCCTACCGTGAGCGCAACCTCGGTATCGGGCCTGGATGACTGGTTTTTCCGGGTCATTACTCCCAACACAGAAATGGGGGCTGTCTTGGCCGACTATGCCCTCGAACAACAGCTGAAGGACGTGGCAGTTCTGCGGGAGACCAGCAACGGAGCCTATACCTCGCCAGTTTATGAAACCTTCCGGACCAAAATGGAAGCGGCCGGTGGAACAGTACGGGCTCCTGTTGAATTTGATCTGAGACTGAAGCCGGATTTTCCAGCCCTCGCCCAAGCCCTTGGTAAGGCTTCGGCCTATTTGGTACTGGCCAGCGGCTACGACACGGCCCAGGTTGGACAGCAGTTGGCCCGTCTCGGCATGATGCAACCACTGTTGTGCCCTCCCTGGGCCATGACTCCTGACATTCTGACCCTGGGGTGCCGTCAGGTTGAACGGATTGTTTTTGTGAGTATTTATGACAGCCAGAGCCAAAATCCAGGCTGGCTGGCCTTCCGAGAGTCCTTCCAGAAAATTTACGGTGAAGAACCAGGCTTTCCGGCAGTTTACGCTCACGATGCGGCCACAGTTCTTTTGGCAGCTCTGAAAAAGGCTGGGTCATCGCAGCCGGAGGAACTGCGCAAAGCGATGAAATCCTTGGGGGAAATCCAGGGACTTCAGTCGACCATACGGCTTGATGACAGCGGCGATGTGGTGCGAAAGCTGTTCCTTCT